>JBARVT010000087.1:0-16963 GCA_049646405.1 Alteraurantiacibacter sp.
GGCCGGAACCTACGCCTGTGTGCTCGACATCGAGCGCAGCCGCGTCGTCGGAGATCCGCAGGAGGACGTTCCGCTCGAATGGGACGCTGGCGGCTGCGTCAACGGGCGCACGCAATACGGCCTCGACCAGGGCGCATGGACGCGCATCTTCGTGCCAGCCAACGAGGCAGCGGTATCGGTCAACCGGTTCGACCCGGCAGCAAGCGAGCTGGTGATGGAACGATACCTGCTCAGCCGCCCCGCCATGACGCAGGCCCGCGCCGCCAGGGGCCGCTACAATGCCCCGCAATGCGGCGCGGGAGAGGACGCCGCCCGCGCATTCGGCGCAAGCCAGTCCGCCGTGCTGGCGCAATTGCCGGATCGCCCGAACGAGCGGCTGGTCTATTCGTGCTCGGCGACGCAGGAGGACTAGGTGGAACAGGCCCTCGTTCTTATTTCCATTGTCCTCGGCGTCGCCATTACGTTCGAGCTGGAAAACCTCAACCGGCTGATCCGTGCGCCGAATGTCCGCTGGCACTGGGCGCAAATGCTGTTCGCCTTCTTCGCGCTGATGATCGTCCTGGTTTTCTGGTGGATGATGGCGAACAATGCTTCCGAGACGATTACCCTTGGCGAATTCTTGCCGATCATGGGGCTGATGGTGGTCATCGTGCTGATCGCGGCCGTCGCGCTTCCGGACAAGGTGCCGACCGAAGGCACGCTGCATCTTGGCGAGTATTACATGGCGAACCGGAAATACCAGTGGGGTCTGGTGCTGATCATTGTCGTCGTGATCGGATCGGGCTGGCTGGCTACGCTCTTCACCCGGCACGGCTTCTTCGAAGCCTTGATTCGCGGCTCGGGCGAATGGGTGTCGATGCTGCTCGTGGTGTGGATGATGTTCGCGAACCGCTGGTGGAAAGTCGGTGTCGGCTATCTCGTCCTGTCCTTCATTCCAATCGCCTGGCTCAGTCGGACTATTGGCTAGCACCCATCTGCCGAAGGACGCGGCTTGCGCTCGCCCGACCCCTTTGCTAGTCGCGCGCCAGCTTTGGGAAGACGCCGCTGCGCGTCCCGTTTCCCACTGCCCAGTTTTTTCCGTTTCTCGGACCCAAGAGGACCTTCGCGCGTGGAGACTTCCGCCGGTATTCAGGCCAGCCTGCCAGGGCGATACGCATCGGCCCTGTTCGACCTTGCCAGCGAGGCGGGGACCGTCACCGCTGTCGAGGGCGATCTCGAACGGCTGGAGGCCGCGCTTTCCGAATCGCCGGAATTGCGCGGCCTGATCCGCAATCCTGAAATCAGCCGCAGCCATATCGGCGGCGCGATGGCGGGCATCGGCGATCATCTCGGCCTGTCGGACCTCACCCGCAGCTTCCTCGGCGTGCTGGCGGAAAACCGCCGCGTGTCCGCCTTGCCAGGCATGATCCGCGCCTTTGCCACGATTGCCGCCGCGCAGCGCGGCGAAGTGCAGGCCGAAGTCGCCAGCGCCCACGCCCTCACTGACGAGCAGATCGCGACGCTGGAAAGCAAGCTGCGCGCCCGCGAAGGCCGCACCGTCAAACTGAAATCCCGCGTCGATCCCGACCTTCTCGGCGGTCTCGTCGTCACCATCGGATCGCAGCGCATCGACAGCTCGATTCGCACCCGTCTCAATTCCCTCGCCCATGCGATGAAGAGCGCCTGAGCGCGCCCCCATATATAAAGGCAGACACATGGAAATCCGCGCCGCAGAAATCAGCAAGGTCATCAAGGATCAGATCGCCAATTTCGGCACCGAAGCCGAAGTCAGCGAAGTCGGCACCGTCCTCTCGGTGGGCGACGGCATCGCCCGTATCCACGGCCTCGACAAGGTGCAGGCCGGCGAGATGGTGCAGTTCGCCAACGGCGTGGAAGGCATGGCGCTGAACCTGGAAGCGGACAATGTCGGCGTCGTGATCTTCGGCGCGGACACGAACATCAAGGAAGGCGACACCGTCAAGCGCACCGGCACTATCGTGGACGTGCCGGTCGGTAAGGGCCTGCTGGGCCGCGTGGTGGACGCGCTGGGTAACCCGATTGACGGCAAGGGCCCGATTACCGATGTCGAGCGCAAGCGCGTCGAGGTGAAGGCACCGGGCATCATCCCGCGCAAGTCGGTACACGAACCCGTGCAGACCGGCCTCAAGGCGATTGACGCGCTCGTGCCCGTCGGCCGCGGCCAGCGCGAACTCATCATTGGCGACCGGCAGACCGGCAAGTCCGCCGTCGCCATCGACACCTTCATCAACCAGAAGACGGTCAACGCCTCGGACGACGAAAGCAAGAAGCTCTACTGCATCTACGTCGCCATCGGCCAGAAGCGTTCGACGGTCGCGCAGATCGTGAAGAGCCTCGAGGAAAACGGCGCGATGGAATATTCCATCGTCGTCGCCGCGACCGCGTCCGAGCCCGCTCCGCTGCAATATCTCGCACCTTACACCGGCTGCGCCATGGGCGAATTCTTCCGCGACAACGGCATGCACGCCGTGATCGTTTATGACGACCTTTCGAAGCAGGCTGTCGCCTATCGCCAGATGTCGCTGCTGCTGCGCCGCCCGCCGGGCCGCGAAGCCTATCCCGGCGACGTGTTCTACCTGCACTCGCGCCTGCTGGAGCGTGCGGCGAAGATGAACGAGGCGAACGGCGCCGGATCGCTCACCGCATTGCCGATTATCGAAACGCAGGCGGGCGACGTGTCGGCCTATATCCCGACCAACGTGATTTCGATCACCGACGGCCAGATCTTCCTCGAGACTGACCTGTTCTTTCAGGGCATCCGCCCCGCCATCAACGTGGGCCTGTCGGTCAGCCGCGTGGGCGGTGCCGCCCAGACGAAGGCGATGAAAAAGGTTGCGGGTTCGATCAAGCTGGAGCTGGCTCAGTACCGCGAAATGGCGGCCTTCGCGCAGTTCGGCTCGGACCTCGACGCCTCGACCCAGCGCCTGCTCAACCGCGGCGCGCGCCTGACAGAGCTGCTCAAGCAGCCGCAATTCTCGCCCATGCCGTTCGAAGAGCAGACCGTGTCGATCTTCGCCGGCACGAACGGCTATCTCGACACTGTCGCGGTGGACCGGGTGACCGAATACGAAGCCGCGATGCTCAGCTTCATGCGCAACGAACATGCGGACGTGCTCGCCGAAATCCGCGACACCGGCAAGTTCGAGGACGATACCAAGGGCAAGGTGGTGAGCGCGCTCGACACCTTTGCCAAGCAGTTCGCGTAAGCACAGGGAGTCCAATCCACTTCGTCATCCCCGCGCAGGCGGGGATCCAGAGTAGAGCAGAATCAAGCCAGACTGGATTCCCGCCTTCGCGGGAATGACGAAAAAGGAAGGAAGATAGAGTGGCCTCACTCAAGGAACTCAAGGATCGGATCGGGTCGGTCAAGTCGACCCAGAAGATCACCAAGGCGAAGCAGATGGTCGCCGCTGCGAAGCTGCGCAAGGCGCAAGCCGCAGCCGAAGCAGCGCGTCCCTATGCCAATCGCCTCGCCGATGTCATGGCTTCGCTCGCCGGCAAGGTCAGCGGCGACGGCGCGCCCCTGCTGCTGCGCGGCACGGGGAGCGACCAGCGTCACCTGCTCGTCGTCGTGAACACGGATAAGGGCCTGTGCGGCGGTCTCAATTCCAATATCGTTAAAGAGGCCAAGAAGCAGGCCAGGCACCTCATCTCCGAGGGCAAGGACGTTAAGTTCTACCTCGTCGGCAAAAAGGGCCGCGCGCCGATCAAGCGCGACTACGCCGACCGGATCGCAAAGCATTACGACACCTCCGACATGCGCAATCCCGACTTCGCCGAAGCGGAAAGCATTGCGGACGACCTGGTGACCCGGTTCGAGAACGGCGAATTCGATGTCGCGCATCTCGTCTACCCGGTGTTCCAGAGCGCGCTGGTGCAGAACCCGACGACGGTGCAACTCCTGCCCGTCCCCCAAAATGTATCTGGACCCGAAACCGCCGAGGCATCCGGCGCCGTCGTGGAATACGAACCTGGCGAGGAGGAAATCCTCGAAGACCTGTTGCCGCGCTACGTCAAGACGCAGCTATTCGGCGCGCTGCTAGAACGCGAGGCTTCGGAACAGGGCGCATCGATGACTGCCATGGACAACGCCACGCGCAATGCTGGCGATCTGATCGACAAGCTGACCATCCAGTACAACCGCAGCCGCCAGGCCGCGATCACCACCGAACTCATCGAGATCATCGCCGGCGCGGAAGCGCTCTAAATTTTCAGGACTCACTCGTGAACAAAATCGCCCTCCTTTCCGCCCTGCCCCTCCTCGCCCTCGCCGCCTGCGGCGAAGAGCCTGCACCCGAAGCGGTGGAAGCGCCCGCTGCGACGCCGACACCCAAGCTTGCCCCGGCGGATGAAGACCTTTTCAAGGAAGTGTTTGCCACCACCTGCCCCGTTGCAGAACCGGTCAGCACCGCCGTCTGCCGCCGCGGCATGGGCGCGCCGACCGCTTCGTGCGAATTCGGCCTCGGCGAAGATACCGCGCTGCGCCACGACGCGACGCTGGAAGTCGATGAAACCGGCGAAGGCTGGATGATCGCCGACGCCGAAGAACTTTGCGCCGAACACGATTCGCACCACGTAGACATTTGATCCGACGCCACAGGAAACCATCATGGCCACCGCACCCGCATTGAACCAGACCACGAACGGCACCATCGCCCAGGTCATCGGCGCCGTCGTCGACGTCGCTTTCCCCGGCGAATTGCCGCCGATCCTCACCGCGCTCGAAACGAAGAACGGCGACATTACGCTCGTTCTCGAAGTCGCGCAGCACCTCGGCGAGAACACCGTGCGTACCATCGCGATGGACGGCACGGACGGCCTCACCCGCGGGCAGGAAGTGATCAGCACCGGCGCGCAGATTTCGGTGCCGGTCGGCCCGAAGACGCTCGGCCGCATCATGAACGTCACCGGCCAGCCGATCGACGAGCGCGGCCCCATCGGTGCCGAAATGTCTGCCCCGATCCACGCCGAGGCTCCTGCATTCGTCGACCAGTCGACCGAAGCCGACATCCTCGTGACTGGCATCAAGGTCATCGACCTGCTCGCGCCCTATGCGAAAGGCGGCAAGATCGGCCTGTTCGGCGGTGCCGGTGTGGGCAAAACCGTTCTGATTCAGGAACTGATCAACAATATCGCCAAGGGCCATGGCGGCGTGTCCGTCTTCGCCGGCGTCGGTGAACGTACTCGCGAGGGCAACGATCTTTATCACGAGTTCCTCGACGCGGGCGTTATCGCCAAGAACGATGCGGGCGAAGCGATCTCGGAAGGCTCCAAGGTGGCGCTCGTCTTCGGCCAGATGAACGAACCTCCGGGCGCGCGCGCCCGCGTGGCGCTGTCAGGCCTGACCATGGCGGAATACTTCCGCGATCAGGAAGGACAGGACGTGTTGTTTTTCGTCGACAACATCTTCCGCTTCACGCAAGCCGGCTCGGAAGTGTCGGCGCTGCTCGGGCGTATTCCCTCGGCGGTGGGCTACCAGCCGACCCTGTCGACCGACATGGGTAACCTGCAGGAACGCATTACCTCGACCACCAAGGGTTCGATCACCTCGGTCCAGGCCATCTACGTTCCCGCGGATGACTTGACCGATCCGGCGCCTGCCACCTCTTTCGCGCACCTTGATGCGACGACCACGCTGAACCGCGCTATCTCCGAACTCGGTATCTATCCGGCGGTCGACCCGCTGGATTCGACCAGCCGCGTCCTCGAACCGCGCGTCGTGGGGCAGGAGCACTACGAGACCGCGCGCAAGGTCCAGGAAACGCTGCAGAAGTACAAGAGCCTGCAGGATATCATCGCCATCCTCGGGATGGACGAGCTGTCCGAAGAGGACAAATTGACCGTCCAACGCGCGCGCAAGATCCAGAAGTTCCTCTCTCAGCCGTTCCACGTCGCCGAGGTGTTCACCAACATTCCGGGCAAGTTCGTGCAGCTGGAAGACACTGTGAAATCGTTCAAGGCCGTCGTTGAGGGCGAATACGACCATCTGCCCGAAGCGGCCTTCTACATGGTCGGCGGTATCGAGGATGCGGTCGAAAAGGCCAAGAAGATGGCGGAAGACGCCTGATCCGATGGCACTGCATTTCGAACTCGTGACCCCGAGCAAGCTCGTCCGCTCCGAAGACGTCCACATGGTCGTCGTGCCCGGAGCGGAGGGCGAGTTCGGTGTGCTCGAAGGGCACGCGCCTTTCATGTCCACCATCCGCGACGGCGCGGTGCAGGTGTGGAAGACCGAAGGCGGCGCGCCCGAAAGCATCGAGGTGCGCGGCGGCTTTGCCGAGGTGGGCGAGAACGGCCTCACCGTGCTCGCGGAGCATGTCGAGGGCTGAGGTCCTGGCTATGCGATCGAATTCAAGAAGGGCGCCCTTTGCGGCGCCCTTTTTTATGCGAGACCGGTTTCATGCGAGGTGCGGTTGCCGCGCGGCCAGCCAGTTTCGCATCGCCCGTCGCAGCGCAGGGGTTCGATGCTCGACAAGGTCGGCCAGCAGCCAAGAGATCGCCACGACGAACGCCATCGTCCCGGCGAAGATCACCGGACTGTCCCCCGCTCCGATCCCGTAAGCGCGCAGCGTCAGCAGGATCGGGTGGTGCACGACGTAGAGCGTGAAGCTGATCCCCGCGAGCCAGTGAATCGCCCCGGCCCCGCGCGCCAGCAGCGGCATCGCCGCATCGGACCATGCGCGCATCCCGACGAAGGCGAGCGTCACCGCGACGCCCATCGCCACGTCGGCGAGCAGGTATTTGGCGATACCAAGCGCTTCAAGCGATAGTCCCGTCCACTCGGCCAGAGCAAAAGCGAGCGGGACCGTCTGACGGTCGACGATCAGCGCAACCGCCAGCGCTGCGACCAGCGCCGCGCTTGCACCGATCCGTCCGACCGTGAAACGCTCGGGCCAGCGCACCAGCGCCACGCCCAGCAGCCAGATCGGGAACAGCGCCAGCACTTTCCACCCCGCTAGCAGCGCGAGAAAGCCGAGTACTAGCATGCGCTGGCCACCGCATAGGAACACCGCTGCACCGAAGAAGGCATAGAAGAACATCTCGCACACCAACGACCAGTAGGGTGGGTTCCACACCAGCCCCTGCCCGATCGCGCTCTCGCTCAGGAAAAGTGCCGGGAGCAGCGTCGTCTGCCACGACAGCGTGTCGTAAGTCCCAGGCATACCGGCATCGAGGCTGGACAGCCGCGTCCATGCAAACAGCGCGGCAGACACGGCGATTGCGAACAGCGCGACGGGCACGATCCGGGCAATCCGGGCGATGGCATACTCGGCAAGGTCGCCCTGCCGCTGCTGCACCGAGTGCGCGATGACGAGTCCCGACAGCACGAAGAATACGATCACCGCGTGGTGCTGGATATACGGGCTAAGCGGATATGGACCGGTATACAGTTCCATCCCTTGTGCGTGGCCCACCAAGACCACCAGCGCCGCGATACCGCGAACGAGATCGAGCAGGAGCGACAGCGACGGGGTGAGAAAGGCCTTGCCGGTCATCGCGACGCGAGCTCCGCATCGCCAGCAAGAAGCGCCAGGTAGCGAGCGGATACATCGGGCGTGAAATGCACGCCGTCCGTGGTGTGGCCTGACAAGTCACCGGGCGCGGTAAAGTATCCCGCACCTGTTCTCGCCGTCATTTCCGCAAGGCCCGTGTCCAGCAAGTCGACGGCGTCCGTATCGAAGAATGCGCCAAATGGTTGCCCGGTTGGCTCGGGCGGCCAGATGCCTGCAAAGGTGGTGCGCCCCGATCCGCAGCTTTCCACCATTCCTCGCGCGGCCGCCAGCGAGGCGTCGACATCGACGAAGTCGGCCTTCGCATCGTTCACGCCGAGCGCGACCACGACCGGCGCATCGCTGACCGAGCAGATCACGCCCGCCAGACGCTCCAGATCGCGAAAAGTCGCGCTGCCATAGCCAACCCAAAGCGCCGCGTCGGTTGGCTGGGCCGATTCGATCCGGCTGTCACCAACCACGATGCGTTCGGCGAACGGAGCCTTGGCGATATGCACCGCCGCCCGGACCTTCGCTACCGGCGGACCGGGATGAGGCGCGATGCTCCACGCCCCCAGCGCACCTAGCATTAGTGGCGGCAGGGACAGGAGTACCAGCGCCAGCAGGAGGCGGCGTTTGGGGCGAGGCTCGCGCGTCATGCCCCCGGGTTAGGGCGACATGGTTAAGAACGGGCGAACGAAGTCAGCCCCTTGGCCGCTGCGTCGGCGCGTGAAAATCGGGCGGTTTACCCGCGATCCATTTCAGGAAGCGCGCCATGTCCTCGCTTTTGAGCAGTGGCGCACGCGCGCCGTCGAGCCGTGCCAACTCGGCATTGGTGAAGAGCGCGTGGATCGTGCGGTGGCAGATCGGGTGGACCGGCACAATGTCGCGCCCGCGCTTCGACTTTGGGACGGCGTGATGCCACTGCACACGCTGTCCGAGCGGCCTCTCGCACAGCCAGCATTCGCGCACGTCTTCGCCCGTCTCCATTCTTCCTTAACCATGTTGGGCGATGGCCCGTTCCGATGACCGCGCTTGCCGCCACTCCATATACCAAGCAAACCACCGCACTGTGGCGCAGCGACATGCTGCCATTCGCCGCGCTGGCCATGCTCGTGCTGACGACGCGCGGGATATGGTTCGGCGATCCGGTCGCCGATTTCGACGAGCAGCTTTACAGCTTCATCGGATGGCGCATGCAATTTGGCGAACTGCCCTTCGTCGACTGGTGGGACCGCAAGCCCTTCGGCCTGTTCGCCATTTTCGGCCTCGCCCATGCGGCGTTCGGACCCGGGCCGCTCGCCTATCAGATTGTGGCAGCGCTGTTTGCGATGGCTTGTGCGTGGCTGACCTATCGTTTGGCGCGGCGGCTCGTCGGGCGCTTCTCCGCCACGCTTGCGGCCGCGATCCAGACGATGCTGCTGTGCGCCTATGCCAGCTATTCGGGGCAGAGCGAGGTGTTCTTCCTCCCGCTCGTCCTCGGGATGGCGACCCTGCTGGCCGACCCGGACCACGAGCATTTCGCGCGCCGAGCCTGCTGGGCCATGCTGCTGGGCGGGCTGGCTTTGCAGGTCAAATACACCGTCCTGCCCCAGTGCATCTTCTTCGGGCTGTATGCCCTGTGGGTGCTGCGCAAGCGCGGGACGCAGTGGCAGCAGGTCGGCGAATTCGCGCTGTTCTTCGCGCTGTTTGGCATCGCCCCGACGCTGGCGGTGGGCGTGTTTTACGCCGCTATCGGCGAGCTCGAGGCCTTCGTTTTTGCCAATTTCCTCAGCTTCTTCGACCGGCTTCCCGCCCCCCAGGGCCGCTGGGCACCTGATCACTGGCTCGGCGTGTCGCCCGTCGCGATCCTCGCCATCGGCGGCACCTATGCAGCGCTCCGCATGCGACGGCCCGAATGCTTTGCGCTCTGGCTATTCTTCTCCGGATGGACGGCCGCGACGCTCGCCAGCGTTCTGCTGCCAGGCACGGTCTATCTCTATTATTACGCTGCGATGAGCGCGCCCGCCGCTTTGATGTCGCTGCCGCTGCTGGATGCACGAGGGCCGCTGCGCGCCTTTCCTGCCATCGCGCTGGCCGCCGGGTTCTTCGCGCTGCTCAACCTGCCCGACCGGTACCAGGCCTCGCTCGACGAGCATGCCGCGGCAGAGCGTCTCGCCGCCGCCATCGCGCCGCATGTCGACGCCGAGGAGAATTGCCTGTGGCTGTTTGACGGGCCGACCGCGATTTACCGGATGACGGGCAGCTGCGTGCCGACACGCTATGTCTATCCCGACCATCTGAACAACGCGCTCGAGGTGCGGGCGCTGGGCATCGAGCAGGTCGCCGAAGTCGGACGGGTGCTCGCCACCCGGCCCGCCGCCATCGTCACCGCCAATCGCCCGATGACCGTGCAGAACGACGATGCGACCGCGCTCGTCATCAGAGCCCTCGCAACCGGATACCGGCAGGACGTGACGGTCGAGATGCACAACCGCAAGCTCACCGCCTGGATCAGGCGCTAGCCTAAGGCTGCGCGATGACTTGTATACGCCGCCGCGTGCGCGCCCAGAGCCACAGCCCCGCCGCCACGATTAGCGCCGCGCCAAGCATCGCGACAATGTCGGGCACTTCGCCGAAGAAAATCCACGCCAGCCCGGTAGCGACGATGATCTGTACATAGGTCATCGGTGCGATGGTCGCTGCGCCGGCGCGCTCCGTGCCCATGTAGATCAGCCAGTGCGCGCTGCTGGCCGACACCGCGACGAAGGCCGTGCGCGCCAGCACCGTCCAGTCGGGCCACCAGAAGCGCAGCGCCTCGATGCCGCTCAAATGGCCGATGACAGCCGCGCTCACCAGCACCACCGCCCCGCCGATAGCGACATAGGCCTGCGCCGCCAACGCGCTGCCCCTGCCACTCGCCGCGCGGTTGGCCGTAACCAGGACCGCCATGCCCAGCGCGCACAGCAGCGGCAGCAACGCAGCCCAGCCGATCTGGGCGAAGTTGGGCCGCAGCACGATCAGCACGCCCGCGAAGGCCACCGCGATGGCGACCAGGGTCTCGCGCCGCAAGGTCTCGCCGAGAATCAGCGTTGCGAGCAGCGCGGTGATCATCGGTTGGGTGAACGTAATCGCGACCGCATCGGCGAGCGGCATCAGCCACACGCTGCCGAAAAAGGCGAGCGTCGCCACTCCCACGCCCAGCCCGCGCAAGGCCTGCACCATCGGACGCGGGACGTGGTGAAAAGGTTTCGCGCCCTCCGTCCCGAACAGCAGCGCGGATAGGGCGACAGCTCCCAGCGAATATCGCACCGCGGCGACAGCGGTCGGCGTCCATTCGTCCGCCATGCTCTTCACGACGACATCGCCGGCGGAAAGCAGGCAGAACCCGGCCAGCGCGAAAAGCAGCCCCGCCCTGTCCGATTGTTGCATCTGTAACCGCCCTCACTGTCGGCCCGGCCTCTAGGCGCGGCACAGCGGCGGTTCAATCGGATAATGGCGGCCAGCGCCCGCCCATCGGTAAACGCCGATTTAACCAATATGTCCGATAGCAGCCCCCATGCAGGCCCGGGACCAACCCCGGGTTTGCAAATTATTTACCAAACTCGTCGACATCGTTCGGCGAGACACCGGCCCTCCCCCTTTTGGAGAGCCGCCAAGTGGGAAAGATCGAGGGGCAGCGAATGAGCGCGTTCGGACGGAAAAGCGGAGCAGGCGGAATGGGCAAGGGCGCGCGGCCGAGCTTTGGCGTGGCGAAGCCAATGCGCGGCGGTGCTGCTGCCGGCTCGCACGCGCCTGAGCCGGACGGCCTTGTACCAGGTGGCGAGCAGTTCCCGCCCGTCCCGGCCGAGGGCGATCCGGTCGACAAGTCGAACGACAGGAATGTCGATGCGATGAGCCGGCTGGCGGACCGTGCCAATGCCGTCCACGAGCAGCAGGAAGTCGGCGGCTTCGAGGCGAGCGTCCACAAGATCAAGGAACAGGTTCTTCCCCGTCTGCTCGAACGTGTCGATCCCGAAGCGGCGGCGACGCTCAGCAAGGAAGAGCTGTCCGAGGAATTCCGCCCGATCATCATGGAAGTGCTGGCCGAGTTGAAGGTCACGCTGAACCGGCGCGAGCAGTTCGCGCTGGAAAAGGTGCTGATCGACGAATTGCTCGGTTTCGGCCCGCTCGAAGAGCTGCTGAACGATCCCGACGTGTCGGACATCATGGTCAACGGACCGGACCAGACCTATATCGAAAAGGGCGGCAAGCTGATCGTCGCGCCGATCAAGTTCCGCGACGAGGGGCACCTGTTCCAGATCGCGCAGCGCATCGTGAACCAGGTCGGCCGCCGCGTCGACCAGACGACACCGCTAGCCGACGCCCGTCTCAAGGACGGCAGCCGTGTCAACGTCATCGTGCCGCCGCTCTCGCTGCGCGGCACCGCGATTTCGATCCGCAAGTTCTCCGAAAAACCGATCACGCTGGACAACCTGCGCGACTGGGGTTCGATGAGCGACAAGATGTGCACCGCGCTCAAGATCGCGGGGGCCTGCCGGATGAACATCGTGATCTCCGGCGGTACCGGTTCCGGGAAGACCACGATGCTGAACTCCCTGTCGAAGATGATCGACCCGGGCGAGCGCGTGCTGACAATCGAAGACGCGGCGGAACTTCGCCTGCAGCAACCGCACTGGCTGCCGCTCGAAACACGCCCACCAAATCTGGAGGGGCAGGGCGCGATCACCATCGGCGACCTTGTTAAGAACGCGCTGCGTATGCGACCCGACCGCATCATCCTGGGCGAAATTCGTGGCTCGGAATGTTTCGATCTTCTTGCTGCGATGAACACCGGCCACGATGGCTCGATGTGTACGCTCCACGCCAACTCTCCGCGCGAGTGCCTGGGACGCATGGAAAACATGATCCTGATGGGCGACATCAAGATCCCGAAAGAGGCCATCAGCCGCCAGATCGCCGAATCGGTCGACCTGATCGTGCAGGTGAAGCGCCTTCGCGACGGCACACGCCGCACGACCAACATCACTGAGGTGATCGGCATGGAAGGCGATGTCATCGTCACGCAGGAGCTGTTCAATTTCGAATATCTCGACGAAGGCGACGACGGCAAGATCATCGGCGAGCACCGTTCGAGCGGCCTTCGCCCCTACACGCTTGAAAAAGCGCGGCAATTCGGATTCGACCAGGCCTATTTGGAAGCCTGCCTGTAATATACTTGCTTGCCTCGTCGGCGATGCCGACCGCGCATTTCAGGACCGCAACAGGCCAACCGCCCCGAACGCTACCAGTGCCAGTCCGGCAAACATGCTGAGCGCGCCGATATCGCGCCACGGCACAAAGCCGACATCGTCCGGGTTCCTGCGCCGCGCGCGCCGCCGATCGCCAAGCGCGGCCATGGCCGACAGCAACAACAGGGTCGCGCCTGCAAGCAGGTAGCGGGTCGCATCGCTCGCAAAGGTGATGAAGTCGGGCCAGAGCATCGCGCGGCGCGATATGGCGCTCCCGCCTCTCCCCCGCAATATCCTGCTTGAACGCGACCGCCCCCAAGTCCAAGGCCCGCCCGGTGAGCGACGCGAATACCGACAGGCCGCTGCTGGCCCTCGCCCTGCGGCTGGCGGGGATTGCGGGCTTCGCGCTGATGGCAGTGTGCATCAAGCTCGCCGCGGACACGGGCATCCACATTGCCGAACTGATCTTCTGGCGGCAATTCGTCTCGCTGCCGATCCTTGTCGCGTGGGCCATGCTGGCGGGCGGGCTGCATGTGCTGAAAACCGAGCGTCCGAAGGCCCACGCGGTGCGCGCGGGATATGGCGTTATCGGCATGCTGCTCAATTTCGGCGGTGTCATCCTGCTCCCGCTCGCCGAAGCGACGACACTGGGCTTCACCAGCCCGATCTTCGCAGTGATCCTCTCGATCCTGCTGCTGAAGGAAAGCGTCGGCATCTGGCGCTGGTCGGCGGTCGCGGCAGGCTTTCTCGGCGTCATCGTCATCGCGCAGCCGGGCAGCGGACAGATCCCGCTGTTCGGCGCGCTCGTCGCGCTGGGCGGTGCGTTCATGATCGCGCTCATCTCGATCCAGATCCGCGACCTCGGGCGGACGGACAGGCCGCTGGTAATCGTTTTCTGGTTCGCGCTCGCCACCGTTATCCTTACCGCGCCCGCGCTCGCCTTCGTCCACGAACCGCTGACTGGCGAGCAATGGCTGCTGCTGCTCGGTATCGGAGTCGCGGGGACATGGGGGCAGGTGCTCATCACAACCGCGCTGCGCTTCGGGGAAGTGTCGAGCGTGATCGTAATGGATTATTCGAGCCTCATCTGGGCCGCGCTGCTCGGCTTCCTCATCTTCGGCGACATCCCGACCGCGGGCCTGTGGCTCGGTGCGCCGGTCGTCATCGCATCGGGCATCGTCATCACCTGGCGCGAGCGCGTGCTGCGCAAGGCACGGATGACGGAGAGCATCCCGACCGGAACCTGACACCATCGCGCGGGTTTACCATTGCACAGCCCGCTCCACTCGGCCAACTCTGGCGGGACGTATTTGGAAGGAGCCAACCATGGCACGCAAGATCATTCTCGCTATCACCGTAGGCACGCTCGCGCTGACTGCGACCGCCTGCAACACCGTCAAGGGATTTGGCCGCGACATCGAATCGGTTGGCGAAGCGGGCGACCGAGCCATCTGATCCGCGCGATCACGACACTCGCGAGACGCCCGTCGGAGCGATCCGGGGGGCGTTTCGCGTTTCAGGCGCGGCGGAAGACGAGAATGAGGTTGTTGGCGGGCATTGCGTAGCGGGCAGTGCGGGCGAAGCCATGCTCGCGTGCCAGCGCATCGACATCATTCAGTGCGCGAATGCCCCATGCCGGGTTGCGCAAGCTGAGGCTGGCATCGAAATCCAGATTGGACGGCGCGGTCGGCACGTCGTCTTCGATGAACGGGCCGTATAGGACCAACGGTGCGCCCTTGCCCAGCAACCTTGCAGCATGATGGAACAGGCCGATGGAGGAGGCCCACGCGCTGATATGGATCATATTGGCACAGAAGATCGCATCGGCCCGGTCAAGCGGGCTGTCGGCATCGGTCGTGGCGAAAGCGAAGGGTTTGCCAAGGTTCGGCAAGCCTGCGTCGTTCCGCCATGCGGCAATCGACGCCACCGCTTCCGGGTCAGGATCGCTCGGATGCCAGTTTAGCTTCGGGAAGCTCCGCGCAAAATGGACCGCATGCTCGCCCGATCCGCTGGCGACTTCGAAGACGAGGCCGATTTCCGGCAATTCCTCCGCCAGCACCCCGGCTATGGCATCGCGGTTTCGTTCGGTCGCGGGCGCGTGGCGCTTCACCGGTTGACGCGGCGCGGCCCCGCCGCTGCCCGTGCGCGCTTCTCGCGGATAAGGAGCCAGACGAGCAGCCCCGCGGGCCCGGCGAAGAAGGTCAGCAGCAGGACGGGTGCTTGCACAAGCCGTGAGAACCGCTTGGCGTCGGCATCCTTCGCGATCCACACACCGGCGAACAGGTCGAGTGCGAGGTAGTGAATCCAGCCGATGGTGACACCCCCGTCGGAGCCGAACAGCGCTCGGACCCCTGCGATGCTGAAAAAAGATGCCTGCGCCCCCTCGCCCGTCGATCCGGGATCCACCGCGCCCCCCAGCAGCAGCGCCATGAGCAGCGCATAGGCAGTGCAAAGCAGGCCGACACCGGCATAGAACACCGCTGACATCGCAAAAGGCGTGCGCGGCAGGGCAATCAGCACCAGCCACATCAGCGCGGCCCAGCCATTGGCGATACCGAACAGCGTGTCCCAGCTCATGCGGCGGCCTCCTTTTCGGCCAGCTCGCGCTGGAATTCGCGCGCGTGGCGCATCAACGCATCGTGCTCGTGCAAGAAATATCCTCCTGCCTTGGCCAGCGCCAGATGCAACGCCGCATCGGCCAGGTCGGTCGCGCGGATCGAGCGATACTTGCTCTTGTCGCCTTGCATGAACATGTCCGCGAGCGGCGCAAGGATCTGGCCGGCTTTCTCCAGTGGGCGGATGTCGTTCTTGCGCCTGCCGCGCAGCAGGCCGGGGCGCAGCAGGTCGAGCCGGTGGAACTTGAGTGCTTTCAGATCCTTCTCCGTCTCGCCCTTCACGCGAAGATATTCGGTCTTGGAGTACTGGTCCGCGCCGACGGATGACACCTGCACGAAATTGCGCACGCCCGCCTCCTTCGCGCCGCGCGCAAGCTCCAGCACGAGATCGTGATCGACCGCGCGAAACGCCTCCCCGCTGCCGGCTTTCCTGCGCGTCGTGCCGAGCGCGCTGATGACGGCATCGGGTTGCAGCTGTCCGACCGCCTCGGGCCAGTTGTCGCTCGGCGCGAGGATGAGCTCCATGCGCGTGCCTTCGGGGAATGGTATCTCGCGCCGCGCGAGACCTTGGAGGATCGCGCCGTGCAGGTCGGGCGAGCGCGCGATGACTGTGCGCCCGATCAGACCCGTCGCGCCGACCAGCAGGATGCGACGCTTTCCCGTGCGCGCAGCGTCAGACATTGGACAATCCCTCCGGCACCGATCCGAATATGCGCTCATATTGCCGGATAGCATAGCGGTCCGTCATCCCGGCGATGAAATCGGCGATGTGCCGCGCGCGCGCGGGCTGTTCGGGGGGAAGCCGCTCGGCCCAGCCGAGCGTCATCTGCGCAGGGTCCTGATCGTAGACGGCGTAGAGTTTCGCTATCACATCCTTCGCCAGCGCCGCGGTGCGCAGCTGCTCCTCGTGATGGTAAAGCCGCTCGTACATAAAGCGTTTCAGCGTGCGCTCGCGCTCGGCCATGGCAGGGGAAAGAGTGGCGAGCGGGCGGCCTGCGCTGCGGACATCCTCGACGCTGTCCACGCCTTTCAGGTTCGTCAGCGTCGTTCGAAGGAGGTCGTTGCACATCACCCCGATCTGCGCGCGGACCAGCTCGCGAAGGCGCGATTCCTGCGATGCGCCGGGGAAGCGGCGTTCCACCTCGCGCCACAGGTCAGCGACGAAATCGAGCGTCAGCAAATCGTCAAGATCGAGGAAACCGGCACGCAGCCCGTCGTCTATGTCGTGATTGTCGTAAGCGATATCGTCGGAAATCGCGGCGACCTGCGCCTCCAGCGTCGGATAGCGTTGCAGGTCTAGCGCGAAATCGGCGTCCAGTTCCGCCAGCGCCCATTGCGGGTCAGCAACCGGCCCGTTGTGCTTGGCCAGCCCCTCAAGCACTTCCCAGCTGAGATTGAGGCCCGGCATCTCGCAATAGGGGCTGTCGAGCCGCATCGCTGTGCGCAAAGTCTGCCCGTTATGGTCGAACCCGCCATGCCGCTCCAGCGCGGCGTCGAGCGCATCCTCCCCCGAATGGCCGAAAGGCGGGTGGCCAAGATCGTGCGCGAGGCAGAGCGCTTCGGTCAAGTCCTCGTCCAGCCCCAGCTGGCGCGCAGCAACGCGGCCGATCTGCGCAACCTCCAGGCTGTG
>JBARVT010000088.1:0-5407 GCA_049646405.1 Alteraurantiacibacter sp.
GAGGCCGTTTACCAGCGATTGTTCGATCATATCGAGCAGGCGCACGAATTGCGGTTGCGGATGCTGCCGGACATTCTGACGGGTGCCAGCGCGGGCGGTATCAACGCTGTCTTTCTCGCGCAGGCCATCCATTCTGGGCAGAGCCTCGAACCGCTGACAGAATTGTGGCTGGAAAACGCCGATGTCGAGCAGTTGGTGGCCGACGAGGCGCGGCCTTGGTCCGATCTCGGCGCGAAGCCGTGGATGCGGCCCTTCGTCTGGTATCTCACCAATCGCCCCGGTAATGCGGTGAACGAAAGCGTCGCGCGCGAGACACGCGCCGAGGTGCGCGCCAAGCTCTCCGGTCTCGTTCGCGGGCGCTGGTTCGAGCCGCCCTTTTCCGGGCCGGGCTTCACGAAGCTGCTGCACGACGCGCTGAACGCGATGGCGGCGCAGCCTGCAGGCGACCCCTTGCTGCCGAAGAACCACCCCATCGACCTGCTCGTCACCGCCACCGACTATCGCGGCCATCGCGAGACATTGCGGCTCAACAGTCCGCCTGTCGTCGAGGAAAGCGAGCATCGGTTGCCAGTGGGCTTCCGATCAAAGACCCCGGCGCAAGGCGGGCACTCGCTCGCTCACCTTTCCGAGCTGACCTTCGCCGCACGAGCGACGGCGAGTTTTCCGGGGGCGTTCCCGCCGCTGGGCGTGGCGGAGATCGATGTGCTCGATCCCGACGGATGGGCCAACCGCGAAGCGTTCCTGCACCGGATAATGCCCGCGCATGTCGTGCGAGGGACGGTCGACCATGTCGCGCTGATCGACGGATCGGTGTTGGTGAATGCACCGTTTGCAGGCGCGATGGCGGGATTGAATTCACGCCCGGCTCAGCGCGAGGTGGACCGGCGTTTCGTCTATATCGACCCCACCCCGCGCCGCCGCGCGGCACGTCGCGGCGAGGAAGTGCGGCCCGTGGGGTTCTTCTCCGCCATCGTCGGCTCGCTCTCCACGATTCCTCGCGAACAGCCGATCCGCGACAACCTGGAGACGCTGGAGGCGCAATCGCGCGAGGCGTTCAAGCTGCGCGCGATCGTCGCGGCGTTGCGGCCCGAGGTGGAGGCGGCGGTCGAGAAGCTTTTCGGGCGCACACTGTTTTTTGACAAGCCGACAACGAAGCGTCTCTCCGCCTGGCGAGCACGGGCGCAGCAGGCGGCGGCGGAGCAGGCAGGCTATGCGTTTCATTCGTACGCGCAGGCGAAAATCTCCGGCATAGTGGAGCGTCTCGCCGAGCTTGCCGTCATGGCGGCAGGCGACATGGACGGGTCCGATGCTCCCGCGGTGGCGGCGCGATTGCGGCGTCATCTCGATGCCAACGCGCTTGGCCAGCTCGGCGGGCCGAAAGGCGGGGCGAGCGAGGCGGCGATCGGTTTCCTGCGCGATCACGATCTTGCCTTTCGTATTCGGAGGCTGCGCCTGCTGGCGCGTCGATTGTCGCGCGAGTGGGATGCCGATCCCGACATTTCCGATGACGGGTTGGAGGCGGCGCGCGAGCAAGTTTACCGGGCGCTGGCGCTGTATTTCGAGCGGGAATCGCTGGCGGGACTTGGCGACGGCTTCGGCGAGATCGCGGCCGGTGTCGCGGACAAGCCGGACGCGTTTCTTTCGGCGCTAGCGGAGCGGCGGGCGCTGCGCGCAACGGATATCGTTGCCGAAGCGATCCTTGCCGAGGCGTTGGAGGCGATGTCCAAGGACCTTCGCCGCCGCGTACTGCTCACCTATCTCGGCTTTCCGTTCTACGATGTCGCCACCTTGCCCCTGCTTCGTAACGAGGGCCTGACCGAGTTCGACCCGGTCAAGGTCGACCGCATCAGCCCCGACGACGCGACCGCCATCCGCGAAGGCGGCACGGCGGCGACGCTGCGCGGGACGGAGTTCTTCAATTTCGGCGCCTTTTTCAGCCGTGCCTATCGGGAGAACGATTACCTGTGGGGCCGCTTCCACGGCGCGGAGCGAATGATCGACCTTGTTTGCTCCACCGTTCCCGGCGGCGTTCCGAATGGCGAATGCGCGCGGTTCAAGCGCGATGCGTTTTTGGCGATATGCGACGAAGAGGCGGAGCGAGCCTTGTGCGACAAAGGGCTGGTCGCATCGTTGCGCGCGGAGATAGAGGCGAAGCTGGGCTAGCTACGCCCCGAATACGTCCTTCACCTTTTCGAAGAAACCGCGGCTCTCCGGGCATTCCTCGCCGGTTTCGGTCTCACGGAACTCGCGCAGCAATTCCTTCTGACGCGCCGAGAGCTTGGTCGGTGTTTCGACCTGCACCTCGACCACCAGATCGCCGCGCCCGCGACCTTGCAGCACAGGCATGCCCGCACCGCGTTTGCGCAATTGGCGACCCGACTGGATGCCCGACGGGATCGCAATCTCGTGCCTTTCGCCATCGAGGCCGGGGATGGCCAGCGTGTCGCCGAGCGCGGCCATCGTGAAGCTGACGGGTACGCGGGTGAACAGCGCCGTTCCTTCGCGCTCGAACACCGGGTGCGGCTTCACATGCACGAAAATGTAGAGGTCGCCCGCCGGAGCGCCACGTGGCCCTGCCTCCCCCTTGCCGGAGAGGCGGATGCGCGTACCGTTGTCGACGCCAGCGGGCACCTCGACGTCGAGTGTCTGGACCGTGTCGCGGCGCCCTTCACCGCGGCAATCGTGGCACGGTGCCTCCAGCACCTCCCCCGCGCCGTGGCAGTTGGGACATGGCCGTTCGATGACGAAGAAGCCCTGCTTCGCGCGGACCTTGCCCGCCCCGTGGCACAATTCGCAACGGCGGCTGGATGTGCCGGGCTCCGCACCTGATCCGTCGCAGGTGTCGCAGGCGGTCGAGACCTCGACCTCGATCTGCTCTTCCTTACCGTGGAACGCCTCTTCGAGGCTGACCTGCATGTCGTAGCGCAGGTCCGCCCCGCGCCGGGGCCGTGCGCGGGCACCCGCCGGTCCGCCGCCGCCGCCGAAGGCGCTTCCGAAGATCGTCTCGAAAATATCGCCGAGGTCGGAGAAATCCTGTCCGCCAGCGCCCGGCCCGCCTTGCTGGAAGGCGGCCTGGCCGTAGCGATCGTAGGCGGCGCGCTTCTGCGGGTCTTTCAGCACCTCGTAAGCGGCGCTGCACGCCTTGAAGCGAGCCTCGGCCTCCGCATCGCCGGGATTGCGATCAGGGTGATACTTCATCGCCATCTTGCGATAGGCGGACTTGATCGTTGCCCCGTCCGCGCCCTTCTGGACGCCGAGCAGTTCGTAAAAGTCAATTTCAGCAGACATGCGCGAACCCCCAAACGTCGCCGCCACCGACGCTGTGGGCGACGGTGGCGGCTTCGTTGTCCATCGGGATGACTATCCCTTGTTCTCGTCGTCCACTTCGGTGAACTCGGCTTCGACGACGTCCTCATCCGCATCGGCGGAAGCGGTGTCGCCCGCAGCCGCACCGGCGGCGGCGGACGCGTCGGCACCTTCGGCCTGCGTCTTTTCGTAGATCGCCTGCCCCATCTTCATCGCGACGTCGGTGAGCTTCTGGCTCTTTTCTTTCATTGCTTCGACATCGTCGCCTTCGAGCGCGGACTTGGCCTCGGCAACAGCCGTCTCGATTTCGGATTTCAGGCCGTCGTCGATCTTGTCGCCGTTCTCCTCGAGCTGTTTGCCCGTCGCGTGGACCAGGCTGTCGAGATTGTTTCGGACTTCCGCGCTTTCACGGCGCTTCTTGTCCTCATCGGCGAACTTCTCGGCATCCTGCACCATCTGCTCGATGTCAGACTCGTTGAGCCCGCCCGAAGCCTGGATGCGGATCTGCTGTTCCTTGCCGGTACCCTTGTCCTTGGCGGAGACATTCACGATGCCGTTTGCGTCGATATCGAATGTCACCTCCACCTGCGGAACGCCTCGCGGTGCGGGCGGAATGCCGACAAGGTCGAACTGACCCAGCAGCTTGTTATCCGCCGCCATCTCGCGCTCGCCCTGGAAGACACGGATGGTCACCGCGTTCTGGTTGTCCTCGGCGGTCGAATAGACCTGCGTTTTCTTGGTCGGGATCGTGGTGTTGCGGTCGATCATGCGGGTGAACACGCCGCCCAGCGTCTCGATGCCGAGCGAGAGCGGCGTCACGTCCAGAAGCAGCACGTCCTTGACGTCACCCTGCAGCACGCCGGCCTGGATCGCCGCGCCCATGGCGACGACTTCGTCCGGGTTCACGCCGGTGTGCGGCTTGGAACCGAAGAACTCCTCCACGACTTCGCGCACCTTTGGCATGCGGGTCATGCCGCCGACAAGGATCACCTCGTCGATGCCGTCCTTGGACACGCCGGCATCGTCCAGCGCCTTCTTGCAAGGCTCCAGCGTGCGCTTGATGAGGTCGCCAACGAGCTGCTCCAGCTTGGAACGGGTGAGCGTTTCGACGAGGTGCAGCGGGGTTGAGCTGCCGCCTTCCATTCGCGCGGTGATGAAGGGCAGGTTGACCTCGGTCTGCGCGGCACTCGAAAGCTCGATCTTTGCCTTTTCCGCAGCTTCCTTCAGACGCTGAAGAGCGAGCTTGTCGGTCTTCAGATCCATGCTTTCCTTCTTTTGGAACTGCTCGGCAAGATAATCGACAACGACGTTGTCGAAATCCTCACCGCCCAGAAAGGTGTCACCGTTGGTCGACTTCACCTCGAACACGCCGTCGCCGATTTCGAGCACCGATACGTCGAACGTGCCGCCGCCAAGGTCGTAGACCGCGATGGTCTTCCCGTCGTTCTTGTCCATGCCATAGGCGAGCGCTGCCGCAGTCGGCTCGTTGATGATGCGCTCTACCTCGAGGCCGGCGATCTGCCCTGCATCCTTGGTCGCCTGACGCTGTGCGTCGTTGAAATAGGCTGGCACGGTGATCACGGCCTTGGTGACGGTTTCGCCGAGATAGCTTTCGGCGGTTTCCTTCATCTTCTGCAGGATGAAAGCGGATATCTGGCTGGGCGAATACTCTTCGCCGCCCGCCTCGACCCAGGCATCGCCGTTCTTGCCCTTGACGATGTCATAGGGGACGAGATCCATGTCCTTCTTGGTGGTCGGATCGTTGAACGGGCGGCCGATCAGGCGCTTGATCGCGACCAGCGTGTTGTCTGGGTTGGTGACGGCTTGGCGCTTCGCCGGCTGGCCGATCAGGCGCTCTCCATCCTTCGTGAAAGCGACGATCGAGGGCGTGGTGCGCGCGCCTTCGGAATTTTCGATGACCTTGGGCTTGCCGCCTTCCATCACGGCGACGCAGCTGTTGGTGGTGCCGAGGTCGATACCGATAATCTTGCTCATTACGTTCCCATCTCTTTGTATTGTGGACGCTGCTCATTCGGCCTCCCGTTCCACGGCGAAACCTGTCGGCAGCTCGAAAAAGCTGTGTAACGGGGGGCGATATAGG
>JBARVT010000089.1:0-2328 GCA_049646405.1 Alteraurantiacibacter sp.
GCAATGGTGGAAGTTTCCCCGTCGCCCGTGATGCCGTACGTGCTCGCGTGTTCCTTCTTCCCCATGCAGCGCTGCCAGGCGATATATTGCCGGTCGTCCGTGCCATCGACCACTTGCAGGCTGCTGAGAATGACGCGGCCGTGCTCGTAGAGGTCGAGCGCCTGGGTGCTTTGCAGATGTGCGCCGTAGAGCAGATCGTTGATGTCGCCTTCATAGATTTCGCGATGTTGCAGGATCGACGTGTCGCCGATGCGCGACGCGTTGTCGGCGACCTGCACCGCGAGCTGAGAAACCTGCATCTGCACCAACGCGCGATTTGCGGTTTCCAGCCCGAGCATCCCGATGCCGAGCAGGAACGGCATGACCAATGCAAACTCGGTCATCGCGACGCCGGTTTCCGAGCGTCGCAGGCGGAGAAGGAACGAGCCCGCACGCATCAATCGCAATTCCCGACAGTGGCCACATCGGCCTGCACGTTGAACGGCTGGTTACGCAGCACCGTCTGCGCGTTGAGCGTGACTTGGCTTTCGAAGCCGAGAAAGCCGGTCAACGGGAACATGCGATCGTACGTCATGTCGACACTCAGCACCACCGCATCGCGCGCGCCCGAACTGTCGCCGAGCGAACGGTCGCGGTCCCACCGGCCATTGCCGTTCGCATCCTCGAATGGCTCGTTGTTGTCACAGATATCATTGTCGTTGGTGTCGGTATATTCCTCCGCCTTGCCGACATCGGAATAGCTGGAATAGGCAGCGCGGGTGACCGTCACTGTGGAGGACGGGACGAGGTTCTGGACGGTCTTCTTCACCTTGGTATCGAGCGCGGCGGGATTCGTCGCGAACGCCTCGATCCCGGAATCGCGCGCCGCCTTCTGCAAGGCACCCTCGAGCAGCGCCTTGGTGTAATAATTGTACGAAAAGTCGAACAATCCCATCAGCGTCATGAGGAACACCGGGGCGATAAGCGCGAATTCCACGACGCTCACGCCGCGCTCGTCACGGCTGATGGCAGACAACAAGCGGCGCATCAGTTGCTTATCCTCAGCTCGCTCATCGCGCCCGCGATTTCCATGAAGGCTTCGTTGAGCTCGTCCGCATTGCTGGCCTGGAACGACCGGCCGACGCCTGCGCATCGCTCCATGATCGGGTTGAGCGTCGTGCCGAAGGCGATCACCCACACGGTAATGTTACGGTTCTTCACCTGCTCGCAGGCGACGCCGAAGCGTTTCTCGATAGTCGAAGTCAGCGTCGTCGCGCCGCCGGGCTTCCAACGCCGCTGGTCAAGACCCTCAACGCCATAGGCGCCGTAAGCGAGATCGTAAGGTTCGGTCTGGCCGTCGGTCAGCCAGATCATGTGGCGCGAAAGCTCGCGGCCCGAGCGGGGCTGGTTGGCGGAAGAGAACAGGCCGGTGGGCGACAGCAGGCGCCCGCCCCAGATCATGCCGATATCGTGATAAGTCGCACCATAAGGAACAAGCGTATTCAGATAGGAATCGAGCTGGCCGCTCGTCATCTCGGACAGACCCGTGGCGGCGGGCGGGCAATCGGAGAACCACCAATTGCCGCTGTCGACATATTGCTCCGTCGTGCGCACATTCTGCGTCCAGAAGCTACCTTCGCCCTCCGCCGTCATCTTGCGGACGTAGATTTGCTCGGGATAGCGCGGGCGCCACTGCGTCGCCGTGTTCCCGGCTGTCGGAACCCGGTCTATGTCGAGATCAAGCGCGCGCGTGAAGTCGACATTCTCGTAATCGTCAATTTCGTAAGTGCCGCGCTCCTCGATACAGCCTTCCTGCTCGGTGCGCCAGTTGCCCGTATTCACTGTGACAGGCTTGTAATTCCAGAGCGTCTTCTCGAGCGACGGCAGGACGGTTACCTTGCGATAGGTCTGCACGAAATTCGCATCAGTGCTGCTTTCGACATAGCACGTCGCCCCATCGCGGCGCGAGCGGTAGCGCGTGCCGTTATGCGTTTTCGTGCCATCCGTGATGGTGAGGAGAGCTGGCGGTTCCCTCTGGACTTCGATCCGCCGCGAGTCTTCGTCGTCGACGCTGTTCGTCACCCACGTATCCGCAGGTTGGGAGCCCTCGCATTTGTAGGTGCCGCCGACATCGCCGGATGTTCCAGGATACCATGTCGCGGCGTAGGTGCTGACCTGCGCCCAGTCGCTGCGCGTGCCGGACACGTACTGCCATGTGTCATAATAGGTATAGGAAATGCCGTCCGCCGGAAGGCGCACGCCGGTATCCTCGCGCCCTTGGTAATTCCAGCTGCCGACGACCCAGCTGTCCTGCAGCAGGTGGCCGACATTCACGTTGGTCGCATAGGG
>JBARVT010000090.1:0-13099 GCA_049646405.1 Alteraurantiacibacter sp.
GTGCTGCTCGGCGCCATCGCGGCAGCGCGCGCGGCGCGGACCTATGACACCGTGATCCTGCGCGTGTTGGGCGCGAGCCGCCGCCAGCTCCTCGCACTGCAATTCGCCGAGTTCGGCCTGCTCGCCGTCGTGCTGGCAGGGGTGGCGCTGCTGCTCGGGACGGGCCTCGCCTGGCTGATCGTCACGCAGATATTCGAATTCGACTGGCTGCCCGACTGGGGTGAAATCCTCGCCGTCCTGGGCGGCGGGCTGGTGCTCGTCTTCGTTTTCGCTCTCGGTGCATCATTGCCGCTTCTGCGCGCCCGCCCGGCGCAGACGCTGCGATCGCTCTGACACGAAAAAGGGGGCCGCTTACGACCCCCTTCCTTCATTCGATTATCGGCGAGGCGATCAGTCGAAAACGCCGCGCGTCGTTACCTGGCCCGGCTGGCCCTTCACCACCAGCGTGGAGCATATGATGTCGTGCAAGCCCTGCTTCTTCTCGGTGAAGGCCACCATGATGAAACCGATCAGCAGGATGATCGCCGACAGGATCTTGGCGAAATAGCGGCCCAGCGCGCGCAGCCACGAGATACGGTTGCCCTGCTCGTCCACGACGATGATGCCGACAGCCTTCTTGCCGAGCGTCGCCTGCCAGTTGCTGCTTTCCAAGACCACAAAATAGGCGACGCCGATGACCGAGGAGATCAGCGTGACCGTTAGGCTCGCCCCGGTCAAGGCCGTCTCGTCCGCGCCAACCCCTGCGGCGCCCGCGACACCCAGGCCCATAACGAGCCCGATAAGCATCTGTACGATCCACAGCAATATCCCATCAATGATATACGCGCCGACGCGTATCCAGAAACCTGCATAATCCATGTATTATTTCCCCTGAGACCCTGTTTGTCCAAGGCGCGCAAGGCACCACACATCGTCGCGGAGTGCAAGCCGCTTTCCACACCCTGGGTGCGCACGAAAAAGGGGGCCGCGAACGGCCCCCTTCCCCCTCCCATAGCGGGTGGCGGCGATTACCAGCGATAACGCGCGGTAACGCCGTAGGTCTGCGGATCGTTCGGATAGCCCGATACGCTGCGCGGCTGCGCGGGCGTATCGAAGATCGTACCGAAATAGCGATCGTCGAGCAGGTTGCGGCCCCACACCTGAAACACGAGGCCGCTGTCGAATTCCAGGCTGATCGAGGCTGTCAGGTCGTTGACCGAGCGGGTAAACGGGTCGGCCGCTGCGATGGCCGGGCCGCCGTCGACGATGTTGCCGTCCGGACCACGCACCGCGAAGGCCGGCAGGCCGTCGACAAGGCGCGTCTCGGACGACCACAGGTAGTTCGCGCGCGGAACCAGCAGCGCACCGCCAAGGTCGAATTCGTACTGGCCGCCGACGATCACCGTCCATTCGGGGATGTCTGCCGGGCGGAAGCCCGAAATGTCACCCTGCGCCGACTGAACGAAGCTGTCGAATTGCGGATCGAGATAGGTCACCGCCGCGTTCAGCGTCAGCGCATCGGTCGGGAAGATGGTGCTTTCGAATTCTACGCCAAAGGTCGACTGGCTGCCGGCATTGGCCAGCACGAAGCCTGAGCCGGTGAAGATGTTGGACTGGAAGCCCTCGATCTCCTGGTCGAACACCGTAAGATTGGCGCTGAAGAAATCGAAATTGGTCTTGATCCCGCCTTCGAGCACAGTCGATTCTTCCGGTCCGGCGAAGCGCGAGCCGAAGGTCAGGTTCGGCAGGTCGAGCCCGGCTTGCAGGATCGCGGCGCGATCGGTGGGCGAGGGACGTGCGTCCCGCGATAAATTGACCGAACTCGCCTTGAACCCGGTCGCGTAGCTGACATAGACATTCACATCCGGCGTCACGTCATAGGCGAGACGCGCGGTGTAGCTGAAATTGTCGTCGTCCGTCCGGCCCGGCTCGACCGCGTTCGGCACGCCGAGGAACGGCGGCAGGAATTGCAGCGCGCGCAGCGGGTTGAGCGGATTGGCCAGCGGGTTGTTGACATTCGCCGCAGCGAACTGTCCGGCCTGCAGCTGGATCTGCTGGAAGATCGCGAAATTGCCGGGACTCGACATGGCGAAAGCGCCCACTTCGGCGGCAGTGGCCCCGCGACCGAGGTTCAGCTGCTGGCCGACCGCCTCCGAGACGAAGCCTTGCCCGAGCACCTGCCCGCGGAACGGCGCGAGCTGCGGAGCGTCGAAATCGATCGACGAGAAGACATCGGTCGACACCGCGTCCTGCGTGAAACGCTTGCTGTCGTCGGTGTAGTTGCCGCCCAGCGTCAGCACGAGGCCGTCGAAAATCTCGAAATCGACTTGGCCGAAGATCGAGAACGCTTCCGAATCCAGCGTGTAGGCTTCGGTGAAGCCCTGCCCCTGGTTGAAGAAGGTACCATTGAAATCCTGCCCGAAGCTGGCGCTGAACACCGGCTCCAGCGCGGTCGCGCCCGGTGTGAAGGGCGAGCTGAACAGCGAGAATGCGCCGCCCGACTGGCCGAAAACCAGCAGGTTCGCATAGTTGCGGAAATCCTCGCCGTAGAGCAGCTGGTTGGCCTGCTCGACATCCTCGTTGATGTAGAAGCCGCCGATCAGGAAATCGACGGGGCCAAAGCCGCCCGACACGCGCAGTTCCTGCGTGAAGGTGTCGATGCGCAGGTCCTGCGAGTTGGGGAAGATCAGGTCGGCGCTGGAGAAGTCCGAGTCCTGCACCGTCACCGCCTCGGTCGTGCGGCTGGCCGTGATCGAGGTCAGCGTGACAGCGCCGATATCATAATCGACCTGGCCCGAAATGCCGTAGTTGCGGATGTCGTTGATAGAATCGAAATTGTTGTAGACGACATCGGCGAAGGGATCGTTGGGGTTGGTCACCTGCCCGCCCAGCGCGGTGATGACGCCGGTCGCCGGGCCGCTCTGCGCGTTGACGGCGGCGCAGCAGATCTCGTCGATCTGGTCGAGATCGGCGATGATGCGAACCGTCAGGTCGGTGCCATTGTCGATCAGCGCCTGCCCGCGCACGAACCAGCGATCGCGGTTATTGGAAAAGCTGCCGGTGTTGAGGTCTTCGAAGAAGCCCTCACGGCTGTTGATGCCGCCCGCCACGCTGAAGGCGACCGTATCGGCCAGCGGGCCGGTGACGTAGGCGCGCGCCACGACGGCGTCGTAATTGCCGTAGGTCAGTTCTGCACTGCCGCCGAAGTCGAACTGCGGTTCCTCGGTAACGACCGAGATAACGCCCGCGCTGGCGTTCTTGCCGAACAGGGTCGACTGCGGACCGCGCAGCACCTCGATCCGCTGCACGGCGGGCAGGTCGGAGATCGAGGAGGCGGTGCGGCTGCGATAGACGCCGTCGATGAACACACCGACCGACGGCTCGATACCGGCATTGTTCGCCCCGTTGCCGAAGCCGCGAATGAAGAAGCCGGTATTGGCGGAGGACTGGCGCTGGCCGACGGTGAGCGAGGGCACGACAGTTTGCAGGTCGCGAATGTCGCGGATCTGGTCGCGCTCGAGCGTTTCGGCGCTGGTCACGGAAACGGCGACCGGGATTTCCTGCAGGGTGGCTTCGCGCTTCGTCGCGGTGACGACAATCTCGTTGCCCTGGTTACTGTCTTCGCCGCCCTCGTCGGGGTAGACGTCCTGGCCGGTTTCGGCCTCGTCCTGCGCATAGACGATACCGGGCACGAACAGCGCGGCTGCCGCCACGCCGCAAAGGAAATTGCGCGAAAGGCCGGCACGGCCGGCACGAAACTTGGTCATGAAGTTCTCCATCTCTCCCTCGGGACGGAGGCTGCGCCGTTTTCGGCCAGCGCCACCGTACCCCTCGGCGACTGTACAAGTCGGCGCGCATGATAGGGCGGAGGAGGGCAGCGCACAATCGGCCTCGTAGCGCAGGCCGCCGTGCGAGCCGATGTGTGACGGAGTCGCAACAGTGAGGTATCTCACCTATACGTCAGGTAACCGCGCAACGCTTGAACCTGTGGCCACTTGCCGCTAATGGCGCGCGCATTCGCAGGTGCAGCATTTTCGCGCCCGCCCGACACAGGAAAATTCGAACATGTCCGCCCCCCTACGCAACGTGGCGATCATCGCGCACGTCGATCACGGCAAGACCACGCTTGTCGACCAGCTCTTCCGCCAGTCCGGCACGTTTCGCGAAAACGAGCGGGTGGAAGAGCGCGCGATGGATTCGGGCGACCTCGAAAAGGAACGCGGGATCACCATTCTCGCCAAGCCGACGAGTATCGAATGGGCGCCCGAAAACGGCAACCACAATTACCGCATCAATATCGTCGATACGCCTGGCCACGCCGATTTCGGCGCCGAGGTGGAGCGCATCCTCTCCATGGTCGACGGGGTCATCCTGCTGGTCGATGCTGCCGAAGGGCCAATGCCGCAGACCAAGTTCGTCACCGGCAAGGCACTCGGCCTGGGCCTCAAGCCCATTGTCGTCGTCAACAAGATCGACCGCTCCGATGCGCGCGCCGCAGAGGTTCTGGACGAGGTATTCGACCTGTTCGTCAATCTCGATGCAAATGACGACCAGCTCGATTTTCCGGTGCTCTACGCCTCGGGCCGCAGCGGATATGCGAGCGAGGACATCGATGCGCGCGAAGGCGATTTGACGCCGATGTTCGAGTTGATCGTGAACCATGTTCCCGCGCCCGATCTCGACGAAGACGGCGAGTTCGCCATGCTGGCGACCCTGCTCGATCGCGACGCGTTCCTCGGCCGTATCCTGACCGGCCGGATCGAAAGCGGACGGCTGGAGGTCGGCATGCCGATCCGCGCGCTGGACGTGAACGGGAAGGTCGTCGAAACGGGCCGCGCAACCAAGGTCTTCGCCTATAACGGACTCGACCGCGAGCCGGTGCTGCACGCCAAGGCAGGTGATATCGTCGCCATTGCCGGGCTGACCGAAGCGACCGTGTCTAACACACTCGCCAGCCCGGTTGTCACCGCGCCGATCCACGCGCAGGAAATCGACCCACCGACGCTCAGCATGACCTTTGCCGTCAACGACAGCCCTTACGCGGGCCGCGAAGGCGACAAGGTGCAAAGCCGTGTCATCCGCGACCGGCTGGAGCGCGAGGCCGAAGGCAATGTCGCCATCCGCATCACCGAAAGCAGCGGCAAGGATGCCTTCGAAGTCGCGGGCCGCGGAGAACTGCAGCTCGGCGTGCTGATCGAGACGATGCGCCGCGAGGGCTTCGAGCTTTCCATCAGCCGCCCGCGCGTGCTTTACAAGGAAGAGGGCAGCCAGCGGCTGGAGCCCTACGAGACCGTCGTGGTTGACGTTGACGAGGAGTTTTCAGGCACGGTTGTCGAGAAGATGGCGCAGCGCAAGGCCGAGATGACTGACATGCGACCCAGCGGCGGCGGCAAGACCCGCCTCACCTTCACCGCGCCCAGCCGCGGCCTGATCGGCTATCACGGCGAATTCCTCTCCGACACGCGCGGCACCGGCATCATGAACCGGCTTTTCGACAGCTACGGCCCCTATAAGGGCCGCATCGAAGGGCGGCAGAACGGCGTGCTCATCAGCATGGAAATGGGAGAGGCGCAGGCCTACGCCCTCAACATGCTCGAGGAACGCGGCGTCCTGTTTATCGGCCCGGGCGAGAAGCTCTACGAAGGCATGATTATTGGGGAGAACGCCAAGCCCGACGATCTCGAAGTCAATCCGCTCAAATCCAAGCAGCTCACCAACTTCCGCGCCAGCGGCAAGGACGAAGGCATCCGCCTCACCCCGCCGCGCAAGATGACGCTGGAACAGGCCATCGCCTATATCGGTGACGACGAGGTGGTGGAGGTTACCCCGCAGAGCATTCGCCTGCGCAAGGCGATCCTCGACCCACACGAGCGCAAGCGCGCCAAGCGCGCCGCGCAGGCGGACGCATAACGCCTATTGGGAGCAGCGATAGATGCGGATGCGGGGATTGTCGTCGTAGCGGATGCGCAGCGTATCCGGCCCTTCGATCGCCATGTAAAAGGCGTAAACCGCGGGCGGCGCGTCGCCATATTGTTCGCTGAGTGTTGCGGCGGCGTAATTGCCGTTCACGCGCACATCTTGCACGATGCCGGTGCTCTCGAAGAAGCCGACCTCGCTGGCGCGGATGTCGTAGACCTGATGTCCGGGCGTGCCGCAATGATCGAGGCTTTCGGAAAAATTGCCGTGGAAGCGCGCCGGTATTGCCTCGATTTCAGAGCCGCTATCCGCCTGCGCCTCGTCCTCTGCTCCTGCAGCCTCGACTTGCGGGTCGGCTTCGCGAGTGACGGTTTCGGTCACCGTCGGCGTCGGCGCAGGCGCGTCGGCTATCGCCGCTTCGTCCCCATCTGCTACGGCAGCATTGTCCTGCGAGGCATCGCAACCAGAAAGCGCGAAGCCGAGAGGTACAGCGAGGATGGCGGCGGCAAAACGGAATGTCATAGCTCGGCGTCTCCGATGATAGCGGTATCATCGTTTCAAAGCCGCGACCGCGCCAAAGTTCCTAATCTAACCCGTCACCCATTGCTCGCCCAGCACCAGCACCGCGTAGAATGCCGCGCCCACTAGGAACGGCACGAAGCTGCTCTGGCGCTGTTCGGGCAGCTCTTCCTTCAGCGCGATCAGGATCATTCCGCCACCGACGAAGGCGAACAGGCAGCCGATCAGCAGTTCGGGCAGCTCCAGCAGCAGGCCCACGACCCAGCCGACAAGCGTTGCGGCGACGAGGACCCAGCGCCCTGCCCGCTGGTAAAGCTCCGGAAAATGGCCGCGACTGGCAAAATCGGCAGTCACGAAATGCAGCAGTAAAGCGCCGAAAAACAGTGCGAGGCCTGCCGCTCCCGTTTCCTCGCGATGGTTCAGCAGGTATGCGACAATCGTCATCAGCACCGCGCTCGCGCCGATATGCACCCAGAAAATGCCCGGCTCCGGTCGCGAAGCGCCCTCGCCCTCGCTCTCGCCCCGCCGGTCGTTCCCCCGCGATATCACGACCGCCCGCTCCAGGCCGTAAAACAGGATGAGGCCCGCAAGACCCAGCGTCCATACCATGCTTTCGGCAAACAGCGTGTCGAGCCCGGTCGCCTCGCGGAACGCGTCGCCATGCGCACCGATCTCCGGCATGATGTGAAGGAAGACGTATCCCACCGCCACTCCGCCCGCGAAGCTCAGCCAGCGGCTGCGTGGCGTAACTTCGAGGAAGCGCAGCTGCCCGACGAAAAGGTGGACCGCGCAAAAGGCGAGCGCCATGAGCGCGGTAACAAGAGGCTGGGCCTGATCCACGCGACGCCTTCGACGCTATCGGGCGCGCGCGGTCAACCCTTGGCTCAGACGCGCCTTTGCGAATGCCAGTGCCACCAGCTGTAGAGGACGGGTACGACGCACGCGACCACAACAGCTCCGATGACGATGCCGGCCAGCGTCTCCGGCGCGGTGGGCAGTGCGGCAGCCAGCGTCATCGCCGCGCCGGCCGCCATCAGCAACTTCCCGCCAAGTCAATAGCTACGGTTTGCAAGGGGCGCGGATCTTCATCCCACTTGGCCCGGTCGCCCTCCTCGCTTAAGAGGCGCGCAATGGATGTCACCGACCTTCGCATCGCGCTCTTCAGCGGGAATTACAATTACGTGCGCGACGGGGCGAACCAGGCGCTCAACCGGCTCGTCGAATATTTGCTGCGGCAGGGCGCGAGTGTGCGGGTCTATTCGCCCACGATCGACAAGCCCGCTTTCGAGCCGCAGGGCGACCTTGTCGGCGTGCCCAGCTTCGCCATTCCAGGACGCGGCGAATATCGCGTGCCGATGGGCTTCGACAGCGAGGTGAAGGCCGATCTCGAACGCTTCGCGCCGAATATCGTCCATGTCTCCTCTCCCGATCCGACGGGCCACGCGGCAACACGTTTCGCGCGGGATCGCGGCCTGCCGATCCTAGCCAGCGTACACACACGGTTCGAAACCTATCCGCGTTATTACAAGATGGGCTTTCTGGAACCACTCATGGTCGCTTTCCTGCGCCGGTTCTACACCCGGGCCGACGCGCTGCTCGCCCCGTCGGAAAGCATGGCGGAGGTGCTGCGCGAACAAGGCATGGGGGACGATGTAGCAATCTGGGCGCGCGGGGTGGACCGTTCGATCTTCTCACCCGAACGCCGCGACCTGGAATGGCGCGTGAAGCAGGGCATCGGGAAAGACGAGGTGGCGGTCGGCTTCCTCGGGCGGCTGGTGCTGGAAAAGGGGCTCGATGTCTTTGCCGAGACGATGGAGGTGCTTCGCAAACGCGACGTGCCGCACCGCGTGCTCGTGATCGGCGAAGGCCCGGCACGCGCGTTCTTCGAGGAGAATTGCCCGGAGGCGGTATTTGTCGGTTTCCAGCAGGGCGCCGATCTCGGCCGCGCGGTGGCGAGCATGGACATGCTGCTCAACCCCTCGGTCACGGAGACCTTCGGCAATGTCACGCTGGAGGCGATGGCCTGCGGGCTGCCCGTGGTGGCCGCGCGCGCGACCGGCTCGACAAGCCTCGTCGTCGACGGGCAGACCGGGCGGCTGGTGACACCGGGCGATGCGGAAGGCTTCGCCGACGTGGTGGAGGCCTATATTCGCGACCCGGCGCTGCGCGAGGCGCATGGCCGCGCGGGCGAAAAGCGCAGCCGCGATTACAGTTGGGACACGATTAATTCGGTGGTCGCCGACACCTATCGCCGCCTCGTCAGCGAACGCGGCGGGGCGCGCGTCGGCGACCCCGCGCCTGTCTCAGCGTAAGACCCCGCGCCTTGTCATCGCCTTGGCGTAGAACGCCAGCGCCGCCGTCGCGACGATAATCAGCAGGCTGAAGACGAGGTTGAACGCCGTCTGCAATTCGGCAGGCAAGTCGGCGATGAGCGTGTAGACAGTCGTCACGGCGATGCCGAGCAGCGACACGACGAAGGCGTGGAATGCAAAGCGGCTGCGCAGCAGGAGCAGCAGCGATCCGGCCACCGCACCCCACACGCCGAACGCCCAGCCCGCCTCGACCCAGACCGGATAGGATCCGAAATAGTCGAGGATGACCTGCACCGGAATTCCGGCATTGTCCGCCGCCATTTGCAGGTAATCCATGTTGCGCGTCTGCGTCATGACGTAGTCGTAGGCGCCGCCTGAATTCCACAGTAGGGCGACGATGCCGATGGCCCAAAGGTGCCACGGCGTCTTAGGTCTTGCCTGTTCCATGTCCCCTCCCCTGTCGACTGGACGCGGGGAAGGGTATCACGGTTGCGGCTGAGCGCAAACAGGCAGGTGTCAGAGCCGCTCGATCTTGCGCGCCAGCTGGTCGATCAGGTCGACGATCATGTCGCCGTCCACCTTGTTGAACCCGCCGCTCTTGGCTTTGTTGGAAACGACGGCGGCAAGGTTGCCAAGCGCGCGCAGCACTTCGGGCGATCCGCCATGCGAGCGCGCCTTTTCGGCCTTGCGCCCCAACCGGGTGAACAGCTCTTCCAGCTCGTCCGCCCGCTCTTCCAGTTCGTCCAGCCCGGCCGCGGTGGCGCGGTAGAGCTTGCGCGAATCCTCGCTGTCTTCCGCCTCGATCAGCCCTTCGTCGCTGAGCATCTGGATCGTCGGATAGACCACGCCTGGCGAGGGAGAGTAGGCGCCGTCGGTCATCTCTTCCATCGCCTTGATGAATTCGTAACCGTGGCGCGGCTCTTCCGCGAACATGGCGAGCATGACGAGGCGCAGCTCGCCCGCGCCGAACATGCGCCCGCGCCGCATCGGCGCCGTCACGACCTTGGTGCGGCGACGCGGACCTCCGCGACGTTTGCGGCGCTTGTTCTGGTTGAACAGGCCGTCGGGGCCGAAAATGCCCTTGGGTCCGAACGGACCCTGATCGCCGAACGGACCGCGCGGGCCGAAGGGTCCGTCCGGGCCGAACACGCCATCGGGTCCGAACAGCCCTTCGACCTTGTATTCATACCGGCGCGAGCGGAGGTCGCCGTCCTCGTCGTCCATATCGCAATCGACATCGACTTCGAAATCGACATCCTCGCCCTCGGGATGGTCCTCGACGTGCCCTTCCAGCGGCTCGGCCTCTTCGGCCTCTTCCTTCGCACTGCGGCGGCGGGAGGCGGGTTTCGGGGCTTTCGGTGGCTTGGGTGCTTTCGATGGTTTGGGCGCCTTGGGTTTGCGTGCCATTATCGTGGCTCCTGTCTCTCTGTCCCGCACTTAAGATATATCTTCGATATATCGCGACAAGACCCTCGCGCATAATTTCTTCGTATGGCTATATCTGTTCATAAGCCCTGCTAGACTGCGCCCGGATGGCTGACCTTTTCGCCGACGACCCGCCGCAATCCGCCGCCCCGGCAGAGCCTGCCGAAGACGCTCCGCTCGCCGACCGCCTGCGCCCCGGTGTCCTGGCCGAGATCATCGGACAGGAGCACCTGACCGGCCCCGACGGCGCGATCGGGCGGATGGTGGCGGCGGGCAAGCTGTCAAGCATGGTGCTGTGGGGCCCGCCCGGCACCGGCAAGACGAGTATCGCCCGCCTCCTCGCCGATGCCGTGGGTATGCGATACGAGGCGGTAAGCGCGGTCTTCAGCGGCGTCGCCGACCTGAAGAAGGTCTTCGCCGCCGCCGAAAGGGCGCGCGAGGCCGGCCGGCGCACCCTGCTCTTCGTGGACGAGATCCACCGCTTCAATCGCGCCCAGCAGGACGGCTTCCTGCCTTTCGTGGAGCGCGGCGCGGTGACGCTGATCGGCGCGACGACCGAGAACCCCAGCTTCGAGCTCAACGCTGCATTGCTGAGCCGTGCGCAGGTGCTGATCCTCCACCGGCTCGATGCCGAGTCGCTGGGCAAATTGCTCGACCGGGCGAAGGAACTGGAAGGCCCGCTTCCGGTTACCTCAGAAGCCCGCGAAGCCCTTATAGCCAGCGCAGACGGCGACGGGCGCTTCCTGCTCAACCAGGCCGAGACTCTCTATGCCGCCGGTATCGACGCGCCGCTCGATCCCGCAGCATTGGGTCAATTCCTGCAACGCCGTGTCGCGGTCTACGACAAGGACCGGGAGGGGCATTACAACCTTATCTCCGCGCTGCACAAATCGGTGCGCGGGTCGGACCCGCAGGCTGCGCTTTACTACCTTGCGCGTATGATGGTGGCGGGCGAAGAGCCGCTGTTCCTCGCACGCCGCCTGATCCGCATGGCGGTAGAGGATATCGGCATGGCCGACCCTTCTGCGCTGATGCAATGCGTGGCGGCAAAGGACGCCTACCAGTTCCTCGGCAGCCCGGAAGGCGAGCTGGCGCTGGTGCAGGCTTGCATTTATCTCGCCACCGCGCCCAAATCGAATGCCGTCTACGCTGCGCAGAAAGCCGCCTTCCGCAGCGCCAAGGAGACCGGCAGCCTGATGCCGCCGATGAACATCGTCAATGCGCCCACGGAACTGATGAAGCAGGTCGGCTACGGCAAGGGCTATACCTACGATCACGACGCGGACGAGGGCTTTTCCGGCGACAATTACTGGCCCGAGGACATGGAGCCGCAAGACTTCTACCACCCCGTCGAACGCGGTTTCGAACGCAAGGTGCGCGAGCGGCTGGATTACTGGGGGAAGCTGCGGGGAGAGCGCAAGTGAAGACAACAAGCCTTCTGGCATGCGCGATAGTTGCGCTCACAGCGTCACCCGCTTGGACCCAGCAAAAGACGACCGCGCCTGCAAAACACGATCTGTCCATTTGCGAGGCCGCCCATATCGAGGAAGACGATTACACATTCGGCAGTATCGCGCTCGAACTACCAGCAGATATTCGGGATTTCGCAGTCGCAAGCCCTCGCGTGGTAGCGGCGACAACGCTCGATGGTGCAACCATCTGTCACAGCCTCGCGTGGGAGCGAAACTGCTCTTCGCACCGGACAGCCGCACATTCACCAGCTTGCAGATTTCCGAAGCGGGATGGGGTGGAAAGGAGGGTTTCGTCGTCTGGGAACAGACAGATACCGGGCCGCGCGAACTGTCCCGGCAAGTGGCCGAACACGGCAATGACTGGACACCGCGCCGACCCTTCGCGCGATTTGCCTACGACCGTCGGCTGGATAGCTGGCACGTCAACGAATGCGTTGCGATGTCGACCGTTCGGATTTCGACAAAACTTCCTTACAATTCCGACGATGCGCGAACGGTTTACTCCGCTCGCGCAGCGCAGGACTGGGTCGTGAGGCCGAGCGGCTGCGTCGGGTGATCCGGCATTTCGACTGGTTCGTCGCCGTGGACTGGTCCGGCGCGAAGGGGGAGAGGCACACGAGCATTGCAATGGCGGTGGCGCATGCCGATGGCGGGCCGCCGGTGCTGGTGAAGCGCGAACGCGGCTGGTCGCGGCACGAAGTGCTGGCGGTGCTGCGCGACGATCTGCCCGAAAATGCGCTGGTCGGGCTCGACCTCGGTATCGCGCTGCCATTTGCCGACGAAGGTGCGTATTTTCCCGGCTGGCATCGTAGCCCGGCTGATGCAAAGGCGCTGTGGCATCTCGTCGACCTGATCTGCGAGGGCGACGAGAACCTTTCGGCTAGTGGTTTTGTCGATCATCCGGACCTTGCACGCTATTTCCGTCGCCCCGGCGGACGCGAAGGGGATCGCTTCGGTGCGAATGGACGGAAAGGGGGCCGTGGGCGATTCCGCGTGACAGATTCTGCGCAGGAGGCGGCGGGGTGCAAGCCCTCCTCCAATTTCAACCTCGTCGGCGCGGCGCAGGTCGGCAAATCCAGCTTGACAGGCATGCGCGTCCTCAACCGGTTGGCGGGCGCTCTCCCCGTCTGGCCGATCGACCCGTTGCCCGAGAGCGGCTCGGTCCTGGTTGAAATCTACACCGCGCTTGCGGCCATTTCGGCGGGTCGGCGCGCCGGGCGGAGCAAGATACGCAGCTGTGAGGAACTGGACACAGCGCTGACAACGCTGGGCAGCCCGTCAATCCGCGGGACGGGCGCAATAGACGATCATTCGTCCGACGCGCTGCTTACTGCGGCATGGATGCGCGTCAACGCGCACAGGCTCGATCTCTGGTCGCCCGAGGGGCTCACCCCGCGTATCTCACGCACCGAGGGCGGGACCTTCGCCGTTCCCTAGGGCAAAGTCGCGCTCCTGCCATTCGGCAGTGCAAAGCGA
>JBARVT010000091.1:0-3710 GCA_049646405.1 Alteraurantiacibacter sp.
AAGCCTAGGGTCCGGCAGCAGTCGGGGGAAGAGATCGCCGCATAGCTTGCCACGCGGGCCGCGCGGCAGCAGTCTTGCCGCCATGGGAAAGCTCGTACCGGATCGCCGCGTCCTCCTCGTCTCGCTGGGTATCGCGGTGCTGGCGCTGGGCGTGCTGCTCGCGATGGGCCGCACGCCGATCTGCGAATGCGGATACGTGAAACTGTGGCACGGGCAGATCAACGATGCCGGCAACAGTCAACATCTCGCGGACTGGTACACGCCCAGCCACATCATCCACGGCATGATCTTCTACGCGCTCGGCTGGTGGCTGTTCGTGAAGCGCGGGATCGGCGGGCAGGATAGTGCGCGCTGGGGGCTGGCGCTGGCCGTCTTGCTGGAGGCGGCGTGGGAAGTGCTGGAGAACACGCCGATGGTAATCAACCGCTTCCGCGCGGTGACCGCCAACTTCGGCTATTCCGGCGACAGCGTGCTCAACTCCGCCGCCGATATCGGCTGGATGGCGCTCGGCTTCTGGCTCGCCCTGCGTTTGCCGGTAAAGGTTACGGTGGCGCTGGCACTGGTGGGGGAAATCGTGGCGGCGCTGGTGGTGCGCGACAACCTGACACTGAACGTCATCATGTTGGTGTTCCCGATCGAGGCGATTGCCGATTGGCAGGCGGCGGGCGTTGTCAAATAAGAGTGCGCCCTCAGGTGAATATGGCTGCGACCGGCCACGCGGGACGCACAATTTCAGGAGCCTAGCCATGAATGAGAATGATCCGCGGTGGACCGGGAATGCGCTACGGGCAAAGGGTGCTCTCAATCTGGCGGAAACCCACCCGACCTATCCGCAGCCAGAGCGCAATCCCAATATTTCGCAGGACCTGAGCGATGGTCGCGTCAAATATGTGCACTCCGAAACCGGCGACAAGCTCGTGGGAGTACCATCGAGCTCGCATCCGGACCATCCACGGATCATCGAATATTATTTCGAAGATGCCGAGGGACGGGAGCAAGCGGGTTACCGTATCCAGGAGATACCCGGATATCCCGAACATGTCGCCTTCGACCCACTTCGGCTCATCCAGACCTATCATTTCTTGGGCGCTGACAAGACGGTGATTGCCGCGCGCTACAACGTTGAGCGCCTTGCTGAATTTCTCGCCAGCGAACCGGCGCGGGAGAAATGGCCGGAGCGGCGCTTCCTGCTTATCGATGCACCCTTGGAAGAAGGCGAGGAGTTGAGATGAAGCGGCGACCGGGCGGAGCCTCGCCTATGGACGTTGGGTCCAATCGCCTTTAGTGTTCAGGCCATCCCCGGGGAGCCGCTTGGCTGAAAGGGGCGCGTAGCACCGCCCGACCCGTCGAACCTGAACCGATTAGCATCGGCAAAGGAACCGGGCGCGACATGCCCTCCCGCCCACGGGTCTTCGCCCGCTGCAATCCCGAATGCCTGAGCAATCGCGGCAGCATCGGCATCGAGGCGGTAGAGGTGGGTCAGCGCCCGCGTAGAAACATGTTGATCGTCAGCCGCCCGGTGCGCGGATCGTCGGTCAGCACTTCGGGATCGGGTATCACGCCCGAATGGAGCAGTCGTCCGCGATAGAGGATCAGCCGGTCGGGCTTTGCCGCGATTTCGCCGATCTGCTCATAGCGTCGCCCGTCGCCGTGATAATAAGCGCCCTGCGGCATGCCGTATTCGCGCTCGTCCGCCGCCAGCCCGGCATCGTAGGCAGCCTCGCGTTCCGGCGTGATCGTTTCGAATCCGGTGCGGCGATGGCGGTAAAAGGCAGTCCCGCCCGTCTCCGGCCCCTGCAAATAATGCATCACCGCGATCAGGTCTTCCGCCGCGTGATCGAAATGCGGGATGCGCTGGAGCGGCGCCAGCGTTTCGGGCGCAAGGGTGACGAGCGAGAAGGTCGAAACCTCCATCGCGACGCCCTGCCGGAAGCCGAACACCGCCTGCATGATGCGGAACATCAGGTCGCGCCGCAGGTCGAGATAGCTCGGATCGGCCCAGGCGCGAATGCCCGGATAGCTCGCCCCGCCGGGCTGGTATTCGGCCTTCCGGCCCGCTTCGAGGAGCTTGTCCGGCATCCCGCTGAAATCGTCGACCTGCACCACCGGCTCCTGCTCCCGCCCGAAGCGGTGGATGGTGACATGGGGCCGGGGCGTCATCATGTCTGCGTGAAGACATGCCGCCTTTCTGTCAAACACACCCGAAAAATCTGTCCGGAGCATGCCAGATCCGTCCGGGATGCCTGCCGACTGGGAGACACTCGCATCGAATCGCGACCGCACCGACGATCCGCGTAATCTCCTGCCAATGTCGTTCTGCGGCTGCGGCGCGAGACTGCCAAAGATGCGGTGGACGCGGACCGCTCCGCGTTCTAGGAAGGGGGATATCCCCGGGGAGCCAGTGCTGGCTGAGAGGGGCGTGTCACGCCGCCCGACCCGTCGAACCTGAACCGATTAGCATCGGCGGAGGGAGTGGTTGGCTTGTCCTGAGCCTGTCGAAGGATCGCCAGGAAACCGCTCTCCCGTCACGAGGAGAGTGCAGACATGGCCGATATTAATTCCCAGTTCGAAATCGGTGTGACAACCGGCCCGATCCGCGGGTCGCGCAAGATTTATGTCGGGGACCGCAAGGTCGCGATGCGCGAGATCGACCTTGAGCCGTCCAGCGGAGAGCCGCCGGTACGGGTCTACGACACTTCCGGCCCCTATACCGACCCCGAAGCAAAGATCGACATTCGTGCCGGCCTGCCGAAGCTGCGCCGCGAATGGCAGCTCGAACGCGGCGATGTCGAGGAATACGACGCGCGCGAAATCAAGCCGGAGGATAACGGCCAGCTCGGCCCCGATCGTTCGGGCGGCGTCCCGGCCTTCCCCAACGTGGCCAAGCGCGTGCTGCGCGCGAAGCCGGGCGCGAACCTCAGCCAGATGTACTATGCCCGGCGCGGCATCGTCACGCCCGAAATGGAATACGTGGCGGAGCGTGAAAATCTCGGCCGTGCGAAGCTCCGCGAGAAGCCAGAGGGCGAGAGCTGGGGCGCCGCGATCCCCGAATACGTCACCCCTGAATTCGTCCGCGACGAAGTGGCGCGGGGGCGGGCAATCATCCCCTCCAACGTCAACCACCCCGAGGCCGAGCCGATGGCCATCGGGCGCAACTTCCTCGTCAAGATCAACGCCAATATCGGCAATTCCGCCGTGGCATCGGATGTGGCGGCAGAGGTCGACAAGATGGTCTGGTCGATCCGCTGGGGCGCGGACACGGTCATGGACCTCAGCACGGGGCGCAACATTCACGACACCCGCGAATGGATCATCCGCAACAGCCCCGTCCCCATCGGCACGGTGCCGATCTACCAGGCGCTGGAAAAGGTCGGCGGCATTGCCGAGGACCTGACGTGGGAGATCTTCCGCGACACGCTGATCGAACAGGCCGAACAGGGCGTCGACTATTTCACCATCCACGCCGGCGTACGCTTGCCCTATGTTCCGATGACCGCCAAGCGCGTCACCGGCATCGTGTCGCGGGGCGGCTCTATCATGGCGAAATGGTGCCTCTCCCACCACAAGGAGAGCTTCCTTTACGAACATTTCGACGACATCACCGAAATCTGCAAGGCCTACGACATCGCCTATTCGTTGGGTGACGGCCTGCGCCCCGGCAGCATCGCCGACGCGAATGACGAGGCGCAATTCTCCGAGCTCTACACGCT
>JBARVT010000092.1:0-5713 GCA_049646405.1 Alteraurantiacibacter sp.
GCGCAGCTCTGCCTCGCCCAGACGCAAATCGTCGCTGGCAACGCCCAGCCGTTCGAGATCGTCGCCCAGCACGAACCGCGCTTCGCCCGAGACGCTGCCTTCGTAAACTACGCTTTCGTAGATGGCATAGCCCTTGCGGTCGGGGTCGATCTCGGTCGTCACCTTCTGCTCGGCGGGCGAGACAAACAGTTCGCGCCGCACCTGCCGCCGCCGTTCCCGCGTCGCGCCGTCGACCGTCTCGGTTTCGACGACCTCGTCATCATAGGGAACCACCAGCATGGGGCCTGTGATCGTCTGCTCCCCGCCCCACCCCGCAGTGATCTGGCGCTGCGCCTGCACGGACTGGCTCTCCCGGTCCCACACGAGCATGTAGACCATCATCAGCGGCACGATCAGGATGGCGGTGGCGAGCCCCGCCATGACCGACTTGGCAGTCGGACTGCGTTCTTTGGACATCGGTTCATCTCCTCGTATATAAGCGACGAAACGTGCATTGTGAGCGACGAACTGAATTGTGGATGAATGTTTATTGACCTCCCGTCGCTGCTGCGGCTGTAGCGCGACAAGAGCTTCTGGAGTCTTTGACAAGACCTTTTAGAGCACTTTCGCGTCGCTCGGCTCGAGCCCTAGCGATGTTTGAGAGGCCTCTGAGACGCGCGTGAGCGTGGCCGCTATCCCCAATCTTCGAACTCCATCTCCCATCGGGTCTGCGCCGCGTTACGACGCTTGTAGCTCTTCAGGCCGGTGAACAGTCCAAAATGCAGCCGGTGCAGTTGGCCTGTCGTAGCCGACGCTTCCTCAATGACGAGAAGCGGCACGGTCGATCCGCACTGCAGCTGAATCTCGTACAGCGCGTCCACCTCGTCGGCGTCGAGGTCTCCGAACGTCCAGGAATAGCTGCCCTTGCGCTTGCCCGGCTCGATCGCGAAGCCCCCGCTTTGCAGCGCCACCGCCTTGCCCGTGTCGATCACGCGGCGGCCGCTGCCCCATTCCTTGTTGAACCGGGCACTGAATGCCGCGCCTATAAGCAGCGTGCCGATTGATAGCGGTCCCGCCCCTGCGGGTTGCTCGACATCGATCTGGAGATATCGGATCGCGGAGATACTCCCATGCCAAAGACCGTGCGAGCGATCCGGCGAATTTGTCGCGGAATCGACCGCGCGCATCGGCTGGCGCGCGGAAAGCACCTGGTCTTCGTACCCGGCCGCGCCGCCTGATATCGTCCAGAAGGCATCGGCCGGCAGCGGAGTGGCATGGCCGAGGAACACTGTGTCGATTGGAACAGCCGCCTGCAGGTCGACACGGAACCGGGCGACCGTGCCGCTGGCATCGTCGCTCCACGCTTCGCGCGGATCGGCCGTCAGCAGGTTCGCGCCTCCCGTGCCGCGCGTCGTCTCCACAGCGGGGATGGCGACCGGTGCCAAGATCAGCAGCTTGCTCATGTGAGTCTCCGCAGAAAGCGGATGCGCGACCGTCGCGCCTTATGATCATCTTCGGCCGTCAGCACGAAGACATCAACGCCGGCTGCATATCCGAGGTCGGCGTGTCGGATGGTGATGACGCGCCCGATATAATCGACGAATGCGCCCGCGAGCTCAGCTTCGTCCTGCACCACGGGAAACCCTCGAAAGGCCAGTACCCGGTCGCCCTCCGCTGCGGCATCGGCCTGCAGGGCAAGCGCCGTCATCCTCTCCGACGATCGCGCGCTATCGCCCCAGCGCGCGCTGACGTTCGCATCCTCGGCAACGGCCCATAAGGCCTCGGCCTGAAGCCAGTCGGCAACGAGGGGTTCGACACGCGCCATCAGATTGCCTCCAAAATCATATCGATGTTCGCCGAGGTCGCGCCGACGCATACAACGCGCAGCTTGTCGCGCGCGCCGCCGGAGCCGGTTGAAAATGGAATGAGGTGGGCACCATTCGCGGCGATGTCGTCGCCCGGCAATGCGTCGGGTCCGGCATAGAAGCGGAGCGTGCCGGATAGGCCGGACACCGTTGCAGTCAGGCGGTAGGCCGTATCGTAAGCCATGGCAGGGTTCGATTGCAGCCGGTCGCCGTCACCACCGTCTGTAATCGTCACGATGCCATCATTGCCTGCCATCGTCCCCGAACCGGACTGCTGTGTCCACGCTCCGGTGCCATCAAGCAGGTTGATAACAGGCGGCGGTGCAATGGCTGCGCTCCCGATCGCCCCGCGGGCGGTGTATTCGCCGCGGACGGCCAAGGTGCGGTCGAAACGGGCGGCGCGGACCAATGGCGCGTTGAGCAGCGCGCCGGCAGGAGAGAAATCGCCTGCAGCCGCGTCGACGAACAGCGTGCTCTCGTCCCCTCCCGTCGTGGTGCCGGTCGCCAATTCGGGCGCGCTCACGCCGCCGTAAAGATGGTTGCCTACAAGCGCGAGATCGGCGTCTGCCGCGCCGCCCCATGTGATCGCACGAACGACGTTACCGATGACGGCGCAGTAATCGCCGAAATCCATGCCCGCATTGTCGGTGCGGATGTAGAGATTCTGGCCTGCAAGTGAGTTGTGCGCGAGCACGACATGGCTCTGCTTGTTGTTCTGCCGCCCCAGCTGCGACGTGCCGACGGCATAATTCCAGTAGCCGAAGACGACCGGGTCGAAGTGCAGGCCGTTGTTCACGAAGATCATGTCGCGCGAGAACACGTCCGTGCCGAGCGTCGGCGAGACGAAGAAGCCCTGGGCCTGCAGGTTCGTCGCGATATTGTCGGCGATAATGACGTTCTCGTCGACGGCGGCATTGTTCTGCTGCCAGAAATCGCCGTGCCCGTCGTAGCAGGCGTAGATCGTCAGCGGCGCAGCACCGATGGCCGTCGCGGCAAAGCCCTGCCCTTTCCCGTTTGCAAGACAGGCGTAGGCTGCGGCGAAGCGGTTATCGAGCACATTGGCGTTCCATCCCGGCAAGCTGTTCAACCAGTCGGCCAAGTCCTGCGGCCAGTATCCATCGCCCAGCGCTCCTGTGTAATGCGCCTCCTGGTTGCCGGTCTGGAATGTCGACTGGTTGCCGTCGAAGGTCGCGGTGAACAGCCCGCCACCAGCACCGCCGCCGCCGACGCTGCCCGAGCGCGCGAGTGTGGCGGCCCCCGCACCGTTGTAAGCGACCTCCATCATCGGACGGTCGGAATACCAGAAGCGGTTGTCGTAATTCAGGATCGAGCAGCCGATGGCGCAGACGGCGTCGGTGAACACGTCGCCGGCCACATCATCGGCGGTGCAGCCCCGCGCGAGCGTCGCCATCGTGTAGCAGTGATGGACGCCGGTCGCATGGCATTCGGTATACCAGGCATTGCTCCCGAACGACGTGCCGCGCACCAGCCAGACACCCAGCGTCGGCGGCACGCCGCGGCGCAAATTCTCGGTCCCGTCGCCCGACGCGATGATGCTGCAACCGTCGAACCAGATGCGCGCGCCACCCTGCATTTCGGTGACGTGCCGGAAATCCATCGACAGGTTCTCGCCTTGCAAGCGCAGCGGGAGGCGCTGGACGATCTGCACGCCGGCGGCATCGGTCGTGTAGGCCAGCTTGCCGATCGACACGCCGGGAACGCTCGCGCGGATTGAGCACCATCCGTTGATGTCCCACGAGCTCACCCCGTTGTCGCCCATCGTATACTTGCCCGGCTCGGCAATGGTAACGCGCGGGTTCTTCGGTGAAAGCTGCTTCACGCGGGCAAGCGCAGCGTCGCGCGTCTGGTAGCGCTTGTCCGTCAGTTCCGATTGCGAGGGCGCGACCGTGATGTCGATATCGTGGAGGGTGTCGCTCATCAGATAAGCGAACGGCCCGATGACGCGGCGCTGCATCGTCGCATCGCGCGGCACCGCTTCGAAATACACCTGCCCCTCGCGGAAATTCCCGCTGTCGCCTTCCGGACGTTTCAGAACAGCCCACCAGCCGAGATAGCGCACACGATTGCCGTTCGCGTCGACGATCTCCTGCACGCTGGGGCGGGCGATCGAAACGCTGCCGCCTTCGAAATGGCAGACGACTTCCTGCAGCCCGCCTGTCTCGGCAAGCGAACCCCCATCCAGCGCAAATGCCGCGACCCCGACGACGAGCGTGTCGGCAAATACCTCGCGTGGTGGCGTGAGCAAGCGCAGCGCGGGCTTGGCGGTCGCGCGCGCCGGATCGGTAGGCACGGTGCCGAAGCCGGAACCTGCCGTGCCGTTCCAAGCGGGGGCGGGCGAGACGACATTCGCCTGCACGTAATCGAGCGTGAAGCGCGGCGCGGGATCGCGGAACACCGTCATGCGATGCGCAGCCCCACGGCGATGTGATTGCTTACCGTCCGCGCATTGGCTGCGGGCAACACGGCGGGCAATGCATGATAGCCATAGCCTGTGACAGCACGCAGGTTCGCGTTTTGGGCGCTATTGAGATTGTCGCAGCCGACTGCCGGGGTGTAGGCAGTAGGGACGGCGCGCAGCGTCGCTGCCGCGCTGGCCAGAACGGCAATCCAGTAGGTATTCCCCGGCAGAAGTGTCTCCGCGACTGCGCCTGAAATCGCCCCGGCCGCCGCTGTGCTCAATTCGCCGCTGTCACAAACGAGCGTCGCGCCTTCGGGGTCGCCGTCGGCGCTCCGGTAAATTCCGAAGCGGATCAGCCCGCCGCCCGCCGCGGCGGTGACATTGGCTTCAAGCGCGATGATGTCGACGGCCCTCGCCAGTGGCAGGAGCGGGTAGAGGAAGATATTGCCTACCGCAGCCGCCTGTGTCGCAAAGTTTCCTGCCACCACGGCGTTTACGATCAGCGAGCCGCTGTCCGCATGGCTGCCCAGCGCGCCCCCGCCGCCTCCGGTTGCGACCAGGGCACCGTCGATAAACGAAAGCCCGGTGCCGAGTGCCACTTGCTCGATCGGTCCAGCACCGGCGTTCGCCCGCCCTGCGAGGCCCGGAGCCGTCAGCGTGAAGTCGCTGTCGCCGATCGGGCCGGACACCGCCGGTATGCTGCCTTCTTCGGTGGGTGCGCGCTCGATCTGGACGAAGGCATTGGTCGTGTCGACGACGTCCGCGACGAGGATTTCCACCTGCGCATCGAGCGGCACGGCCACGCCGGGATCGACATCCACCCCTGCTGCGCCGACCGTCACCGGACCAAATACGGGCAGACCGTCGACGAGAACGGAAATGTCGAACGAACCGCCTCCTGCGAGCACACCCGCCTGCAAGCGCGGGATCGTCGCTGAATAAGCCGACGCGAAGACTACCGGATAGCTGCCTTCCGCCGGGGCGGACGTGAACGACAGCGCATCGGCCTCGCGCGTGGCGGAGATTGCCTTCCACGTCGCCTCGCGCGCTTCCTCGGCTCTGTCTGCGTCAAGAGCGATCGACGCGGCGACATTGTCGAGTAGATCGGTGACTGCTTCAGTATACCAATCGGCCCGCTCCCACTCACTGGCCCGTCCCTGGTAAATCCCGTTTCCTGCGTCGGCCGGGTCGCCATTGTTGGCATAGACATAACAAAGGTCGCCGTCCGCCGGATTGGCTGGCTGATCGGCCAGCGTGGCGTATCCCGTCGCGATCTGCGCGCTATTTGCCAAGGCACGGCCGAGGATCACCTCAACGCATGGAACATAGGACACCGAACCATCAGGCAGCGTTCGCGGATAATACCCGCCACCGCCGCCCACGCCCTCTCTGGAATAGCTCGCCGGGTCGTTGATCGAACCGCCCGCCCAGGCGCGCTCCTCGTCCAAGT
>JBARVT010000093.1:0-7971 GCA_049646405.1 Alteraurantiacibacter sp.
CTTGTAGAGATAGTCGTTCATCGCGGGCACGTGTTTCGAGGTCGCAGAGTTCTCGATAATGAAGCTTTCCGGATCGTCGACCGCCAGTTCCCGCAGTTTCTCAAGCACTTTTTCAGTGCGTCCGACAAGGATCGGCTCGCCATAGCCGAAATCACGGAACTGGATCGCGGCGCGCAGGGCCACGTCTTCTTCCGCCTCGGCAAAGACCATGCGTTTCGGGTTGGCCTTGGCATCTTCGTAAACGCGGGTGAGCGCACTGGTCGTGGGATTGAGGCGCGATCGCAGGGCAAGCGTATACTCGTCGAAATCCGCAATCGGATCTTGCGCTACGCCGCTATCCATCGCGGCTTTGGCGACGGCGCAACTGACCCGCTCCATCAGGCGCGGATCGAAGGGTGCTGGAATGATGTATTCGCGCCCGAACTTGTGGTTGATACCGTAGGCGGCGGCGACTTCCTCGGGCACGCGCTCGCGCGCCAGTTCAGCAATGGCCTGTGCAGCGGCAACCTTCATTTCCTCGTTGATCGCGGTCGCTCGCACATCGAGCGCGCCGCGGAATATGAAGGGGAAGCCCAGGACATTATTGACCTGGTTGGGATAGTCGCTCCGCCCGGTTGCGATGATCGCATCGGGACGCATGGCCTTCGCCTCCTCCGGCATGATTTCGGGCACCGGATTGGCCATGGCAAAGATAATCGGCTGGTCCGCCATCTTTTCCACCCATTCGGGTTTCAGCGCACCCGCCGCCGACAGGCCGAGGAAGATGTCCGCGCCTTCCAGCGCCTCTTCCAGCGAGCGATGCGGCGTTTCGACCGCATGCGCGCTCTTCCACTGGTCGACATTGTCGCGGCCGGGATAGATCGGACCGGACCGGTCGCACACGATGACGTTCTCGTGCGGCACGCCCATCGCCTTGATCAGCGCAGTGCAGGCAAGCGCGCTCGCCCCCGCGCCGTTCACCACCATGCGGCAATCCTTCAGCTCGCGGCCCGTCAGATGCGCGGCGTTGAGCAGGCCGGCCGCAGCGATGATCGCGGTGCCGTGCTGGTCGTCGTGCATGATCGGGATGTTCATCCGCTCTCGCAGTTCCTGCTCGATGATGAAGCATTCGGGCGCGGCGATGTCTTCGAGATTGATGCCGCCGAAGCTCGGTTCCATCAGCGCGACCGCCTCGATAAAGGCGCGCGGGTCTTCTGTGTCGAGCTCGATGTCGATGGAATCAACGTCGGCGAAGCGCTTGAACAGAACCGCCTTGCCTTCCATTACCGGCTTGGACGCGAGCGCGCCGAGATTGCCGAGGCCGAGGATCGCAGTGCCGTTGGAAATGACCGCGACGAGGTTGGAGCGCGCCGTATATTTCGCCGCCAGCGCGGGATCACGGGCGATCTCCTCGACAGGGGCGGCGACGCCGGGGGAGTAAGCAAGCGACAGGTCGCGCTGGGTGGTCATCGGCTTCGAAGCGATGATCTCGATCTTACCGGGGCGGATCGTCTCGTGATAAAACAACGCCTCGCGCGCGGTGAAACCGGTGTTCTCTTTCTCGTCCAAGGCTCTTCTCTCCTGCTTGGCCCGGCCATAGAGAGGCTTTCGCGCGGGCGATAGGGGAAAGCTGGCCCCAGCCGACTCCCGAATCGCCGCGCGCGCCGCTACGCCCTTGGCCACGATGGCAGGCAGCGCGACCCCGATGATGCAGCAATATCTCGGCCTCAAGGAAGAGGCCGGGGATTGTCTGCTGTTCTACCGGATGGGCGATTTTTTCGAGTTGTTCTTCGACGATGCGAAGACAGCCTCCGCCGTGCTCGACATCGCACTGACGACGCGCGGGGAGAACGATGGCGAGCCGGTGCCGATGTGCGGCGTGCCGGTGCATGCGGCGGAAGGTTACCTCGCGCGGCTGATCAAGGCCGGGTGCCGGGTCGCGATTGCCGAACAGGTCGAGACGCCCGACGAGGCCAAGGCGCGAGCAAAGCGCGACGGCTCGCCCGTTTCCAAGACGCTGGTGAAGCGCGACATCGTGCGCTTCGTGACAGCGGGAACGCTGACCGAGGAGACACTGCTCGAACCGCGCGCGGCGAACATGCTGACGGCGGTGTGCGATGTGCGCGGCATGGTGGGCGTGGCAGCTTGCGACATTTCGACCGGCGCCATGGTGTTGGAAGAGTGCTCCCCCGAACGCGTCGGCGCGGTACTGGCGCGGATCGGGGCGAGCGAGGTGGTGGTGGCGGAGGGATGGGAGGACGCGCCGGCCGATGCCGTCGAGAGGCCACGCGGGGACTTCGCCAGCAATGCGGGCGAGGCGCAATTAAAGCGAGTGCACGGTGTCGCGACGCTGGACGGGTTCGGCCAGTTTTCACGCGCGATGCTGGCGGCGGCGGGCGGGCTTATAGCCTATCTCGACCACGCCGGGCGCGGATCGCTGCCGCTATTGCTCCCACCCGTCGCAAGGGCGAGCCGCGGGCACATGGCGATGGACGAGGCCACGCGCGCCAGCCTGGAAATCCTTGCCGGCCAGCAGGGCGGACGCGCGCATTCGTTGATCGCTGCCGTGGACCGGTGCGTGACGGGCGCGGGGGCAAGGCTGCTGGCCGAGGACCTCTCCGCCCCGCTTTGCGATAAGGCGGCAATCGAAGAGCGACTGGCGCTGGTCGGCAGGTGGCACCGCGACCCGCTGCTGCGAGGCGACCTGCGGCAGATACTGCGCGCCCTGCCCGATATCGCGCGCGCGCTGGGGCGGCTCGTGGCCGGACGTGGCAGTCCGCGCGATCTTGGCCAAGTGCGCGATGGGCTTGGCGAAGCGCGGCGCGTCCATGACCTGCTGAAGCCGGTAGATGACCGTCCGGCCCTTCTCGAACGCCTCCTGCCGCTGCTGACCGGCCATGCCGAGCTTACCGACCTGTTGTCGCGCGCCCTCGTCCCCTCGCCGCCAACCGAGCGGCAAAATGGCGGCTACATCGCCAGCGGCCACGATCACGCGCTCGACGACCTGCGCGAAGTTTCCGGCCATGCCCGCCGCGCCATCGCCGCGATGGAAGCGCGCTACCGAGAGGAGACCGGCACACCGTCGCTCAAGATCAAACACAATGGCGTTCTAGGCTATTTCATCGAAGTGCCTGGCAAGCATGCCGACAAGCTCATGGCGCCGGAGAGCGGCTTCACCCATCGCCAGACGATGGCCAATGCGGTGCGCTTCAACTCGTTGACCCTGCACGAGGAGGCGAACCGCATCGCCGAAGCGGGAGGCCGCGCGCTGGCGGCGGAGGAAGCGCATTTCGAGAAGCTGGTCGAGCAGGTGGCAGAGCGGCGCGAAGCAATCGCGGCGACCGCGGCGGCTTTGGCGAGGCTCGACGTTTCGACAAGCCATGCCGAGCGGGCGAGTGAAGATCTCTGGTGTCGACCCGACTTAGTCGACCAGCCGTTGATTGACATCCGGGCGGGCCGCCACCCGGTCGTCGAGGCAGCGCTGGAGAAGGCCGGCGAGCGTTTCGTGGCCAACGATTGCGCGCTGTCACCAGAGGACCGGCTATGGCTGGTCGGCGGGCCGAATATGGGCGGCAAGAGCACGTTCCTGCGTCAGAATGCGCTGATCGTGCTGCTGGCGCAGGCGGGTGCCTTCGTCCCGGCGGAGGCGGCGCGGATCGGGCTGGTGGACCAGCTTTTCAGCCGCGTCGGCGCGTCGGACAACCTCGCGCGCGGGCGCTCGACCTTCATGGTCGAGATGGTGGAGACTGCAGCGATCCTCAGCCAGGCTACGGAGCGCAGCTTCGTCATCCTGGACGAGGTCGGGCGCGGCACCTCTACCTATGACGGGCTGGCGCTGGCATGGGCGGTGGCCGAGGCCATCCACGAGACGAACCGCGCGCGCTGCCTGTTCGCCACGCATTATCACGAAATGGCGCGCCTGGCGGAGACCTGCGAGGCGCTAAGCCTGCACCACGTCCGCGCCAAGGAATGGAAAGGCGACCTCGTCCTGCTGCACGAACTGGCCGACGGCGCTGCGGATCGGTCCTACGGCCTTGCCGTGGCGAAGCTGGCGGGCGTTCCGACACCGGTGGTAAAGCGGGCAAGATCGGTGCTCGACAAGCTGGAGAAGGGCCGCGCCGAAACGGGCGGGCTGGCCGCGGGGCTGGGCGAACTGCCGCTTTTCGCCGCGGCCGCCGAAGCGCAGGAGGAAGAGTGCGACCTTCTGCGCCAGCGGCTGTCCGATACCGATGTCGACGCGCTCAGCCCGCGCGAGGCGCTGGACCTCCTCTACGAGCTGAAGCGCCTTGGCAGCGAGGGTTAGGTCCCGTCGCCGCGCAAGCCGTCGGGCTTCTTGTCCTTGCCATATTTGTCGACATTGTCGTCATGGTTCGGCTCGCCCTTGAACGCGTCCATGTCGATGCGGCCCGAGCTTTCCATGTCGCGCATGTGATCGACGGTGTCCTGCGTCGAATCGCCTGCCAGGCCGCTTGAATTCGGACCCCTGGTGCTCTCGGTCGGGCTGCTGGTCTCTTCGGTCAGCGCCTGCGCTTCTTCGGAGACTTCCTGCGCCTGGTTGCGGTGGTCGTCCTGTTCGTCATTGTGCATTTCGGGCGCCTGGTCTGCCATGCGCGCTTCCTTGGATTGGGGCTTTGTATCGCTCACGTGTGATCTCCTTTTGCGATATCAACGGGCAGGCCCGCAGCCGCGTTCCCGCGTCAGCGATTGGCGCCCGGCGTCCACAGCACGTCGCCCGCGCCGCCATCGTTCACCGCGCGGCACAGCACGAAAAGCAGGTCCGACAGACGGTTGACAAATGCGCAGGCGGCAGGATTCACCGGCTCGCTTTCGGCAAGCGCGGCGATCGCCCGTTCCGCCCGGCGCGCGGCGGTGCGCGCAAGATGCAGGCGAGCCGATGCCTCGCTCCCGCCGGGCAGGATGAAGCTTGTGAGCGGCGCGAGGTCCGCATTCACCACGTCGATCCGTTGCTCCACCCATTCGACTTGCGATGGCACGATGCGCAAGCTCATCTCGCCCGGTTCGAAGTCGTCGCCCCCAATCCCTCCCAACGGCGTCGCGAGGTCTGCGCCAAGGTCGAACAGGTCGTTCTGCAAGCGGACGAGGTCGTCGCGGTAGTCGCCTTCCAGCACCTGCACCGCTAGCCCAAGCGCCGCATTCGCTTCGTCCACCGCGCCGACCGCTTCCATGCGCGGCGCGTGCTTGGCGACGCGCGATCCGTCGACAAGGCCCGTCGTGCCGTCGTCACCCGTGCGCGTGTAGATCTTGTTCAGTTTCACCATCAGCTATTGATCGCCAGCAACACCGCGATCACCAGGATGGCCAGCCCCTGATACTTGATGCGCGCGAACATTGCCTTGTTCTGCCGCTCCATCAGCGCCGATGAGTTCTCCCCGCCATGTTCCAGATCGATCTTCGTCGTCTGCAGGAAGGCGACGATGCCGCGCACCAGCGAGACGACCGCCATGATGGCGAAGATGGCGAGCAGGATTACAAGGAATGTGTTCATGCAACGCCATGTGGGAAGCGCGAGAGGGCAACGCCACCCGGCATTTGGCCCATGCGCAGTTTTTCGGCGAGCGCCCTGCCGTCCTCCCCGCCCTCCCGCCGGTCGGCCAGCGAAGGCGAGCCGCGCCGCTTGGCGAGCTTGCGCCCCCGTTCGTCCAGCAGCAACGCATGGTGATGCCACACCGGCACCGGCAGACCGAGCAATGCCTGCAGCAGGCGGTGGATGTGGCTCATGCCGAACAGGTCCGCGCCGCGCGTCACCAGCGTGACGCCGTCCGCCGCATCATCCAGCGTGGCGGCGAGGTGGTAGCTGGCAGGCGCGTCCTTGCGCACCAGCACGACATCGCCGAACTCGCGCGGATCGCAGGCCTGCACACCCGCTTTCTCGTCTTCCCATTCGAGCGCGCCGACACGCTCCAGCGCCGCATCCATGTCCAGCCTCATCGCCGCCGGCCGCTCGACATCGAAGCTACGCCCCTTGCAGGTGCCGGGGTAGACCAGCCCCTCCGGACCCATGCGCGGCTCCAGCGCCTCGATCTCGGCGCGGGTGCAGGTACAGGGATAGAGCACGCCCATCTCCACCAGCCGCGCCGCCGCCGCATCGTAGCTCGGCAGCCGCGTGGATTGCGCGGGCACCTCCTCCCATTCCAGCCCCAGCCACTCCAAGTCGCGGCGAAAGGCATCGGCCAGCTCCGGGCGGGAGCGCGCGCCGTCGATGTCCTCGATCCTGAGCAGGAAGTGTCCGCCCCGCTCCATCGCGATGTCGTGCGCGCGGATCGCCGCGTAGGCATGGCCGAGATGCAGCGGCCCGTTGGGGCTGGGGGCGAAGCGGGAGACGATACTCATCGCCCCGCCCCCTGCCAGACGGCGTGCCGTGTGAACAAGCCTGTGGATAGGCTGTCCGTAACAGACTTGACGCTTTCGCGTGCAAATGCACAGTCCACCCAGTCAGGGAGGACACCGAAACCGTGTTCAAAGCCGAACTGATCGAACGGGCCGCCACCTTCCGCAGCGCGGAAGAGGATCCGACGAGGACGCTGGAAAGCTGCCCCGCGCTGGTGCTCAACGCGGATTACACACCGCTGTCCTATTACCCGCTCAGCCTGTGGCCGTGGCAGACCGCGATCAAGGCAGTGTTCCTCGAACGGGTCGACATCGTCGCGAGTTACGACCGGGCGGTGCATTCGCAGTCGCTCGACATGAAGGTGCCGAGCGTCATCGCGCTGAGGCAGTATGTGAAGCCGAGCCAGTTTCCTGCCTTCACCCGCTTCAACCTGTTCCTGCGCGACCGCTTCGCCTGCCAGTATTGCGGCAGCCAGCGGGATCTCACCTACGACCACGTCATCCCCCGCCGCCTTGGCGGCAAGACGACATGGGAGAATATCGCCACCGCCTGCGCGCCATGCAACATGAAGAAGGGCGGGCGCACTCCGGCGCAGGCGCATATGCGGCTCTATGTCGAGCCCAGCCGCCCGACGAGCTGGCAGCTGCAGCAACACGGCAAGCGCTTCCCGCCCAACTTCCTTCACGAAACCTGGCGCGACTGGCTGTATTGGGACATCGAACTGGAAGCCTGATACCGGACAAAGGTGATACACGGAACGGCCTTTATGTAAAAAGCCGGTCCGGTGTATTTTCTTTTGCGCACAGAGGTTTGCACATCGGCAAAGCCGCGCAGACTGTAACCTTCCGTTCTGGTGTCTCGGGTGAATGGCAAAGGTCATCCGGCGGTGCTGGCACGCCTTGCGGCGTGTAGGAAAGCGTGTTCGCAACGGTCGCCGAGAATGGACGCGCAAAGCGAAGGCTGGCGCTCGTGCGCTGCCGACGATAGCGGGGTGCGGACGATGCCCAGCTGCCAGTCGCAAGGAGATTTTCAATGACCGCCCACACTGCCAAACTCGACGGACACGTCGCCCTCGTCACCGGGGCGGGTTCGGGCATCGGGCGCGAAATCGCCTGCGCCATGGCGCGCGAGGGCGCGAAGGTGGGCATCTGCGATATCGACTTGGAGGGCGCGGCCAAGACGGTCGAGACAATCAGGGAAGCCTCGGCCAGGAACGGCAATGGCGGCGATGCGGCGGCGTTCGAAATGAACGTCACCGACGAGAGCCAGGTCGAGGAAGCGACGGACGGCGTCGTGCGAGCCTTCGGGCGGCTGGATTCGCTCGTGTCCAATGCCGGGGTGCAAATCGTCCACCCGATCGAGGATTTCCCGGTCGAAGAGTTCCGCAAGGTTGTCGACATCCACCTGACCGGCGCATTCCTCACCACCAAGGCGGCGGTGAAGCACATGTACAGGCAGGGCTCGGGCGCGCTGATTTATATGGGCTCGGTCCACAGCCACGAGGCGAGCCCGCTGAAAAGCGCCTATGTTTCCGCCAAGCACGGCATCCTCGGCCTCGCCCGCGTAATGGCGAAAGAAGGCGCGAAGCACGGCGTACGCTCCAACGTGATCTGCCCCGGCTTCGTGAAAACGCCGCTCGTCGA
>JBARVT010000094.1:0-2613 GCA_049646405.1 Alteraurantiacibacter sp.
CCACCGCCCTCGTCCGAAGCTTGGAATGGGCGACTTGATCTGAGGGGCAGATCCGAAGATTACTCGTCGAGGCGTTATTGCCGGTCGAGGCCTACTTTCCCCTCCCGATGCGAGCCTGCCGACAGAACTGTGACCGTCCGTCGCCGATGCGTCGCCCGGGCTCCCGGGCGAGGCACTTTCTTTGCCCTTTTGAATGGGCGGACGCGCCGATCGGGCCTGAAGCGGTCATCTGGCTACTGCCGTGCCACAGCGGAACGCTGACTTGGTTGGCTCGGTTCGTTGCGAAAGTTTGCGAGGATTCGGGACTGGCGCAAGGAAACGGCCGTACATCTTGGACTGGTCGTCGATATCGGAGGCGGCAACGTCCGCCGGCGCGGCCTCGTCAAGGCGGCCGATTTCTGCCTACTGCTTCCAATGAGAACTTTGACGCCGCTTGCCGGGCACCAAACGCGCGGTCATTCGCCACCAATGCCGGCTGCCTTCTCCGTGATTTGAGGCGCCGCAAGGAATGCCCGCAGGGTAAGCCTGTTCGCAACACGCGGAAGCGGCCGGGCAGTTCCGGTGCTCACAACTCAAGGCGGAAATCAACCATGGCACAGGCAAGCGCACTCGAACTTCTGATGCTCGATCTGGTAAACGATGAAAGGGTTTCCCGTGGGCTCGAGCCGCTGCGGATCAACAGTGATTTGAACCAGTCGGCAGAAGGTCACAGCGAATGGATGCTCGATACCGATACGTTCAACCATACCGGCGATGGCGGCTCATCGTCGAACGAACGCATTCGCGAGGCAGGCTACGCGCTTGAGGGAAGTTGGCGGACGGCCGAGAATATCGGTTGGCAGAGCGAGCGCGGCGACCCGGGGTTCAAGGACGACGTGGCGGACGTTCATGAAAGCCTCATGAACAGCGCCGGACACCGCGACAACATTCTCGATCCAAACTTTGAGGAAATCGGCATCGGAGTTGAACGGGGCGATTTCACGAACGCGAGAGGCACGTTCGACGGCGTCATGATCACCCAGAACTTCGGAACGACCGATGCGGAAGAAGACGTGCTGGTCGCATCGATGGAAGCTCAAGCGGCAGAAAGCGCTGTGGATCGGGCTGGCTCCCCCGCGCGTGATATCGAGAGCGACGCCGTACGTCGGTCACTTGACGTTCTGCTCGACAGTCTCGACCAGCCTGCCGTTGGCTCCGACTGCTTCGTCTTCATTTGAGGCGATACTGAATGCGCGGCCCGCGACGAGGTTGGGCCGCAACTTCCTGCCGCCGGTATCGTCACGTTGATCGCGCGTGCTTGCTGTCGCAGATCTCGTGGAGAGGTACGATGCGCGCGCTTGCGGGTGAATTCTGGCGGACCAGGGGAATCACGATGGCACGCCTCGGTTGTTTCAACAGGGCCTTCCTGAACTTGGGAACAGACCTCCAAGCGGGTTCAGATCCAAGTGGATCTCCTCAATCGATTAGGATGTGCTTCCTCAGAAGCCACTCTTTGTCGGTCGCGCAGTAGCGTGCAGAACGAGCTCTCGGATTAAGGCGCTTCTGTCGTGGGGTGAGTGCTGTCAATCGGGTATTGGCGCAATGAACTCGGCGATGCGTTTTGACCGCGAGCGCAACGGTACCGCTCACCTTTCGGAGATATTATGGAACACGGACATGCCAGAGGTCGGCTGCGTCTCGCTGGACCCCTCGGAGGGGCATTGATGATGTGACTGCTCTTCTGTGTAGATCATTGCAGACCCAACTTGGCACATCGATGCCATCGGAGGGCGGTCACATCATCAACGCCGTCGGCACCTTTCCCCGCACCGCTCGACGGTTCGGCCAAGCCCTGACGGTGGAGGAAGAGAGCGCGGGCGCGGCCGTTTGTCGAGGCGAGGGAGGATTGTCATGAGGGCAAGCTATCAGGGGGCGTGGCCGGGAGCATCGGACAATCTACCGGCACCATGGGCCGGGAGCGGACATCCAGGATTAAGAGGACTTAGGTGAAAAGCGGACACGTCGAATGACGACAAGGCGGGACAAAATGCACCTTCGCCGTAGACGCACCAATGGCCGCTTCGGTTCAAGCCAGAGGGCAGCTATCGCGTTCGGCCGCGCAGTCACTCGGTGGCGGCGCCGCTGCGGCGGCTGGCACTACGGCTGTCGGGCGAAAGTCGCGCTGGCGGAGGCATCTGATAGACAGCCGAGGCAGCAAGTCGGGGTTTTTGTTGCGCCGAAGCGGACACATTGATGGGTGACGACGCCAGAGTTGGGGCAGCTCGCGGCGAGAACGTTCTTCAGTTGTACGGTTCTTCGCCATCAGCGAGCGGCCAGCAATCCTTCGGCGAGCAGGCGAAACGCCCCCTGTGCTTTGGGCAAGGTCTGCGATGGATCCTCGGAGGCGGCAACCCAAAGGGCTGCGTTCAGCGCGGCACCGTTGAGTAGCCGCGACGCCGCCTCGATATCGACGGGTCGCAAGATGCCGTCGGCCAGCAACTGCGTGACCGCCTCGCGCGTTGCATCGAGACAGTGGTTCTGGCTGGGCCATTGCGACGGGTCGCCAAGGACGGCAGGACCATCCAGAAGCACGATGCGCTGCACCTCCCGGTCGAGCGCCATCTCGATATAGGC
>JBARVT010000095.1:0-6521 GCA_049646405.1 Alteraurantiacibacter sp.
GCCTTCGGCTTCGAGCCGCTTGGTGTAGAGTTCGCTGATCCTGGGATGCTTGCGAATTTCCTGATACATCAGGGGCTGGGTAAAGCTCGGCTCGTCGCCCTCGTTATGGCCGAAGCGGCGATAGCACCACATGTCGATCACCACGTCGCGACCAAAGCGCATCCGATATTCGATAGCAAGCTTGCAGGCGAAGGTCACCGCTTCCGGGTCGTCGCCATTCACATGCAGGATCGGCGCCTGCACCCCCTTCGCGACGTCGGAGGGGTAGGGCGAGGAGCGCGCGAATTTCGGGCTGGTGGTGAAGCCGATCTGGTTGTTGATGATGAAATGAATGCAGCCGCCGGTGTCGTAACCGGGCACGCCAGAGAGGCTGAGGCTTTCCCAGACCACGCCTTGTCCGGCAAAAGCGGCATCGCCGTGGATCAGCACGGGCAGCACCTTCTGGTGCTGGTTCAGGTCGTCGTGCATCGCCTGCTGCGCGCGGGCCTTGCCGAGCACAACCGGGTTCACCGCCTCGAGATGCGAGGGGTTGGGAACGAGGCTCATATGCACGGACGTCCCGTCGAACTCGCGGTCCGTGCTGGTGCCGAGATGGTATTTGACGTCGCCCGATCCGCCGACATCGTCGGGGTTGGCGCTGCCACCGGAAAATTCGTGGAAGATGATCTTGTACGGCTTCGCCATGACGTTCGCGAGAACGTTGAGCCGCCCTCGATGCGCCATACCGTAGATGATCTCGCGCACGCCGTCCGCGCCGCCATACTTGATGATCGCTTCCAGCGCCGGGATCATCGCCTCGCCGCCATCGAGGCCAAACCGCTTGGTGCCGACATATTTCTTGGCGAGGTATTTTTCGTATTCCTCGCCGCGGATCACCGCCTGCAGGATCGCCTGCTTGCCTTCGGGCGTGAACTGGATCGTGTCCTCGGGACTTTCGAACTTGTCCTGCAGGAATCGCCGTTCCTCGGTATCGGCGATATGCATGTATTCGAGGCCGACATTGCCGCAATAGGTTAGGCGCAATGCGGCATAAAGGTCTCGCACCGTCACCCATTCGAAGCCGAATGCGCCGCCGACGAAGACCTCGGTGTCTTCGTTGCCCGCGAAGCCGTGCCATTCGAGCGAGAGGTCGCCCGGCACCTCGCGGTTGGACAGGCCCAGCGGATCGAGATCGGCGGCGAGGTGGCCGCGCACCCGGTAAAGCCGGATGAGCAGCATCGCCTGGATCGAGTTACGGCACGCTTCCTCGACGCTGGCGCTGTCCGTAGGCTTGCCCGCCTTCGCCGCCGCTTCCTTGACGACGGCGACCATGTCGGTCGGGTCCATCGCCGTGTCCAGATCGGGCGCGTCGTCGGCCAGTGGCCAGCGCGGATTGGCCCAGCTCGGCCCGGCCTGCGCCTCGCCCTGCGCGGGGAGGGCGGGGATCATGTCCTGCGGTTCTTTACCCATATCGTCTCACCTCTCCCCGATGGGAGCGCATAGAAGCTATGCGAGTTCCTTGAGTAGCGCGTCGAGCGTCGTGCCAAGTTCGCTCGGCGATTGCGCAACGCGGATGCCGGCGTCTTCCATGGCGGCGATCTTGTCGTCCGCACCGCCCTTGCCGCCCGAGACGATGGCACCAGCATGGCCCATCCGGCGCCCGGGAGGCGCGGTGCGGCCAGCGATGAAGCCGACCATCGGTTTGCGGCGGCCTTTTTCCGCTTCCTGCTTGATGAACTCCGCAGCCTCTTCTTCCGCGCTGCCGCCGATTTCGCCGATCATGATAATCGACTTGGTGGCATCGTCATCGAGGAAAAGGTCAAGCACGTCGATGAAATTGGTGCCGTTCACAGGGTCGCCGCCGATGCCGACCGCTGTCGTCTGGCCGAGGCCGACCTGCGTCGTCTGGTGCACGGCCTCATAAGTCAGCGTGCCCGAACGAGACACGACGCCGACCGTGCCCTTCTGGAAGATCTTGCCGGGCATGATACCGATCTTGCATTCCTCCGGCGTCAGCACGCCAGGGCAGTTGGGGCCGATCAGGCGGCTCTTGGAGCCTGTGAGGGCGCGTTTGACCGTCACCATGTCCATGACCGGAATGCCTTCGGTGATGGCGACGATCAGTTCGATCTCCGCCTCGATAGCTTCGAGGATAGCGTCGGCCGCGAAGGGCGGCGGGACGTAGATGACACTGGCGGTCGCGGAGGTCGCGTCCTTCGCCTCGCGCACGGTGTCGAACTGCGGCAGGCCCAGATGCTCGGACCCGCCTTTGCCCGGCGTCACCCCCGCCACCATCTGCGTCCCGTAATCGAGCGCCTGCTGCGTGTGGAAGGTGCCGGTATTGCCGGTCATCCCCTGCGTGATGACCTTCGTGGATTTGTTTACGAGGATGGACATAACATTTCCGCTCCTAATTACGTGGCAAGTCCTGCCGCCATTACGGCAAGGGCACCTGACATCATTGTAAGAAGAATTCGTTTGGTGGATCGCGCTTTGAATCCGTCGAAGAAAAGATCGGGGGCAACAAGGACGAGTGGTACCGCGAGTGCCCCGACCGCGACGGGCATAACGTGGCGGGCCAAGATGAAATACATTACGGTCAGGATCGCCACAGACAGCCAGTCAGCCGCCCGTAGAGTGTCCGACCCAAACCCCACGGTGTCAGTCTTTTGAGAAGAAGATGTCACCTCAAGCTCTCGTCCAGCCCCTTACAGGCCTCGAGCAATTCCTCGACCGCGTCGGTGCTGACCTTGAGGTTGGACTTTTCTTCGTCCGACAGTTCGATCTCGATCACTTCCTCGGTGCCGCCCGCGCCAATCACGGTCGGGACGCCGACATATAGCCCGTCGAGGCCGTATTTGCCTTCGACATAGCTGGCGCAAGGCAGGATGCGCTTCTGGTCGCCGAGATAGGCTTCGGCCATGGCGATGGCGCTCGTGGCGGGGGCGTAATAGGCCGAGCCGTTGCCGAGCAGGCCGACGATTTCGCCGCCGCCCTTGCGGGTGCGGTCGACTATCTCGTCGATGCGGCTTTCCGATACACCCTTGATCTTGGCAAAGTCCTTAACCGGGATGCCGTTGATCGTGGTGTAGCTGGTGACTGGCACCATCGTGTCGCCGTGGCCCCCGAGCACGAAGGCGTTCACGTCGCGGGTCGAGACGCCGAACTCCCAGGCGAGGAATGTGGCGAAGCGCGCGCTGTCTAACACACCTGCCATGCCGACGACCTTGTTGTGCGGCAGGCCGCTGAATTCGCGCAACGCCCAGACCATCGCATCGAGCGGGTTGGTGATGCAGATCACGATCGCATCGGGCGCGTTGGTCTTGATGCCTTCGCCGACCGCCTTCATCACCTTGAGGTTGATGCCGAGCAGGTCGTCGCGGCTCATCCCCGGCTTGCGCGGCACGCCTGCGGTGACGATCACCACGTCCGCGCCAGCAATGTCGGAATAGTCATTCGAGCCGGTAATCTTCGCGTCGAAGCCTTCGATCGGGCCGCACTGCGACAAGTCGAGCGCCTTGCCCTGCGGCATCCCTTCGGCGATGTCAAAAAGGACGATGTCGCCCATTTCCTTCTTCGCCGCGAGATGGGCGAGCGTGCCCCCGATCATGCCTGCGCCGATGAGTGCGATTTTTGTGCGTGCCATGGGGAAAGCGTGGTCCTTCACTGCCGCGGGCGCATCCGGTGGGCGTTTCGCGATGCGCAGCCATGCGCCCGGCGGGGCTGCGCAACGGTGTTCGGGGACTCGCCCTAGGCCGGTGGAAATACCTTTGCAACCACCGCGCGTGAATAGTTTTCGCTAACAGTTCGCAATAGCATTAGGAGGGACAGATGACGGATCCACTCCTGCGACGCTTCGCGCATGTGATGGTTCCGGCGGCCTAACCTGCCGCGCGCCAGTTCGACCACGCGACCTTGCCGACGGGTTTGTCGCGGTCCTCCTCGGACAGAAGGATCGCCGCCGCGAAATCGGGCACGGCGCGGCTGAAATACCACCCTTGGCCCAGCGTGCAGCCCGCGCGGCGCGTCGCGCGCACTTGCTCCAGCGTTTCGAGCCCCTCCGCGACGATTTCCATATCGAGCGAGCGGCCCATGCCCGCCACCGCGCGCACGATCGCATCGCTCGAAACGCCCGCGCCCATGCCGGAGATGAAGCTACGATCGACCTTGATCGTGCGAAAAGGGTGGCGGTGGATGTAGCGCAGCGAGGAATAGCCCGTGCCGAAATCGTCGAGCGCGAAGCCGACGCCCCGTGCTGCCAGCGTTTCCATGAAGGTTGCCGTCGAGGCGTTCTCTTCGAGAAACAGGCTCTCGGTCACTTCGAGTTCGAGACGCGACGGCGGCAGGCCCGCCTCGCGCAGTGCCGCCATGATACCAAGTGCCGCGCCGGGCGCGCGGATTTGCGCGGGCGAAAGATTGACCGAGAGCGTCACGTCTTCCGGCCAAAAGCTCGCTGCTTTTGCCGCCTGCGCGGTGACCCAGTTGCCGAGCGTGATGATGAGGCCCGTTTCCTCGGCGACAGGGATAAACTCGTCGGGCCGCAACTCGCCCTTCTCCGGGTGGAACCAGCGCACCAGCGCTTCGAAGCGGCGGATGCGACCGGTGGCGAGATCGACGATGGGCTGGAAACAGACCGCCAGCTCGTCGCGCTGGATGGCGCTCCTGAGCTCGCATTCGATTTCCTTGCGGCGCGCCAGTTCGCGCGACATCGAAGGGGTGAAGAAGCGCACGGCGTGCCCGTCCGCCGATTTCGCGTGGTATCTGGCAAGGTCGGCCGCCTGCATCAGCGCATCGGGCGTGTCGGCATCCTCCGGCAACAGCGCCGCACCGAGCGATGCGCCAGCTGCCACGCGCTGCCCGCCGATCACGAGTACGCGCCCCACCTCGTCGACCATGGCCTGCGCCAGCTTCTCCGCTTCCGGGCGCGACCGTGTATGAGCGGCGACGAGAAACTCATCCCCTGCGAACCGGGCGATGGCGGCGCCCGTGTGGGCCGCTTCGCGCAAACGCCGCGCAACCACGCGCAAAACCTCGTCGCCCGACGCATGACCGAGCGCCTCGTTCACCTGCTTGAACCGCTTGAGGTCGATCCAAAGCAGCGCGAGTTGCGCGCCGCCGTCTGTGGTTTTGGCCAGCCGGCGCAAGGCGAGTTCGAAACCAGTGCGGTTGGCGAGTCCGGTCACCGGGTCGCAGCGCGACTGCCGTCGCATCTCGGCAGCGTAGCGGCGGCTGCTAGCGGTGACGGCCAAACGGCGCGAGCGGTCGCGATGCAGCGCGCGGGTCAACCAGACGGCGCTGAACGTTATGCAAGGCAGGATCGCGGCGAGGACGGACATCGCCGGTTCCGCCGCCCACAGCGATGCGACGAAGACCGGCCCGAAGGCGCAGCCGATCTTAGCCAATGCCAGTCCGATCTGCCCGATCCGTCCGATGGCGAGAGCAAGCCCGACGAACAGCGCGCTCCCGGTCGAGAGGACTTGCGCGGAGGCCGGAGCGGAAAGGACGAGACACAGCGCGGCGACCTTGCCGAGCAAAAGGCACAGCGCGACCCCGGATGTTGCCTCTAAATTAGCGATGGTGCGACGATTGCGCCCGCCACCTTCACGGCTCGCCACTGCCAACGAGCCGATGCGCAGCGATGCCAGCAGGCTGACGGCTAGGACCAGCAGCCAAGCCAGGGGATGCGCCAGCCAGGCGAGGCTCGCCCATGTGCTCGCTATCGCGCCCAGACAGCTGATGACGGTGATCGCGGCATCGGGCCGCGTGCGCAGGCGCGTCACCAGAGCGTGCAGGCTTGGCAAGATCAGGACGCGCCGCGACATGGCAGCCTCCTAGCGCCAGGGCATGTTGGACAGGGTAAAGCTTCGAATACGGGTTGACCCGCAGGTCAGCGGGCAGAGCTGCCTTTCGCACGGTCGAGTTGGCGCGCCATCGACCGGTCCAGCGCGCGGCAGATCTCCAGCCACCACTCGAAAGTTTGCCTGTCCCCCGCGCGCCCCGCCTTGATCGCCTGTTCGCGGGCATGCTGTGCGGCGTGCAGGCCGTGCTTCGCGAAATGGTTAAGCGCCCCGCGCATGAGTGTCTGCCCGACGACCGCGCCGTCGTCATTCGCGGCCATCGGCAGGAATGCACGCACGCGCTCGCGGCTCATGCGGGCGGCAATGCGGCCGGTCGGTGCGGCGAAGCGGATGGACATGAGCGGTTTGCGATCCCTTTTGGCGATGCGCGGGTCGCCCCCGCGTCATTCGGGCTCACATGTAAAATGCGCGCACTAAGCAAGCGTTTGGCAGGATGGTTTCCGCATCTTTACTATCGGATACGCAGATTTGCCTGACCGATCAGGGCCGCTCGATCCAGCGCCCGCTATTGGCGTATTCGCTTCGCACGTTGCCGCTTTGCGGAAGGATGTCAGATTGCGCTTCGGGTGCAGGCTGCGGCTGAGGGGCCGCGGCGACCGGCGCAGAGGTGGCAGGCTGAGCCGCGGTGTAGGCCCGCATGTCGGGCGGCGCGTGGGGTGCGGGTGCGTCGGGCGTGGTATCGCG
>JBARVT010000096.1:0-5712 GCA_049646405.1 Alteraurantiacibacter sp.
TGGATGGACCGCGCGGGCGGCGTGGACTAACGGCGCAGCCCATGTGCGGGATTGCAGGCATTTTCCATACGGGCACGATAAAGCCGGTCGATCCGCAGCGGATCGAGCGGATGACCGATGTACTCGCCCATCGCGGGCCGGACGGTTCGGGTGTATGGACCGCGCCCGGCGTTGGCCTTGGCCATCGCCGCCTGTCGATCATCGACATTGCCGGCTCGCCCCAGCCGATGCATTCGGCGAGCGAGCGCATCACCATCGTCTTCAACGGCGAAATCTACAATTACCGTGCGCTTCGCAAGGAATTGGAAGCGCGCGGTGCGGCCTTCCGCACGCATGGCGACACAGAGGTGATCCTCGCGGCATGGGAAGCGTGGGGCGAGGGCTGCGTGGCGCATCTCGACGGCATGTTCGCTTTTGCAATTTACGATATGGCAGAGCGCACGCTGTTTCTTGCCCGCGATCGGTTCGGGGTAAAGCCGCTTTTCATGGCCGAGCTGTCGGACGGCTCGCTCGCCTTCGCGTCCGAGCTGAAGGGCCTGCTGGCGCATCCGCTGCTGCGGCGCGAGGTCGATCCGCTGGCGTTAGAGGATTACATGACCTGGGGCTACGTGCCCGATCACCGCTCGATCCTGCGCGGAGTGCGCAAGCTGCCTGCCGGCCACACACTGCTGCTGAAGCACGATGCGCCGGTGCCAGAGCCTCGGCAGTACTGGGACGTGAGTTTCGAAGAGCGGCACAGCGCCAAGCCGCGCGATCTCGAAGCCGAATTGCTGCATCACCTGAAGCAGGCGGTCGAAAGCCGCATGGTCGCCGATGTGCCGCTGGGCGCGTTTCTGTCGGGCGGGGTCGACAGCTCCACCGTCGTCGCCTTCATGGCCGAGGCGGGGCGGGGCAGGGTGCAGACATGCTCAATCGGCTTTGATGTCGCCAGCGCGGACGAGACTACCCATGCCGAGCGGGTGGCGCAGCTGTTCGGTACCGACCACGCCAGTCGCACCGTCTCCGCCGACCAGTTCGACGCCATCGACACGCTGGCGGGCATGTTCGACGAGCCCTTCGCCGATGCTTCCGCCCTGCCGACATGGCGCGTGTGCCAGCTGGCCCGCGAGCATGTGACGGTGGCGCTGTCGGGCGACGGGGCGGACGAGGCCTTTGCTGGATACCGGCGGCAGGTTTTCCACGCGCATGAGGAGCGGGTGCGGCGGTTGATTCCGTCGACGGTGCGAGAGAGGGTGCTCGCTCCGCTCGGCGATGCCTTTCCCAAGCTCGACTGGGCACCGCGGCCCTTTCGCGCCAAGTCGACGCTGCAATCGCTCGGTGGCAGCGGGGCGCAAGGCTATGCGCAGGCGCTGGCCGTCGTGCCGCCGGAGATCAGGCGCGGCCTCTATTCGCCCGAGCTGGCGCGGCAGGTCAGCGATTATCGCGGCGAGGCACCGCTGGAGGCGCTGATGCGCGACGCCCCGGCGCGCAGTGGGCTGGATGCGGCGCAATACGCGGATCTAAAGTTCTGGCTGCCGGGCGATATCCTCACCAAGGTGGACCGCACCAGCATGGCTGTCAGCCTCGAAGCGCGCGAGCCGTTGCTGGATCATCGTCTCGTCGAGTTTGCCGCGGGCCTCCCGGACGGGCTGCGGGTGAAGCGCGGGCAGGGCAAGTGGCTGCTCAAGCACGCGATGGAGCGTTACCTTCCCGAGGACATCCTCTACCGACCCAAAAAGGGCTTCGTCACGCCCATAGCGGAATGGCTGCGCGGACCGCTGGCGGGCAAAGCGCGCGGGATTGCGAAGAGCGCGATGCTGGCGCGCACGGGCTGGTTCGACAATGCGCGGATCGCCGAGCTGGCGGAGGCGCATATCGCCGGCCGGTCTGATCATTCGCGGCTGTTGTGGCAACTGGTCATGCTCGACCGCTCGCTGGCGCGGCTGGGGATCGGCTAGCCCGCCCTGCCATGGCCCAGCGCCATGTACTCGGCGCTCTGCATTTCGTGCAGGCGGCTGGCGGTGCGGTCGAACTCGAATGCGCCGTCGCCTGCGGTGTAAAGCTCATCCGGCTCCGCCGCAGCCGTCGCGAACAGCTTTACCCCGTTCTCGTACAACGCGTCGACCAGCTTGGTGAAGCGGATCGCTTCGTCGCGGTTTTCCGGCCCCATGCGCGGGATGCCGACGACGATGACGGTGTGGTATTCGCGCGCGATGGCAAGGTAGTCCGCAGCGCCGCGGTTCTCTCCGCATAGTCGCTTGAAGCTGAACACAGCGACGCCCTTGAGGCTCTTGGGCACATGCAGCGACCGCCCACCGCCCAGGTCCAGCGCGCCGCTTGGCACGTTTGCGGCATCCTCGGGCGCGTAGTCGGTGAGGCGGAAGAACGCCTCGCGCACCTGCGCCGTCGCTTCGTCGCCGAGAGGGGTGTGCCATGCGTCTAGCTCGCCGAGACGGTCCAGCCGGTAGTCGGTCGGTCCGTTCAGCGGCACCACGTCGAGCCGTTCCTCGACAAGGTCGATAAAGGGCAGGAAAAGGTCGCGGTTAAGCCCGTCCTTGTAGAGGTCCGACGGGGGCCGGTTGCTCGTCGTTACCACCGTCACGCCTTCGTCCATGATCAACGCGGTGAACAGGCGCGCCATGATCGCGGCGTCGGCGGTGTTGGTCACCACCATCTCGTCGAAGGCCAGGCAGCGCGCACCCTCTGCAATCCGCTTCGCCACGCGGCGCACCGGGCCTTCGGCCTGCGCCTCGCGCTCCTCGCGGATCAGCGCGTCCACCTCCAGCATGAAGGCGTGGAAGTGGACGCGCCGCTTGGCCTCGATGGCGAGCGTGCCAACGAACAGGTCCATCAGCATCGACTTGCCGCGCCCGACGCCGCCCCACATGTAGACGCCGCGCGGCGCGGCCTCCTGCTTGCCGAAGAAGCGCCCGATGAGGCCTCCGCTGCGCTGGCTCTCCAGCTCTTTCTGCAAGCGGTCGAGCCTCACAGCCGCGCGGCGCTGGTCCGCATCGGCACGCAGTTCGCCCGCCGCGACGAGCTTCTCGTAACGGGCGAGCATGCCGGTCATCGCTTCGGCGTCACTTTGCGCAGGATGCCGGAGAAGCTGGCAACGGTGTCGCCCTCCTGCACGATCAGGCCGCGGGTGAAGACCATGCGGCCGGTCTCCTTCGTCACCTCGACCACGGCGTCCAGCGGCCGCTCGGGATCGCCGGGGCCGAGGAACTGGGCCGAGACCTCCACCGTCACGCCGCGTCCGATACCGTCTTCGATTAGCAGCCCGCTGCCCGCGAACATGGCGACATCGACCAGGCCGAGGATCGTGCCGCCATGGATGACATCGCCGGCATTGCGATGATGCATCTGAGGGAACATGCGCACCCGCGCGTGGCGCTCATCGTCGAGCCGCACCAGCAGCAGGCCGAGCACCGCCTGGTTAAAGCGCTCCTCGTCCGGGACGCGCCATTCCTGCCAGCCGGAATGGTCGGGATGCTCGCCTTTCAGGAAAGGCTCGTCGAAGGCGCTCAGATCGTGCGCTCCGCCTGCATCTTCTTGATCTCGGCAATGGCGCGGGCGGGGCTGAGGCCCTTGGGGCAGACATTGGCGCAGTTCATGATCGTGTGGCAGCGATAGAGCCGGAATGGGTCTTCGAGATCGTCGAGCCGCTCGCCCGTCATCTCGTCGCGACTGTCGGCCAGCCAGCGATAGGCCTGCAGCAGGATCGCGGGGCCGAGAAACTTGTCGGAGTTCCACCAATAGGACGGGCATGCCGTCGAGCAGCAGGCGCACAGGATGCACTCGTAAAGCCCGTCCAGTTGCTCGCGCTGTTCGGGCGATTGCAGCCGCTCCTTGCCGCTCGGCGTGGTGGAGACGGTCTGCAGCCACGGGCGGATGCTGGCATACTGGGCGTAGAAATGGGTGAAATCGGGCACCAGATCCTTCACCACTTCCATATGCGGCAGCGGGGTGATGCGGATGTCGCCCTTCAAATCCTCGATCGCAGTGGTGCAGGCGAGGCCGTTCTTGCCATTCATGTTCATCGAGCACGATCCGCAGATGCCTTCGCGGCAAGAGCGGCGGAAGGTCAGCGTCGGGTCGATCTCGTTCTTGATCTTGAACAGCGCATCCAGCACCATCGGCCCGCAGGCATCGAGATCGACCTCGAACGTGTCGTAGCTGGGGTTCTTGCCGCCGTCGGGATCGTAGCGGTAGATGCGGAAAGTCTTCACCCGGCTCGCTCCCTCGGCGCGGTGGACCTCGCCGTCCTTGCGGATGGTGCTGTTCTTGGGAAGGGTGAAAGTGGCCATGTGCGTATCCCTATCGCGTTTGCGCCCTCTCTAGCTTCCTGCGCGGCAAGGGCAAGGCGGACCTTGGCCCAAGCTGCGGCTTTGCGGGCGTTTTCCAACAAGGTCTTACAGGTCTTACACTGTCCAGGGGATGAAAGTCCCGGTGGCTCGGATGGCCGTTTGGCAGATTACGGCAGGAGGGGCGGGTTACGCAGCGCATAACCTTGGCCTAGACCGCGACTGCGGCTGTAGGAAAGGCGTGCGATGGACTGGCGGAAGGCGGCAATTTTCGGGGCGAGCGGCGGGATCGGCGCGGCTCTGGTGCAGGCTTTGGCGGAGCAGGGCTGCGAGGTGCTGGCGGGATCGCGCAGCGGAAACGTGCGGAGGCATGACGGCGTGACGCCATTCGCTTTCGATCTCGACGACGAGACGAGCATCGCGGCGGCGGTCGAGCCGTGGAGGGACGACCCGCCCGACCTCGTTATCGTTGCTACCGGGGTGCTGACATTGCCGGACAGCACCGGGCCGGAGCGCAGCTATCGCCATATCGACGCCGCCGCGATGGCGCGCATGTTCGCGCTAAACACTATCGGCCCGGCGCTGGTCGGCAAGCATGTCTTGCCACTATTCCCACGGGGCCGCCCCGCGACCTTTGCCGCGCTGTCGGCGCGCGTGGGCAGTATCGGCGACAACCGCATCGGCGGCTGGCACAGCTACCGCGCGAGCAAGGCGGCGCTCAATATGCTGGTGCGCAATTTCGCGATAGAAATGGCGCGCACGCACAAGCAGGCGAGCATTGTCGGACTGCATCCGGGCACGGTCGACACCGCGCTGTCCGAGCCGTTCCAGTCCAACCTGCCCGAAGGCCAGCTGACCCCGGCGGAGGAGTCGGCGACGAACCTGATGTCCGTGCTGGATGGCATCGGGCCGGAGCAGTCGGGAAATGTCTTCGACTGGAAGGGCGAGCGGATCGAGCCGTAAGGGGTTCATCGCCCGCGCCGATCCGCTAACAGGCGCGCCATGCGCATCGCGATCTACGACCTCGACCGGACGCTGACCGCGCAGCCGACTTTCACGCCGTTCCTAGTGTTCGCCGCGCGGGGGCTTGCGCCGTGGCGCTTGGCGCTACTGCCGGTGTGGGTGGCGGCGATGATCGGCTACAGGCTCGGTTTCTACGGTCGCACTGCGCTCAAGCGGTTCGGGTTGCGGCTAATGCTCGGGCAGCATGCGCGCGGCGACCTGCGGGCGCTTGGGGCGTCGTTTGCCGCGCATCACATCGCGCGCAGCGGGTGGCGGGAGGATGTTATGGCGCTGCTGGCCGAGGACCGGGAGGCGGGAGCCACGCTCGTCATCGCGACCGCGGCCTTCGGATTCTACGCCAAGGCCTTCGCACGCGATCTCGGTCTTGAACACGTAATTGCGACCGAATGGAACGGCAGAGCTATCC
>JBARVT010000097.1:0-31310 GCA_049646405.1 Alteraurantiacibacter sp.
TCGCTATAGAGCGGCTTCTCGAGCCTCCCGTCGAGCTTTTGCCCGTCCCTGCCGGTGAAAGTAAATGTCTCGGTGGCGATCATTACGCGGCTCCCTTCTCCGCTATCCTCAGGCCCGCTGTCCTACAGGCACGTCGCTGTTGTAACGGGCCGGCCATGCCAATGTTTCGTCTTTCAATCCTTTCCGGTTACGCGGCCGGGGTACGTGCGAGAAAAGTTTGCCTTCAGGACTGTGTAAGACCTGTAAGACCTTATCGGAAAGCGGCTCTTGCAGCGGGGCATTGCTGGCCTTCCGCCCCTTGCGGGCGCGGGCGGCAATCGCCATAGGCTCGGCCCGAACGGTCCCCTCCTTTTGCGAAAGGCGCACGCCATGAAAGTCCGCATCCATGTCTCCCTCAAGCCCGGCGTGCTCGACCCGCAGGGACGCGCCGTTCACCACGCGCTGGAGGGGCTCGGCTTCGCCGGGGTGGAAAACGTGCGCATCGGGCGGCTGGTGGAGCTGGACGTGTCCGATGGCACCACGGACGAGGCGCTGGCCGAGATGTGCGAGAAGCTGCTCGCCAACACCGTGATCGAGAACTACCGGATCGAGAAGGACGCGGAATGAAGACCGCCGTCGTCACCTTTCCCGGCTCCAATTGCGACCGGGACATGCAAGTCGCCCTGCGCGATGTGACCGGGCGCGATCCGGTAAAGGTGTGGCATGGCGATGCCGAGTTGCCCGACGGACTCGATTTCATCGCCTTGCCCGGCGGCTTCTCGTATGGCGACTACCTGCGCAGCGGCGCGATGGCAGCGAACTCGCCGATCATGCGCGCGATCATGGCGGCGGCGGAGCGGGGCGTGCCGGTGCTCGGCGTGTGCAACGGCTTCCAGGTGCTCACCGAAGCGCGGCTGCTGCCGGGCGCGCTGATGCGCAATGCCGGGCAGGCCTTCATATGCCGCACGGCCGAGCTGCGGATTGAGAATGCCGACAGCCGCTTCACGAGCGCCTACGAGGCGGGCGAAACGATCTGCATCCCGGTAGCGCACCACGACGGCAACTACTTTGCCGATGACGAAGTGCTGGACCGGCTGGAAGGCGAAGGCCGCGTGGCCTTCCGCTATGCCGACAACCTCAATGGCTCGCGCCGCGACATTGCAGGTATCCTCAACGCTGCGGGCAACGTGCTCGGCATGATGCCGCATCCCGAACGCGCGATAGAGGCGGACCACGGCGGCAGCGACGGCCGCCGCCTGTTTGAAGGCGCGCTGGGAGTGCTGGCTGCGGCATGACTCGGTTCGCGCTGGCGATCCGCAAAGGGCAAACGCCCGACCGGACCTGGCGCGCAGCGAAGCGGAGCGAATAGCGGAGAGGACGAGGGCGCGGAGGCGCCCTCGCAGACAATCAGGCGGCCTCGCGCCGTCTAGCCATCAGGGCAAATGCCTCGGTCGCGCCCATAGGACGGCCGAAGTAGTAACCCTGGATCTTGGTGCAGCCCAAAGAGCGGATCAGGTTCGCCTGCTCCACCGTCTCGACGCCCTCCGCGGTGGTGGTCATCTCGAGGCTGTCGGCCATCGCCACGACGGCGCGGATGATGGCGAGGCTTTCGGGACTTTCCTGCGCCGCGCCCTGCACGAAGCTGCGATCGACCTTGATGGTCGAAAAGCGCAGGTCGCGCAGATATCCGAGAGAAGAATAGCCGGTGCCAAAATCGTCGAGCGCGATCGAGCAGCCGAGCGCCATGATCTCGTCGAGCGCCTGGTTCGCTGCCTTGCCGTCGCGCAGGAAGACGCTTTCGGTAACCTCGACCTCGAGCCGGTGCGCGAGCAGGCCGGTCTCTGACAGGGCGCGCACGATGGTGGCGGGGAAGTTGGGTTCGAGCAGCTGCTCGCCCGAGACGTTGACCGCGACCTTCACGTCCTCCGGCCAGCGCATGGCCTGGCGGCAAGCCTCGTGCAGCACCCATTCGCCGATGGGGACGATCAGGCGGGTGTCCTCGGCGAGCGGGATGAACTTGGCAGGGCTGACGAAGCCGTGCTCCTTGCTGTTCCAGCGCAGCAGCGCCTCGAAACTGACGACATCCTCGCTGCGCGCATTCACGACCGGCTGGAAATTGAGTTCGAGTTCGCGATTGGCAATCGCGTTGCGAAGCGAGAGTTCGAGCGTCCGACGCTCCTCTGCATGGGCGTGCAGCGATGGCTCGTAGGTGCAATGCACGCCGCCGCCTTCGTCCTTCGAGCGATACAACGCGAGGTCGGCATTGCGCATCAGCGTTTCCACACTCTGCCCGTCCCGAGGACCGACGGCGGAGCCGACGCTGGCGCCGATGAACAGCGTATGGTTGTCGACGGTATAGGGCTTGGAGAGATATTCGATGATCGTTTCGGCGATGCGGTCCACCCGCAGGTGATCGGTTGCGTCGCGCACGACAACCGCGAATTCGTCGCCGCCCAGCCGCCCGCAACGCTCGTTATCGGTGCAGACCTCCATCAATCGTTCGGCAACCTTGGTCAGCAACCGGTCCCCAACGAGGTGGCCGAGCGAGTCGTTGACCTGCTTGAACCGGTCGAGGTCGATCATCAGGAAGGCGCAGCGCGTGCGCCACTGGTCGGAAAAGCGCATCGCCTCGCCCAGCGCTTCGGTCAGCATGAGGCGGTTGGGAAGACCCGTCAGCGTGTCGTAGCGGGCGAGATAGGCGATCTTCTCGTCGCTTTCACGCTGTTCGGTGACATCGGAGCCAACACCGCGGAAGCCGTTGTAGGTGCCGGAGGGATCGCGCATCGGCGTCCCCGAAAGCTCCCACCAGCGGCGCTGTTCGCCGATATGCACCTGCACGAGGAGGTTCGAAAAGCTCTCGCGCCGCTTCAGCCGCTCGGCAAGGTCGTGCAGGCTGCGCGGCACCGCGCCGGTCTCGAACGTGTCGCCCGCAATCAGACGGATGAAACGCTCACCTTCGACATCGCCCGGTTCGCGCCCCAGCGCAAAGGCGAAGCGCGGAGAGACCGAGCGCAGGCGGCGGTTATTGTCGACCTGCCAGAGCCAGTCGGACTCCTTCTCTTCGAATTCTCGCAGCAGAAGGCTGACGACTTCGTCCTTCTCCGCCACGCCCGCTTCGGCGATGCGGGCGGAGAGATATGTTCGTGCCGAATTGACCGCGCCGATCACGATGGTGACGACGAAGGCGAGGCTGGCGACCGCGAAGACATAGTCCCCGCCGATGATGAAAGATGCCGCTCCCGCAACGCCGACGAGCATGTCAAAAACGACGGTTGAGACAGGCGCGGAATAGGATGTCGCCGCGCTCCCCGCGATAAGCATTGCGGCGAGTGTCCAGATGCCGAAATGCTGCGCAAGATTGCCCTCTGGGGTAAAGAACAGCAGCGCCACCAGCCAGGGCAGCGAACAAAGCGACACGGCGACAGCCTGCCGCCGGAATTCCTGAAGGGTCATCGACCGGCGTGCTATGTCTTCGAAATGCCGGTCTATCCGCCCGACATTCGCCACCGTCGCGACAATCGCGACCAGCCACAGCGCCAGCGCCCATGCAGGGATCGTCCCGGCATAGAGCGTTGCTGCCATAATCGCCGCGATCCCGTGGCCCGCCAGTCGCAGCTTGGATGCGCGGTGAAGTTCGGAATATTGCAGCGCGCGCAACCGCGCCCAGTCCCCCTCGCCAGGCTGGCGCAAGCCGATGACTTGCAGCGCGTTAAGGCGCAGCGGCAGCTTCGGCAATCCGGTCGGGTTCTTGCTCACTCACCCGGCATATGCCGGAATTGGTTATCGCCCGGTAAAGCGCGGCAATTTCTTCAATCGGGCCAGCAGGTTCATTCCACCGTGACGGATTTCGCAAGGTTACGCGGCTGGTCGACATCGGTGCCTTTGGCCACTGCCACGTGATAGGCAAGCAGCTGCACCGGGACGGCATAGACGAGCGGCGCAATCAGCGGATGGACGCGCGGCATCTCGATGGTTGCCATGCACCCCTCGCCGGCCGCTTCGATACCCTCCCTGTCCGAAATTAGCACCACCTTGCCTCCGCGCGCCTGCACTTCCTGCATATTGCTGACGGTCTTTTCGAACAGCGGCCCGGACGGGGCGAGGACGATGACGGGGACATTGTCGTCGATCAGCGCGATCGGGCCGTGCTTCATCTCGCCCGAAGCATAACCTTCCGCATGGATGTAACTGATTTCCTTCAGCTTCAGCGCCCCTTCCAGCGCCAGCGGGAAGTCAGCCCCGCGTCCGAGATAAAGCACGTCGCGCGCCGGAGCGATGAGGTGCGCCATGTCGGCGATCTCGTCGTCGTGATCGAGCGCAGCATTGAGGCAGGCCGGCGCTTCGAGCAGGTGCTCGACGATCTCGGCCTCCTCCTCGCGGGTCATCAGCCCCTTCTTGACTGCAAAATGCGCGGCCAGCGCGGCGAGCACGGCGAGCTGGCAGGTGAACGCCTTGGTCGAGGCGACGCCGATTTCCGGTCCGGCATGGGTGGGCAGCAACAAGTCCGCCTCGCGCGCCATGGAACTGGTCGGCACGTTGACGACCGCGGCGATGACTTGCCCCTGCGCCTTGCAATGCTGGAGCGCGGCGAGCGTGTCCGCCGTTTCCCCACTCTGGCTGATGAAGATGGCGAGGCCGCCATCGGGCAGGATCGGCTCGCGATACCGGAACTCGGACGCGAAATCGATGTCGACCGGCACGCGAGCGAACTGCTCGAACCAGTATTTCGCGACCATCCCGGCGTAATAGGATGTCCCGCAGGCGACCAGAGTGATACGCTCAACCGCGGAAATGTCGAAGTCTATCTGCGGCAGGGCGACTCGCTGTTCGCCGGGGCGCAGGTAAGAGCGCAGCGTTTGCGCGACGACCGTCGGCTGCTCGAATATCTCCTTCTGCATGAAGTGACGGTAATTGCCCTTCTCCATCGCAGCGGCAGAGGCACCCGAGGTGCGGAATTCGCGCGTCACTTCCTCGCCATCGATATCGCGGATGGTTGCGCCCTCGCGGGTGACGACGACCCAGTCGCCTTCTTCGAGATAAGCGATCTGCTGCGTCAAAGGGGCAAGCGCCAGCGCGTCCGAGCCGAGATACATCTCGCCCTCGCCCTGCCCCACCACCAGCGGCGATCCCAGCCGCGCGCCGATCAGCATGTCGGGATGGTCGCGGAACGCGATAGCAAGCGCAAAGGCGCCGCGCAGGCGCGGCAACACGGCCTGCACCGCCTCTTGCGGAGACATGCCCTCCTCGATGCGACGGGAGATCAGGTGGACGACGACCTCGGTATCGGTCTCGCTTTCGAAAGTGCGGCCATCGGCGCGCAGTTCGTCGCGCAATTCCTTGAAATTCTCGATGATGCCGTTGTGGACGAGCGCCACGGCGGGCGTCGCGTGCGGATGCGCATTCCTCTCGGTAGGCGCACCATGCGTGGCCCAGCGGGTGTGCGCGATACCGGTTTCGCCGGGCGCGGGATTGGCAGCCAGTTCCTCGACGAGATTGGCCAGCTTCCCCTGCGCTCGGCGGCGCACAAGCTGTCCGTCATCGATAGTGCAGACGCCCGCGCTGTCATAGCCGCGATATTCCATGCGCCTCAGCCCATCGACCAGCCGCGCCGCCACATGGTCCACTCCGACAATACCGATAATTCCGCACATAAACGAGGTGTACTCCCTGTCGCAGGACTGTCCGGCCTGCCTTAGCTACCCGTTGAATATAGGCAAATCGTCTGCGCAGACGCGGCGCCCCGCCGATCAGCTGGGAAAATGCCTGTCCACGAACATATGAGCGAACTTGACCGGGTGCGGTTCCTCGCCCGTGCCCTTGCGGAATTTCGCGCGGCCGCTTTCCCAGCTTTCGACGATGGCGGCGCGCATGCCGGGCCGGAACTGCATGCGCTGTTCGACGATTTGCTGCCAGGTGCCGCTGCCGCCATACTGGTGCGCGAAATTGGGCTCGGACACCTTGAGCCATTCGGCATTGGCCTCGTCCAACTCTCCTATCGCGTTAAGCACGTAGCTGTCGAGAAGACGCAGGAAGGGCTTGCCGGCATAGCGATCGCTCACTTCTTCGCTGCCGCTTTTTTCTTCTTCATCGCATCGTGGAAGCGATCAGCCCAGCCCGGCTTCACGAGCTGGTCCGCGCGCACCATGCGCAGCTCTCCGTCGTCGACATCGCGGCTGACGGCGCTTCCGGCAGCGACGATTGCATCCGCGCCGATCTTGACAGGCGCGATGAGCGAAGAGTTGGATCCGATAAATGCCCGCTCGCCGATCTCTGTGCGGTATTTGAGGTAGCCATCATAATTGCAGGTGATCGTGCCCGCACCGATATTCGCGCCCGCCCCCACCGTCGCGTCGCCGAGATAGGTAAGGTGGCTCGCCTTCGCGCCCTCGCCCAGCACGGCTTTTTTCATCTCGACGAAATTGCCGACCTTGCTGTTCTTTTCCATCACCGCCCCGGGGCGCAGGCGGGCATAGGGGCCGACTTCGCAATCCTCGCCGACGCGCGCGCCTTCGAGATGGCTGAACGCCTTGATATGCGCGCCGCGCGCAACGCTCGAGCCCGGACCGAAGACGACGTTCGGCTCGACCACCACGTCCCCGGCCAGCTCGGTGTCGAAACTGAAGAACACGGTGTCTGGTGCGCGCAGTGTGACGCCCGCCTCCATCGCTTCCGCGCGTTTATACTCCTGCCACTGCGCCTCGGCGGCGGCGAGTTCGGCGCGGCTGTTGATGCCGTTAACTTCTTCGGGCCGGTCGGTGCTGACGACAGCGCAAATGTGCCCGTCGGCAATTGCAATATTGACGATGTCGGGCAGATAATATTCGTCCTGCGCATTGTCGTTGGAGACGCGGTGCAGCAGCCCGAACAGATCTTCGGCGCGCGCGGCGAGCAGGCCCGAGTTACACAGTGTGCAGGTGCGCTCCTCTTCGCTCGCATCCTTCCATTCGACCATTTTCAGTATCCGGCCCTGTTGGGCGATGACGCGGCCGTAACGCAGTGGATCGCCGGGTTCGAAGCCGAGCACCACGGCGGCCGGCGCGTCGGCGGCGTGGAGCCTGTCTATCATGCTGCGCATCGTTGCGGTCGAGACGAAGGGAACATCGCCATAAAGCACCAGAACATCGCCATCGAAGCCCAACAGCGCCTCTTCAGCCTGTTGAACCGCGTGGCCGGTACCCAGCTGCGGCTCCTGCACGGCGAATGCGCACCGCTCGCCCAGCCGTTCATGCAACTGCTCACGCGACTCCCCGACGACGGTGACGAGCTGCGCGGGGTCGAGCGCCTCGACGCTGGCGAGCAGGTGTTCGATCATCGCGCGCCCGCCCACTTCGTGCAGCACCTTGTGCGTGGCGCTCTTCATGCGGGTCCCCTTGCCCGCGGCGAGGATAATGGCGGCGATGGGTCTCGACTGGCTCATGGCCCGCGCCATGCCACCAAACGATTGCGGTTTCCACCGCGCTGTCTACTGCGGCGCGGGATGAGCGATTTTCCCTTCGACATCGTCCTGTTCGACCTTGACGGCACGCTGGTCGATTCGGCCCGCGACCTGGCCCCTGCGGTGAACCATGCGCTATCGACTATCGGGCGCGGTCCGGTGGCGGAAGCGGCAATCCGCAACATGATCGGCGGTGGCACGCACATGATGCTGGGCAAGGCGCTGGAGGCGACCGGCGGCGAGGTCGACCAGGCAGCCTACGACGCGATGCTGGCCGCGCTGCTGGAGCATTACTGGGCGCATATAGCGGTGAACACCGTGCCCTTCCCCGGCTGTGAAGCGGGGTTGGCAACGCTCGCGCAGCGCGGTGTCACGCTGGCGCTGTGCACCAACAAATCGGAAAAGCCAGCGCGCGAATTGCTGGAGGCGCTTGGCCTGATGGACTATTTCGCGGTTATCTATGGCGGCGACACGCTCGGTTACGAGAACGCCAAGCCGAAGCCGCACATGCTCAATGCCGCCATCGCCGATTGCGGCGGCGGGCATGCGGCAATGGTCGGCGATTCAACCTACGATGTGCGCGCGGCGCGGGCGGCGGGGGTGCCGGTCGTGGCCTGCCGCTTCGGATATCACGACGTGCCGGTCGACGACCTCGGCAGCGACGCGCTGATCGATGGGCTGGACGACCTGGTCGCCGCATTGGAAAGCCTCGGCTGAGGTGTATTGACTTTCTAATACGCTAGCATAGTCTCCGCTCTCGGATAAAGCGAACGAGGGATCACGCGAATGTATAGCGAACAGGACCTGCGCGATGCGGTGGCAGGGGGTGCCATCAGCGCCGAAGCCGCAGAGGCCTTGCGCGGACATGTCGCGCAGATGCGCCGCATGCCGGTGACGGACGAGGAGAATTTCCGCCTCGTCAATTCCTTCAACGACATCTTCGTTGCCATCGGCGCCGTAATCATGCTGGTGGCGATGGGCGCGGTGGGGCAAGCCATCGCGACCGAGATCGCGCGCAGTTTCTACCCCGCCGTACAGCAATCACCACAATACTGGGCGGAAATGAGCGAAGAGGCGTGGCGGCAATATTCCGACTATTCGACGCTGCGGACCACGCTCTCCGCTCTGTTCGGCGGAATTCTCGTCGCCGGCACCTCGTGGGTGCTGGCGGAGTTCTTCACAAGGCGCCGCCGCATGGCGCTGCCAAGCATCATCCTGTTGCTCGCCTTCATCGCCGGCTCCTTTGCCAGCCTCTTCGGTCTCGGCCTCAGTGTCATGGGTGACGAGAACCAGCGAACCGTGGCCATCGTTATCGCCCTTGCCGGCTTGCTGGCGGCGGGCGCAGCGCGGCTGCACTGGAAGCGGTTCATGGTGCCGATCACCGTCGCGGCGGGCGCTGCGGCCATCGCCGTCGCGGTGATGGCGCTCATCGCCTTTGTCGTGGGCGATGCGGTGGAGGATATTGAGACCTTCATGCTCACCATGGTGTTTTTCGCGGGGCTCGCCGTGTTCGCCTTCGCCATGTGGTGGGACACCAGCGACCGCGATCGGCGCACGCGGCGCAGCGATGTCGCCTTCTGGCTGCACCTTCTCGCCGCCCCGATGATCGCGCATCCGGTGTTCGCGCTGATCGGTGTGATCGACAATGACGAGCTTGGCGTCGGTGCGGCTATCGGTGTGCTGGCGGTGTATGTCGCCTTCGGCCTCATCGCGCTGGCGGTGGACCGGCGCGCGCTGCTCGTCTCCGCACTCGCCTACGTCCTTATCGCGCTGACTTACCTGTTCGACCGCTTCGGCGCGGTAGAGCTGACCGTGGCGCTGACGGCGCTGGTCATCGGTTCCGCCCTGCTGACGCTGTCGGCCTTCTGGGCGCCGATCCGTGCGGGGCTCGTCGAAAAGCTGCCCGGCGGACTGCAGGCGCGCCTGCCGGTGACGGGCCAGCTCGCCGCCGCGTGATTCGCTGCAGATCAAGAGACCCCGCGAGGCGCGCTCTCGCGAAGTATTCTATGCGTCGACCGCTTTGACCAGCCGCCGCTCGATCAGGGCGAGCACGCTGCCGAGTTCGTGCCCTCTTTTCAGCACCTGACCCTGCTCGCCGAACAGCGCCCACATCCCCTGGCGGTTGCGCAGCGAGGGCCGCTTCTCCAGCCGCATCTGCGGCACCTCCGCAGTGCGACGGAAGGCGGCGAAGGTGGCGAAATCCCTCGTGAAATCCATCGCATAATCGCGCCACTCCCCCGCCGCGACCATGCGGCCGTAAAGATCGAGGATCCGGGCCAGTTCCTGCCGGTCGAAACCTGTCTGCGAAGGGGAGCGCTGGCCGGGAAACGGGACTACGTTGGGCGCGAGCGCCATCAGGATGTGGTCCCGCTCTTGCGCCCGGCGAACAGGTCCGGCGGCACCGCATCCTTCGCGGGCGCGGGCATGCTTTCGCGCATCTCCCGCATTTCGGCACGCAATTCGGCGATCTCGCTTTCCAGTTTCTCGATACAGTCGCGGCTGGAGCCGGTCTCTGTGCAAGGCTCGTCGCAGGGCGTGCCGTAGGGAACGAATTCTCGCATCCACTCCTCGGCGGGCATCAGGGTAGATCGGGCCTTGAGGCCGATCATCGTCGCACCGTCCGGCACGTCGTCGGTCACAACCGCGTTCGCGCCGACCCGCGCGCGATCACCTATGGTAATCGGCCCGATGATCTGCGCGCCCGAGCCGATAATGGCGTTGTCCTTCAATGTCGGGTGGCGTTTGCCGCCTTCGCCGTTGGTCGGGTTGGTCCCGCCCAGAGTAACGCATTGGTAGATCGTCACATTATCGCCAATTTCCGCCGTCTCTCCGATAACGGTGAAGCCGTGGTCGATGAAGAAGTTCTTTCCAATTTTAGCGCCCGGATGAATGTCGATCGCGGTCAGGAAACGGCTGGTGTGGTTCACGAAGCGGGCGAGGAAGTACATCTCCGCCTCGAACAGCCAGTGAGCCACGCGATGCAGGCCGAGCGCGAGGACGCCGGGATAGATGAGCACTTCCCAGCGCGTGCGCGGCGCCGGGTCGCGCAGCTTCACCGAGTCGAGGTAGCGGATCAGGCTATCGAACATTGCGCGGATCAGTTTCCCATCAAAACCGTGTCAAAGCAAGCGCGGCTCGTCCGGGCCGTGCAGCGCCTCCAGCGCGGCGCGCCAGATGCCTTGATGAGGTGGGGCCTTTCGTTCGAGAGACAAGCGGTCGATGGTTTCGATAAGCCGTTCGAGGTCGGCCGGGGCGCGGGGTGCGCGGGGCATGAGGTAATCAGCGGCATCGGCGCGCAGCGGCAGGCCACGTTCTTCGGCAAGCGAGAGCAGCAGGTCGCGCGCCATCGCGTCGTCAGGCAAGCCGATTTCGAGCTGGAGTGACCCGCCGAGGCGTGAGGCGAGGTCAGGCAAGGTTATCTGCCAAGGCGGCTCCCCACCGATAATCAGGAGCGGTGTGCCGTTTTCCTGCGCGCGGTTCCAGCGGTGAAACAGCTCGTCCTCCGCCAGCGCCTGCGCATCGTCCACCGTTTCCCCCCGCCCGCTGGCGACGAACCAGCGCGCGAAGAGCGACTTGCCCGAGCGCGGCGGGCCACTGAGGACAGCGGTGCGATAAGGCCAGCTATCGGGATGGGTCAGCGCATCGGCGACATGCTTGTTCGCCGCGCCCAGCACGATGCTTGCGGGGCCGGTCCCGGCGGTGAGAGGTAGGGCGATTTGCTCCATCGGCTTGCGCTGCCGACGCGCCTAGCGCGAAATGCCGAGCGCGTTCGTTCCTACGTTCACGCCCCACCCGCGCTGACGCAGCGTATCGGCCAGCGCCGACAGTTCGCCCGCATAGGTGACGCGCATCACCGAATTGCCGCCGACGGCGGTGGAAGTCCATGCCGCGCTCCTTATGCCCGGCGTGCCGCGGATCAGGCTCAGCGCATTGTCGTAGGATGCGGCGTCCGGCGTTGCGACCTGGATCGCAAAGGTCTGCACGGCCACCGGTGCCTCGGTCGGCTCAGCAGTTGGCGTCCCGGCGTCGGTGCCAGGGTCCGGCGTATCGCGGCGTACGGCTGGCGGCCGTGCCGCTTCGGCCTCGGCCTGGCGTGCCTGTTCGAGCAATGCGCGGATCTCCGGGCTGATCTCGATATTGTCGAGCGTCAGCGTCGGGTCGGGCCGCAAACTGCCGGACGATAGCGCCTGCGTGAAAATTTCGTCAAAGCGCGCCACCGCGCGGCCCAGCATGGCGGGCAGCTGCTGCGCATTGTCGGCGCGCATCGAAAATTGGCCGAGATAGCGATTGTCCGGCCCGTAACGCGCGGTGAAGGTGCCGGTTACGGGGCCGCCGGGATAATCCCAGCTGAGATTGGCTATCGGCACCAGCACGTCCGCCGCGCCGAACTGGTCGAGAATGTTGTTCCACCAGATGCGGCTGCGCCTGCCCGTCTGGCCATAGGTCAGCAGCAGCGATTCCCCGCCAGCGCCGGATGGGCGGACATAGTCGATGGCGCTCGCGCCGAACTGGTATTCCGCCCAGGCCCGCTGCCACGGATTGCGCGTTTCGAACATCGTCTGCGTGCCGCCGCTGATCAAGGTCGGCAGCGTCAGCATTGGGGCGGAGCGAGCGCGGTCGCCCTGCGAGCCGAGCAGCGAACCGGTGCGTTGCCGGTCGAAAATGACGCCGAGCGTCGCGACATAACGGCGCGGGCCGGTATGCTCTTCCTGGACGACAATCGCCGACACCAGCGATTCGAGACGCGAATCGGGGATGTCAGGCCCGTCGATCTTCGCCCACGCCAGCCGCTGCGCCTCGCGCCAGCCATTGGCGCGCGCATCCTCGGCGTTGTCGCCCGTGACGTTCACCTCGATCCCGCCCACGCTGATATCGGAGCTGCTCGCAACCGGCGCGATGCCGCGATCGCCCGAAACCTGCGCAAAAAGCGAGGCGGCGGCGAGCAGGCACAGCGTCGCCATCGCCAGCGCACCAATCAGGGCGGCGGAAGGCTTGCCGATATGGCGCGAGGTGAGGAAAAGCGTGCTCATCGGGGAAATCGGCTGCCTTTTGCCCAATGCCGAGTGGAAATCCAAGCCCGAAAGGCTATGCGATGCTGCATGAGTTCGGACACATCCTACACCTACGAACAGGCCGGCGTTTCGATCGATGCGGGCAACCGGCTCGTGAAAGCGATCGGGCCACTGGTAAAAGCGACCATGCGACCGGGAGCTGATGGCGAGATCGGCGGGTTCGGCGGGTTCTTCGATCCGAAGGAGGCGGGATACCGCGATCCGCTGCTCGTCGCGGGCAATGACGGGGTCGGCACGAAGCTGAAGCTGGCCATCGAGACGGACCGGCACGATGCGGTGGGAATCGACCTTGTCGCCATGTGCGTGAACGACCTGATCGTGCAGGGTGCGGAGCCGCTCTTCTTCCTCGACTATTTCGCCACCGGCAAGCTCGACAACGGCGTCGCCGAGCGCGTGATCACGGGGATCGCAGAAGGGTGCCAACTGGCAGGTTGCGCGCTCATCGGCGGCGAGACGGCGGAAATGCCGGGCATGTATGCTGACGGCGATTACGACCTCGCCGGGTTCTGCGTCGGCGCGGTGGAGCGCGGGGAGCAGCTGACCGGAGAGCGGGTCGCGCCCGGCCATGTCCTGCTCGGCCTCGCCAGTTCGGGCGTGCATTCCAACGGCTTCTCGCTCGTCCGGCGCCTGGCGGCGGACAAGGACTGGCGGCTCGACCGCCCTGCCCTGTTCGACCAGGACCGGCTGCTCGTCGAGACGCTGCTCGAACCCACGCGCATCTATGTGAAAAGCCTGCTGCCCGTCGTGCGCAGCGGCAAGGTCGACGCGCTCGCCCACATAACCGGCGGCGGATTGCTGGAGAATATCCCGCGCGTGCTACCCGATGGAGCACGTGCCGTGGTCGATGCCGATAGCTGGGCGCTGCCGGGGTTGATGGCCTTCCTGCAGGCGCAGGGCAATATCGAGCCGGGCGAAATGGCGCGGACCTTCAATTGCGGCATCGGCATGGTGCTCGCAGTCGCGCAGCAGCAAGTCGAAAGCGTAACCGCCGACCTCGCCGAGGCTGGCGAAACCGTCATGCGCGTCGGCGAAATCCTTGAGGGCCGACGCGGCTGTACCGTTCGCGGCGCGGCAGGCACGTGGAGCGGTCGCGGCGACTGGAGCGCGGAGCACGATGCCTGAGCGAAAGGCGAAGGTCGCCTGCCTGCTTTCGGGCAACGGCACTGTCATGTCCGCGCTGCTGTTCCATTCGCGGCTGGAGGCGAGTCCCTTCGAGATCGTCCTCGTCGCCTCCAACGTGCCCGATGCGCCGGGCCTGAAGATCGCCGCCGCCGAGGGCATACCGACTTTTGCGCACGATCATCGCGGCGTGGACCGGCGCGGGCACGAGGCTGCGATGGATGCCGCACTGCGCGAAAGCGGCGCGGAATATCTCGCCTTGTGCGGTTACATGCGCATCCTCACCGAGGAGTTCGTCGCAGGCTGGGAAGGCCGAATGGTCAACACCCACCCCTCGCTGCTGCCCAAATATAAGGGACTCGATACGCATCAGCGCGCTATCGACGCGGGCGACAGCCATGGCGGCTGCTCGGTGCATGTCGTCACGCCCGAACTCGATGGCGGCCCGCTGCTCGGCCAGATGCCGGTCGCGATCCTGCCGCACGATACGGCGGAAAGCCTCGCGAAACGGGTGATCCTCGCCGAGTACCAGCTCTATCCGCGCATCGTTGCCGATTTTGTGTCACGCCATTACCGTGCCGATTGGCTCTTCGCCCGGGTGCAGGCGATGGCGAGCACGCTGCCAGAAGCCGAAGAGCGCGAAAGCCACGGCTCGCCCGCCTGGCATACGGGCGGCAAGAGCGGGAAGTACTTCGCCCATTTCGCCGATCGCCACCACGGTAGCGAGCATATCGGCGTTTTGGTGAAGACCGGCGGGCCGGACGAGGTCGAAAACCTCGCCGAAACCGCGCCGGACACCTATTTCAAACCCGCCTATTACGGGGCGAGCGGCTGGGTGGGGATCATCATCAACCGCCCTGATGTGGATTGGGACAATGTCGCCGACTGGCTTGATCGCAGTTGGCGCAGCGCCGCGCCGCGACGTTTGGTTTCGCGGCTCGACGACGCCTGAGCCGTGGCCGTTCCGCCGCGCCCCCACCTGCTCGCCCGCTCCCCACGCGTGGACCGGATCAATGGCTGGCTGGAGACGCTCTGGCGCAAGGGCTATGCACCGCCGCCCACGCTCGACCCGCAGGAAATGTGGGACAAGGCTCTGGCGAAGCACCAACCTGGCGACGAGCGCGGCGGCCGGGAAGATCGGGACGTCGCCGACTTTCGCGAGCGCCTCGATTACCTCTGCCAGGCAGCGCGCGACGAAGCCGCGCTCAATCCACTCGGGCGGACGATGGCGCACGGCCAGCTCCAGCGAGTGGTGTTCCAGCGATTGCAGCTCGGCCAGATTTGGCGGCGCGATCCTTCGATCCTGCAATCCAGGCTGGCCCCGCCGATCGTGGTTCTCGGGCAGCAGCGCAGCGGCACCACGCGAATCCAGCGTCTGCTGGCGCGCGATCCGGCATTAGACGGGACGCGCTTTTGCGATAGCTGGAACCCTGTACCGCGGCGCCCCGACACGCGCCCGCTCTGGTCTGGAATCAGCTTGCGAATCGGGCGCTGGCTCAATCCGTGGGTCGACACCATCCACCCGATGGGCGGGATAATGGTGGACGAGGAACTTGGCTGGCTCGCCGCGGCTCTCGGCGCCAGCACGTACGAGGCGCAGTGGCACATTCCCTCCTATTCGCGCTTCAACGAGGCGCGCGACGCCGGTCCGCTCTACCGTGAATTCGCGCGCATCCTGCGAACCGATGCGCGTTTCCACGATACCGGCGCACGCCCGCGTGTGCTGAAAGTGCCGCAATTCACGGAAGATATCGACAGCTTGCTCGGCGTGTTCCCCGACGCACGGATTGTCCAAACCCGCCGCGATGCTGACAAAGTTGGCGCCAGCATGACATCCATGTTCGCCAACCAGATGGCGATCCAGTCGGACGAGGTCGACCTCGGCTGGATCGAAGGCGAAGTCGTGCGCAAGATGGCACTGCGGGAGCAAAGGATTACGTCGCAACTTGCGACATTCGAAGGGCCGCTCGCAGTGGTCGACTTCGCCGCGCTCGATGCCGATTGGGAGGGTGCGATCGCGCGACTTTACGACGAGCTCGGCCAAGATTTCACCCCGGCTGCGCGTGCCGCCATGCGCGATGAGCACCGCCGCGCTGCAGCCGCCGTGCATCGCGGCCATGCGTTTCACCTCGCAGCGGCATCACGCAGTGCGGGAAGCTAGGCTGTCGGAGGGCGTAATTCCTGTGGCGCGGCTTTCGCGCGGTCTGGAAGCAGCAGATGTGCGAGCGGCGGTGCGTCCGCGCCACCGAAGCTTTGCCAGTACTGCATCTTCCCATCGGCCACGCGCGCCAGCCACAGTGTGTCCGTCGCCAAGCGGGGATCGTTCGCCTCCGTGTGGCCGCGCAACAGGATATCGTCGCCGCGCATGGTGGAACTGGTCACATGCAACCTGAACCCTTCGGCAAGGCCGAGGAAGGCATCGACGGCAGCCTTGCTGTCTTCATGGCCGTCTACGCAAAAGCCGTGGCTGTCGACGAAGCGACAATCCGGATGCAGCATGGCTTTCATCACGTCCGCATCGCGCGCGTTCAGCGCCGCGATATAACGGTGCACGATGTCGACCGGGCCTTCCTTGCGCTTGCGCCAGAACATGGGCTCACCCTCCCACTCTGCGGAAGGGCGCGTCTCGCATCGAATCAGATAACGCCCCCCGACACGAAGCATTCTAGCACAGCCAGCGGCCTAAACCGCGAATTTTATAATTTTATGCGGCTTTACGAAAATTAGCCGACAATTTCGTCCTCGTCGAAGAAATAGTCGATCTCGATTGCCGCATTCTCGTCGCTGTCCGAACCGTGGACGCTGTTGGCCTCGATGCTTTCGGCATAGGACTTGCGGATCGTGCCGGCGTCGGCATCGGCAGGGTTGGTCGCGCCCATTACCGTACGGTTGCGCACCACGGCATCTTCGCCCTCGAGAACCTGCACGACGACCGGGCCGCTGATCATGAAATCAACAAGCTCGCCGAAGAAGGGTCGTTCCTTGTGCACGGCATAGAAGCCTTCAGCCTGCTCCTTCGTCATCTGGATACGCTTGGATGCGACGACGCGCAGGCCGACATCTTCCAGCATCTTGGTGACAGCGCCCGTCAGGTTGCGGCGCGTGGCATCGGGCTTGATGATCGAAAAGGTGCGGGTGACCGCCATGATGATGTCCTTCGGAATGAACAGGGAGAATTGCGCGCGCCCCTAGCGCCGTCTCCGCGAAGGGGCAAGTAGCCTTGCCGAGTTACGGCCCCTCGACCCAGCGCCCGCCTTGCTGTTTCCAGAACTTCCGCTCCATCCCTTCGCGATCCTCAAGCGCCTTCCACGTCTGGCGCGCCGCGTCGCGGGTCGCATCGTCGAAAAGGTAGAGCGTGCGCGTGAAGCCGTCGCCCGGCTCGCGCCAGTGGCCGTCGGCGATCAGCAGGAAAGTCGCACCGTTTGCAGCGATCATTTCGTCCGACAGCAGAATGGGCTGGCGCGCATCGTGTTCGTCGCCGGCGATACCGTTGGCGAGAAAAGACTCGGGCGCGGCTTCCCACAACGTGTGCGAAATCGCCTCCAGCAGTTCGAGATCGTCGGCCACGACCAGCAGCCGCTCACCCGCCTCGCGGACCTTGCGCGCCAGGAGAGCGACAGCAGCGGGTGCGGGATCGGCGCTGAGCAGGTAGAAGTCGACGCGCATATTAGCGGCCTACCGCTTCGCTACGTGGGGCCATATGCCCGCCCTTGTTCCGCCGACACCGATCCGAACAGTGTTTCACGCTATCCCAGTCCCGCTCCCACTTTTTGCGCCAGGTGAACGGCCGGCCGCAGGCCGCGCAAATCTTGCTCGGCAGGTCGGATTTCTTGCGCATCCGACCCATGATGCGATCAGCCTTCCGCCGTGTTGCGCACGAAGGTGTCGAGCAGGCGCACGCCGTATCCGGTCGCGCCCTTGTCCCATGTCGCGCCGGGCTTGTCCGCCCATACCATGCCAGCGATGTCCAGGTGCGCCCACGGCGTATCGTCCTCGATGAACCGGCCGAGGAACTGCGCGGCGGTGATCGAGCCTGCCCAGCGGCCGCCGATATTTTTCATATCGGCAATCGGGCTGTCGATCAGCTTGTCGTATTCCGCCGAAAGCGGAAAGCGCCAGAGCTTGTCGCCCGATTGCGTGCCCGCCTCCAGCAGCGCGTCGGCCAGTTCGTCATTGTTCGAGAACGCACCGCCATGTTCGTGCCCTAGCGCGACGACCATCGCGCCGGTCAGCGTGGCGAGGTCCACCACCTGCTTCGGCTTGTACTCGCGCTGCGTCCAGGTGAGCGCATCGCTCAGCACCAGCCGCCCTTCGGCATCGGTGTTGAGGATTTCGATGGTCTGCCCGCTCATGCTCGTCACCACGTCGCCAGGGCGCTGGGCATTGCCGTCGGGCATGTTCTCGACGAGGCCGCAGACACCCACGATATTGGCCTTCGCCTTGCGCAGCGCGAGCGCTAGCATCGCTCCCGCAACCGCGCCTGCGCCGCCCATGTCCCATTTCATGTCTTCCATGCCGGGGCCGGGCTTCAGCGAAATGCCGCCGGTATCGAACGTGACGCCCTTGCCGACGAAGGCGATGGGCGCTTCGCCGTCCGCGCCGCCCCTCCACTCGACCACGAGCAGGCGGCTGTCGCGCGCCGAACCTTGCCCGACGCCAAGCAGCGCATGCATGCCGAGCGATCCCATCTCGGCTTCGTCCAGCACGCGAAGTTTCGCGCCAGTGCCGTCGAAGCGGGCGCGGCACCGCTCGACGAAGCTCTCTGGATAGATGATGTTTGCAGGCTCGGCGATGAGTTCACGGGTGAATTCGACGCCGGTTGCGACCGCCTGCGCATCGTGCCACGCCGCCTGCGTGCCCTCGGGCGCGGCCACCACGTGGATGTCGGTGAGCGTGCGCTTCTGTTCGTCGCGCAGCTTGGTGCGATACTGGTCCCAACGCCACGCCCGCAACCGCGCGCCGGTGAGGACTGCCGCGGTTTCATCCGCCGTCAGCCCGCTCTCGCCCGCACCGATCGCCAGCGCCGTTTCGCCGCTGGTGAGGTATTTCGCCGTCAGCGCGGCGCCCGCCTTCTCCAAAGCAGCGAGCCGTCCTTCGGCATCGGCTTTTCCGCCGCCCACCAACGCGAGACGCACCACCTTGCCGTCCGCCTCGTAAAAGCCGTCGAACACCTGCCCGGCCTTACCGGTGAAGCGCGAAGCTTCGGCCCCTTCGGAAACCGCGCGTGGCAGGTCTGCGGGCAGCTTGTCCTGCTCGACGATGCGGGCAAGGATGCGCGGGCTCTTGTCGGACAGGCTATCGTGGAATTTGACGTTCATGGAGGCTCCCGGGGGCTCTGAATCAGGGTCAGAAAGCGGCGCCGAACGGCCCCGCAAAGCTGTGATTGCAGTTAGGGGCGACCGGTGCGATAGGCAAGCCATGCCCCCCGCCCTCCCCTTCGGCCCGGACAGGTCGCCCGGCCTCCTGCTGCGCGCCGGATTGCTGCTGGGCGCCGCCCTGTCGAGCGTGCCTGCCTTCGCTCAGGAAGGCGAAGGGCCGGGCGTGCTGACCGCGCAGGAACTGGTACGGCAGGACCCGGAGGACGACGCGCCGATCGACGTGCCCGAGCCCGAGGGCAGCTTCATTCCCGAATTCAACGCGGCGGGCGACCGCCAGATCGGCTTCGAAGCGTCCACCCTGCAATACGACCAGGATACCGACACCATCACCGCATCGGGCGATGTCATCCTGCGTTCCGGCGACCAGTCGGTTCGCGCGGACAGTGTATTCTGGAACCGACTGACCGGGGCCATCGTCGCCGAGGGTTCGGTGCGGGTGGTTGACGAGGACGGCAACCAGCTCTTCACCGATCGCGTCGTTCTGACGGACGAGCTGGAAGCGGGCGCGATGAGCAACCTGCTCATTGCTTTTCGGCAGGGCGGCAGGCTGGCGGCAGAACAGGCGCGGCGCACCGAAGATGGCGACATCGCGGTGGATCGCGCGGCCTATACCGGCTGCCCCGTCGTCGACGCCGATGGCTGCGACCGCAGCCCCAGCTGGCGCATCACGGCGGAGCGCGTTTATTACGACAGCGAACAGGGGAGCATCCGCTTCGCCGATGCCTATCTCGAACTGTTCGGCGCGAGGATTCTGCCGCTTCCCGGACTGACGATCCGCGCCGATGGCGGTCCGGCAAGCGGCTTCTTCGTGCCCGATATAGGCATCACCGCTTCAAACGGCTTGGAGCTCAGTGAGAGCTATTACTGGAGACTAGCCGAGAACCGTGACCTGACCGCTACGGGCTATGTCTATACCGGGGCCGCGCCGATGGTGTCGGCGCAATACCGGCACCTGACTGGCAACGGCGCGTTCCAGGCGACCGGCTATGCCACCTATTCCTCGCGCATTCCGCTCAATGCCGCAGAGCAGACAAGCGAAACCAGCCTGCGCGGCTATATCTTCACCAATGGCCGCTTCCAGCTCGACCCGAATTGGACGGCAAGCGGCTCTATTCGCCTGGCGAGCGACCGGACGTTCCTGCGACGCTACGAGATCAGCCGGGAGGACCGCATCCGCTCGACGCTCGAACTGGAGCGGATCGACGACAACTCCTATCTCTCCATCGCCGGCTGGGCGACGCAGGCGTTGCTTGTCTCTACCCCGCAGGGACAGGTTCCGCTGGCGCTGCCGCTGATCGACGGGCGCTACCGCCTCGATGACCCGATCCTCGGCGGGCAGGTGGAGCTGCAAGCCAACACGCTCGCCATTACGCGTAGCGAGGGGCAGGATACGCAGCGCGCCTTTGCCCGCGCGCAATGGGACCTGCGCCGCATCACGCCGTTTGGGCAGGAATTGACGCTAACCGGCCTTTTGCGCGGCGATGTCTATCACTCGGACGACAATTTGCTCACGCGCACGGCCAGCTATCGCGGCCAGCCGGGCTGGCAGGCGCGCGGCATCGCCATTGCCGCGGCGGATGTGAAATGGCCGTTTATCGGCGAATTCCTCGGGGGAACGCAGATCCTCACCCCGCGCGTGCAGGTCGTCGCCGCGCCGCCGATCCGCAACATGGATATCCCCAACGAGGATGCGCGCGCCATCGATCTCGAGGATTCCAACCTTTTCGCGCTCAATCGCTTCCCCGGATACGACCGGGTCGAGGATGGGGTGCGCGTGACCTATGGCGTGGACTGGCAGGCCAATATCCCCGGCTGGCGCCTCGCCACCACGTTCGGGCAGTCCTACCGCCTTAGCGACGAGCCGACGCTGTTCCCCGACGGCACCGGCCTCAACGAGCAATTTTCGGACTATGTCGGGCGCACGCAGGTCCGCTATCGCGACTTCCTGAAGTTCACGCATCGCTACCGGCTCGACAAGGACAATTTCGCCGTCCGCCGTAACGAGATCGACGCGACTGTCGGCAGCGATGCGACCTATCTGGAGATCGGTTACCTGCGGCTCAACCGCAATATCGACCTCGCTTTCGAGGACTTGCAGGACCGCGAGGAGCTGCGCGCCGCTGGCCGTTACGAATTTGCACGCTACTGGTCCGTCTTCGGCTCCGCCGTCGTGAACCTTACCGACCGGGAGGAAGACCCGCTCTTCAACGCCGACGGGTTCGAGCCGCTGCGCACGCGGCTCGGCATCGCCTACGCCGACGAGTGCCTGGAATTTGGCCTGACCTGGCGGCGCGACTACATTCGGCTGGCGGACGCGGAAAGCGGCAGCAGCTTTCGCATCTATTTCAACTTGCGCAATCTGGGTCTGTAGGCCGCTTGGCTTGGCCGACACGCTAAGCTACGGTTCAGCCGCGCATTCCGATAGGCAGAACAAGAAAACCGGTGCGACGGTTCGCGCTGCAGACAGGATTATGACGACCGTGAAAACAAGCAGTTTCCCCCGCAAGGCCGCCGTTCTGATCGGCGCTGCGCTGCTCGCCGCGCCTTTCGCTTCCGTTGGCGCGATCGCGCAGGTTTCGCCGAACGATGCGTTCAACCTGCCAGAGGATGTCAGCTTTATCGTCACGCCGGGTAATCCCAACCAGCGCCGCGCCACAGCGCGCGTCAACGGCAACATCATCACCGGCACCGATGTGAACCACCGTGTGGCGTTGATCCTGTCGGCCCAGCAGGTCGAACTGCCGGAAGACGAGGTTGCCCGCTTGCGCCTGCAGGTGCTGCGCAACCTCATCGACGAGACGCTGCAGATCCAGGAAGCCGCCGCACAGGACATGGAAGTCACCGATGCCGAGGTGAGCCAGTCCTACGCCCGCTTCGCATCCGATTCGCGCGGCATGAACCCGGCTGAGATGGACGCCTATCTTCTGACCGTAGGTTCGTCCGGCAATTCGGTACGTCGCCAGATCAAGGGCGAGCTCGCATGGGATCGCCTCCTGCGTCGCAATGTCGAACCCTTCGTCGATGTGTCAGAGGGCGAGGTAACCGACCTACGCGACCGCTTGGAAGAATCGCGCGGCTCCACCGAATATCGCATCGGCGAGATTTTCCTCTCCGCCAACCCGACCAATCGCGAGCAGGTGCGCAATAATGCGAACCAGATCGTCGAGCAGCTGCGGCAGGGCGGCAGCTTCGTCGCCTATGCGCGGCAATTCTCCGAAGCGTCGAGCGCCATCCAGGGCGGCGATCTGGGCTGGTTGCAGCTCGCGCAGTTGCAGCAACCCACTCTGGAAGCCGCTGCGGCGCAGATGGTGCCCGGCCAGCTTGTCGGCCCGCTGGAAATTCCTGGCGGCTATTCGGTCATGCTGATGATCGACCAGCGCCAGATCGGAATGCCCGATCCGCGCGACGCGGTGCTCAGCCTGAAACAGATTTCACTCGCTTTCCCCGAAGGCACGAGCGCAGCCGAGGCTGAACGGCGCGGGTCCGAATTCGTGGCGGCGGTCGAATCCATGAACGGCTGCGGCGATGCCGATGCGATCGCAGCCTCGGTCGGCGCGCAGACGGTTGATAACGACCAGATGCCCGTGCGCCAGTTGCCGCAGGCATTCCAGGACGTGCTTCTGCGACTCAATGTCGGGCAGGCAACCCCGCCCTTCGGCGAGCTGTCGGAAGGCGTCAGCGTCCTGATGCTGTGCGGCCGCGACGATCCACAGGCTGCCGCCGGTATCCCGACCACCGACGAACTGCGCCGCCTGCTTGAAAACGAGCGCGTCAACCGCCGCGCGCAGCGTTACCTGCGCGACCTGCGGCGCGACGCGGTGATCGATTACAGCTAGGACGCGGTATCGCATGACGGCCCCGCTCGCGGTCACCATCGGCGACCCGGCGGGCGTCGGCCCGGAAATCATCGCCGCCGCATGGGCGCAACGCGAGGCGTTAGGACTGCCCGAATTCGTCGTTGTCGGCGGCCGCGAAATCCTTGCCCGAGCATCACGCGGTGCCGGCATTTCGTATGTGGAGGGGCCGGACGGAACCTACACGCCGGGTTCGCCGGACGAGAATGGCGCTCTTGTCGCCCTGCATTCGCTTGAACGCGCGGCGGAGCTGGTTCGGCGGGGCGAATGCTCGGGTATCGTCACCGCGCCCGTCTCCAAGGCCAATATTGCGCGGCATTCGCCGAAATTCGTCGGACAGACAGAGTTCTTTGCGCAACAATTTGATGCTGCCGCCGACGATGCTGTCATGATGCTCGCCGGGCCGTCGCTGCGCACCGTTCCGATGACGGTGCATTGCGCGCTCGCCGATGTCCCCGAACGTTTGTCGAGCGAGCTGATCGTCCACCGCAGCCGCATCGTCGCTCGCGCGCTGCTTGCCGATTTCGGCATCGCCAGTCCCCGCATCGCCATCGCCGGTCTTAATCCGCATGCAGGCGAGGACGGGCGGATGGGGCGCGAGGAAATCGACATCATCGCCCCCGCCATCGTGCAGCTTCGCGCGGAGGGGATCGACGCCGCCGGCCCACACCCCGCAGACGCGTTGTTCACGCCGCACATGCGAGGCACATACGATGTCGCCATCGCCATGTATCACGACCAGGCGCTGGTCCCGCTAAAGGCGCTCGATTTCGACGAGGGGGTCAACGTCACGCTCGGCCTGCCCATTGTGCGCACCTCGCCCGACCACGGCACCGCGTTCGACATCGCCGGGCAAGGCATCGCCCGCCCCGACGCGATGATCGCCGCGATCCGCATGGCGGGAGAGATTGTCGCCCGGCGAACCGCGCTGTAGTGGCCCCTGCGTGAGCGCCAGCCTGCCTCCCTTGCGCAAAGTCATCGCAAAGCACGGCCTGTCCGCCTCAAAAGCGCTCGGCCAGAATTTCCTGTTCGACGAGCAACTGCTCGATCGCATCGCCGCCATTCCCGGCGACCTCGGCGACACGGCAGTGCTAGAAATCGGTCCCGGCCCCGGCGGCCTGACCCGCGCCTTGCTTCGCGCCGGAGCGCGCGTGACGGCCATCGAGCGCGACAGCCGCTGCATCCCCGCGCTTGCGGACTTGCAGGACGCCTTCCCCGGCCAGCTGCGCGTCGTCGAGGAGGACGCTCTTGCCATCGATCATGCGCAGCTGATGGGCGAACCCTTCGCAATCGTGGCAAACCTGCCCTACAATATCGGCACGCAGCTTTTCACGAACTGGCTGACCTCGGCTGAATGGCCGCCGCGCTGGACGAGCCTGACGCTGATGTTCCAGCTCGAAGTGGCAAAGCGCATCGTCGCCGCGCCGGGGAGCGGCGAATACGGTCGCCTCGCCGTGCTTTCGCAGTGGCGCAGCCAGTCAAATCTGGCGATGAAAGTGCATCGCAGCGCCTTTACCCCGCCGCCCAAGGTGATGAGCGCCGTCGTGCATTGCGTGCCCGGCAAGGCGCCGGACGGTGTAAAGGTCGCTACGCTCGAACGGCTGACAAAGGCCGCATTCGGGCAGCGGCGCAAGATGCTGCGGCAGAGCCTGAAAGGCACCGAGGGGGCGCTGAAGGCCTGCGAGTCGCTTGGCATCGACACATCGCGGCGGGCTGAAACGCTCAGCGTCGCCGACTACGTCGCTATCGCACGCGCGTTGGGTTAGAAAAACAGGATATTTGCGATGAGGTAGGCCGAGGCGAATGCGCAGGTCGCCAGCGCGCCGTACCCCAGCATGAGCTGTTTCGTCGTCCATTCGGCGGGATCGTTCTTCGGCTCGATCTTCTTCGCCTTGAAACGCTGCTTGGGCGGCCTGCCCGCAATGATCGAATGTAAGTCGATCCGCGATTGCGATCGCAAGCCGCAGCGCCTGCCGCTCACCCAGCGAACTTCGCCGACAATGTTGTGCCCGCCGACATTGATATCGGCAATTTCGCCCCGCGCCGGGGGGCGGTCGCAGACGAGCAGCAGGCCGGTTGAAGAGAGGTCGCCCACCCGCACATCACGCATGCCGCGCCCGTCGCGCATGCGCGCGGGCAGCATGGCGGTCATACGGGTATCGACGCGCGATTTCTCACCACCGGCGAGCATGGGCATTCCTTCGAAAACGGAACGCCTCGGCTAGCGGAAATGTCTTAGTGGGGAGTTAAGCACGCCGCGCAGGCCACACATTTGACAGATCGAGCAGCGAGCGTCAGGGCTTCGCCATGCAAGAGCTTTCCACAACAGAAACCGCGCTGCTCGAAGGCGTGGACCAGGGCGCGATGCTAGCGCGCACGCAGGACTGGGCAAAGGTCAATTCGGGCACCGGAAATCTGGGCGGACTGGCCACGGTCGCGGAGATGCTGGCGGACGCCTTTGGCGCCCTGCCCGGCGAGGTGACGCTGCACGATCCTGCTCCGGTGACGGTGATGGACGCCGACGGACGCGAGGTCGAGAAACCGCATGGCAGGCACCTCGTCTGCTCGGTGCGGCCCGGGGTGGAGCGGCGCTTCCTCCTGACGGGACACATGGACACCGTCTTCCCAGCCGACCACCCGTTCCAGCAGCTCGAATGGCTCGACGACGACACGCTGAACGGTCCCGGCACGGCGGACATGAAGGCGGGCCTGTCGATCATACTCGAGGCGCTGCAAGCCTTCGAACGCAGCGACGCTGCCGCACAGGTCGGCTACGACGTGATGATCAATTCGGACGAGGAAACCGGCTCGCTCGCTTCAGCCGCGCTGATCGACGAGCTGGCGCGCGGGAAGCTCGCCGCGCTCACCTATGAACCCTCCGCCCTGCCCGACGGCACGCTCGCTCATGCGCGCGGGGGCAGCGGCAATTTCTCGGTTATGTTCATTGGCCGTTCCGCCCATGCGGGTCGCAACCCGGAGGATGGCCGAAATGCCGTGGTCGCCGCCGCCGATTGCGCGATGCGGCTGAAGGCGATGCAGCATGGCGACCTGCCGATCAATCCGGCGAAGATAGACGGCGGCGCGGCGAACAATGTCGTTCCCGATCATGCCGTGCTGCGCTTCAACATCCGGCCCAGGACATCGCAAGCCGGTGAGGATTTCGTGCGCGACCTCGCCGCGATGCTGGCCGATGTCGAACGCGAGCACGATATTTCCACGCACCTGCATGGCGGCATCTCCCGCCCGCCCAAGCCGGTCGACGCGAAAGCGCAGAAACTGTTCGACCTCGTCAAGGCGAGCGGAGCGGCGCTGGGGCAGGATATCGGCTGGAAAAGCACCGGCGGAGTGTGCGACGGCAACAATATCGCGGCGAACCATGTCCCGGTGGTCGATACGATGGGTGTGCGCGGCGGGGCCATCCACTCGCCGGACGAGTACATGATCGTCCCCAGCCTGTCCGAACGTGCGCGGCTCTCGGCCCTCGTCCTCCACCGCCTTTCGACCGGAGACGCGCTGTGACCCACCTCATGCGCGCGGCGACGCTGGACGACCTGCAGCCGCTTTACGAGATGGCGAAACTGACCGGCGGGGGCTTCACCAATCTGCCGCCCGACCGCAATTCGCTGACCGGCAAGCTGAGGGGGTCGGACGCCGCCTTCGCTCGCGGCGGAAACGACATCGCGCCCGAAACCTTCGTGCTGGTGCTCGAGAACCTGGAAACCGGACAGGTGCGCGGCACGTGCCAGCTCTTCACCACGGTCGGGCAGGAATGGCCGTTCTATTCCTACCGCATCACGACGCTCACCCAGCATTCGCAGGAGCTGGAGCGGACGGTGACCGCCGAGATGCTGAGCCTTACCAACGACCTGGGCGGATGCAGCGAGGTGGGCGGGCTGTTCCTTCATCCCGGGGAGCGGGCAGGCGGGCTCGGCATGCTGCTGGCGCGCAGCCGCTACCTCTTCATCGCCAGCCACCGCCAGCGCTTCGGCGACCGCATCATTGCCGAATTGCGCGGCATTATCGACGAGCGTGGCGGATCGCCCTTCTGGGACGCGATCGGCGGCAAGTTCTTCGGCATGAGCTTCCAGGAAGCGGACGAATTCAATGCCATCCACGGCAACCAGTTCATCGCCGATCTGATGCCCAAGCACCCGGTCTATATCGCCATGCTCGACGAAGGCGCGCGCAAAGTGATTGGCCTGCCCCACCCCTCCGGCCGCGCGGCGATGCGGATGCTGGAGAACGAAGGCTTTTCCTATCAGGGCTATATCGACATTTTCGATGGCGGGCCGACCATGCTGGCGCAGACCAACCGCGTGCATGCCATCGCGGGCGCGCATTCGGGGGCGGTGGACAGCGTGTCACTGGAGAAGGGCGAAAAGGCCTTGCTGGCGACCGGCACCATGGCCGATTTTCGCTGTTGTTACGGCGCGCGCGAACTGCGCGGCGAGGGTATCGCGGTAGACGCGCGGGCGGCGGACATATTGCAGGTCGGCAAGGGCGACGCGGTCTGGAGCATCGCGCGATGAGCGAGCTGGTGGAGATCAATTTCGACGGCATCGTCGGGCCGAGCCACAATTACGCTGGCCTCAGCCTCGGCAACCTTGCCGCGACCAAAAACGCAGGCGAGACATCGTATCCCCGCGCCGCCGCACTCCAAGGCATCGCCAAGATGCGCTCCAATATGGCGATGGGTCTGGCGCAGGGCTTTCTCCTGCCGCTCCCCCGTCCTGACACCGGCTGGCTGGGCGCGCTGGCAGTAGATGAGACCACCGATCCGGCGCTGGTGGCGGGAGCATGGTCGGCGAGCTCGATGTGGACCGCAAATGCCGCCACGGTCAGCCCGGCGCCCGACACCGCCGACGGCAAGTGCCACCTCACCATCGCCAACCTCGTCACCATGCCGCATCGCAGCCACGAATGGCCCGACACGCTCGCCATGCTGCGCCTCGCCTTCGCCAACAGCGCGTTTGCGGTGCATGATCCCGTGCCGCCCTGCTTCGGCGACGAAGGCGCGGCGAATCATATGCGCTTCGCCCCCGCGTACGAAGAACAGGGACTTGAAATCTTCGTTTATGGCCGCACCGGAGGTCGCTTCCCCGCCCGCCAGCACGAACAGGCAAGCCGGATCGTAGCCCGACGACACGGGCTTGATCCAAAGCAAGTGCTGTTCGTGGAGCAGGCACGCGAGGCCATCGCGGCGGGCGCGTTTCACAACGATGTCGTGGCGGTCGCGAACGAGAATGTGCTCTTCACCCACGAACAGGCATTTGCCGATCCGGCGGGCACCTACGCCGCTATCCAGGATCGCTGCCCGGGCGTGCAGGTGGTGGAAGTGCCTGCCGAAGCGGTGAGCCTCGAAGACGTGATCTCTTCCTACCTCTTCAACGCACAGCTGCTTTCGCCCCCCGACGGGCCGATGACGCTAGTAGTGCCCGAAGAATGCCGGAACAATCCGGCGGTCTGGCGATGGCTTCAGTCCATGCTGGAAGGCAACGGACCGATCCGCCGCGTGAATGTCGTCGACGTGCGCCAGAGCATGGCCAACGGGGGCGGGCCGGCGTGCCTGCGCCTGCGCGTGGTTGCAGACCCGGCGACGGTCGATCCGCGCTTCATGCTCGATGACGCCAAGGCGGGGCGGATCGATGAGGTGGTCGGAACCTACTGGCCCGAGACGATCTCGCCCTCGCAGATCGGCGACGAAGCGCTCGCAGACACCGTCCGCTTGGCCCGTGTCAAGCTGCTGGAAGCGCTGGAACTTTCCGAACTTTCGTGAGTGCCGCCGCCATGCGTCGGTGTGCTTTACATCTGGCGCTGCGTTAACCTTCGCGAATGGCGGAACACCGCGTCTGGCACGGCATTTGCTCTGTAACGGATTAATGAAAGGGCGCGTGTGCTGAAAAAGATCGGAAGGCTGTTTGTTATCAAAACACGTTGGGAAGCGTTCCTGATCATCTACGCTCTCGCGCTGGGCGCGACGAGCCGCGGTGCGGACTATCTCGTGCAATATCCCGGCTGGGGCGGATGGGCGCTCTTCCTTGCCTGCACCGGGGCGGTGTTCCTTGCCGGGGCGAAAATCCTCGACTGCCTGAAATATGAGAAGGCGGAGCGAGAAGCCGCGAAAGGGCAAGCAAAATAGAGGGATAAGTGGGGGTTTCTGTTGCTAGCTACCCCCGGAGCCCCGGAATCCGCTTCTGTTGCCCGGTGGGTCCAACCGCGCTTTAGCTTTGTAAGATCAGTCCGTTAGGACGTCAGGTTACGCAGCGATTGCGAGTGCTTCGTTATCGTTGGCACTTGTGTGTTGCGAACAGTTTTGCGGGATACTCAGCCCGGGCAAAAACACCGTCTTTCAGCACACGTCGATCCTAGTTCGGCCCCGTCAGAAAACCTTGCATAAACAAAGTCTTGTGGTGGAGCCGCCGGGTACTGCCCCCGGGTCCGCTGTACCTATTACACGGCGCCATTTATCGCCATAGCCCGCCAAAACGAGCAGGCCCTATATAGCGATCCCACGCTTAATGTGAAGTGGACGATGGCGGACAGGAAGCGAACACTTGCGGACAGGCAGCAGCCGCCCCCTATCCCATCGGCCCCTCTTGCGGCGCATAATTGGGAGTCGCGCCCTCGCCCTTGCGCAACTCGGCGAGGATCTTCTTGAGCACGTCGAGCTCTGGATTGGTGGGCACGTCGTCGCTCTGCGAGCTGTCTTCGGTCTGCGCCGCCTTGCGCTGCATTTCCTCAGTCACGCGGTTCACGCTGCGCACCAGCACGAAGAGTGCAAAGGCCACGATCAGGAAATTGAGCACCGCCGTAATCAGCGCGCCGTAGCCGATCATCGCCACGCCCGCCTCTTTCAGCTGTTCGTAATTGTCCAGCGCGCCTTTGTAGCCGTCCGGTATTTCACCAAGCCGCAGGAACCAGTTCGAAAAATCGATATCGCCGAACAGCCAGCCTATGAATGGCATGAGCACGCCCTCGGTCAACTGGGTGACGATTCCGCCGAACGCCGCGCCGATCACGACGCCGACCGCGAGGTCGATGACGTTACCACGAGCGATGAATTTCTTAAATTCCTTGAACATGAGCGGCCCCTTGCTGCGAATGATTGAATGCTTGTGCGACAGTCGAAATTTTGTGGCAAGATGCAGGGCATTGCTTGTAACCGTCATCGGCCGTGCTATATTGGCAACACACCTGAGGGTTACGGAGGAAAGCTGCAATGTTCACGTCCCTGGCGAAGTTCGCCACCATCGCCATCGCCAGCCTCGCGCTGGCCGGGTGCGGGATCAATTCCGTGCCGACCGCCGAAGAAAACGCGCTGGCCAAGTGGGCCGACGTGGAGGCGGCGTTCCAGGAACGCACGAACCTGCTCGGTAATTTGCAGGAAATCACCATGGCGAGCGCAGAGGAAGAGCGCGAGACGCTCGAAGGTGTGATCGAGGCGCGCGCCAATGCGACGCGGCCCGAAATCCAGCTCGACCAGGAAGACCTGAACGATCCCGAAGCGATGGAAGCCTATGCAGAGGCGCAGAACAGCTTCGGCGGCGCGCTGTCGCGCCTGCTGGTTGTTCAAGAGCAGTATCCCGAACTGCGCAGCCAGGAAAATTTCGGCCGGATGATGGTGCAGGTCGAAAGCATCGAGAACCGCATCCGCATCAGTATCCGAGACTATAACGAGGCGGTGCGCCAGTATAACACCACCATCCGCACCTTCCCCGACGCGATCGGCGCAAATATCATCCACGGCGCGGAACCAATGGTACCTTACGAAGCGGTAACCGAAGGCGCAGAGGTCGCCGAAGATCTCGACATGCGCAGCGAGTGAAAGCGTTGGCCGCGATAGCCATGGCGGCCAGCCTTGCAGCGTGCGCCGCCGAAGACGCCGCGCCTCTCGCCCCGCTCGAGCAATACGCCGAGAAGGGCGGGCGCGTGCGCGACGGGGCGGACGTTCTCGATGCGGAGTTCGAGGAGGGGCTGACGCAGAAGCTCGCAGATGCGGAGGATCGGTATGGATACCAGCTGGGTGTTGCGACGGTAACCGATCTCGGCGGGTACGGATTGCAGGATTATGCGCGGCGCGATGGCAATGAATGGCATTTGGGCGACAATGGCATCCTGCTTCTTCTCGTCATGGGAGAGGAGCAAGTGCGTATCGAAACCGGTGCCGGGGTGCGCGGGGCGATGACCGACGCGTTCTGCCAAACCGTTATCGACGACGCCATCGTTCCTTCATTTCAGCGCGAGGACTTTGAAACCGGCATTTCCGACGCGACCAGAATACTGGTCGAACGGATGCGCGCCAATCCAAAAATCCCCGCCAACGACAACGCGCCGCTGGCAGCAGGGGATGCCGCCTGATGCGTGCCCTCGCCGCCCTTATCGCCGCGCTGTGGCTGGCCATCGCCGGCCCTGCTCTCGCCCAGCCCGATTTCCCCGAGCGCGGCTCCTCCCCAGTGCTCGACCTCGCCAATAT
>JBARVT010000098.1:0-4820 GCA_049646405.1 Alteraurantiacibacter sp.
GCGGCTAGGCTGGCTGTCCAGCGCGGCGATCTGCGGCGTGTCCCGCCCGATCTCCGCAATCACCGGAAAGCGCCCGAGATTGGCCGCAGCTGCCTGCTGCGCGCGAGTCAGGCGCGGCATGTATTGCAAATAGGGCGAGAGGCGCTGCGACAGGCGCGGGGGCAGCATCGTCTCGGCGATCGAATTCGCCTCGTCACTACTCCCGAGGATGGCGAGCGCAAAGGCGCGGGTGCGATAGGCGCGGCGATCCTGACGCTGGAGCAACGGCAACAGCGTCGCCTCGCTCGCCGCGCCGTCGCCCGATATGGCGTAAGACAAAGCAAGACGCCGCACGACCTCGTCATTCTCCTCGCGCGAAAGCGCCTGCCGGTAAAGGCCCTGCGCGCGCGAGTTGGCACCCACCAGATCGTAGGCAAGCCCGCGATCCGAGGCGAAGGGCGCCATCGGCGATCCGGCGGCATTGGCGTTGTCGAACAGCTGGATGGCGATCGGCCCCTCGCCCCGCCGCACCGCGACCAGCGCCAGCCCGATCAGGACGCGCCCGTCATCGGGCCGTTCCGCCTGCGCGCGGTTGAAGAAGCCGACTGCCGCCCGCTCGTCGTCCAGCGCCAGCGAGGCGTAACCGGCATCGAGCAAGGCGGGCACATTGCGTGGATTGCCCGAGAGGCGTTGCAGCGCGTTCGTGAGGTCCTGCTCCGCCGGATCCGGTGCGGCCTGCACCACGGCCTGCGCGAATGCGGGCGCGGCGGGCATAAGCGCCACGCCTGCCGCAGCGGCGAGGAGAGCGATTTTCTGTCGCGATGAAATCATGGTGCGGGGCCTAACACGCCCGACTGAACGCAGCGAGAACGGGTCGCCCGCTGCCGGGCGACCCGTGCCGCTTACTGGTTGTTCTGCCGCCCGAGGAAGCGCGGGATGCGCATCGCGCTGCCATCGTCGTCATCCTCGTCGTCGTCCTCGTCCTCGGCCTTGCCCTGGCGGGAGAGGTTGGCCATCCGTTCGAACAGTGTGCTGCCGCCCGAAGGCGGCGCGGGTGCTGCGGGGGCGGCGGGGGCGGCAGGCGCAGGGGCGTCGCTGCCATCGCCGTCCATATCGCCACCGCCGGAACCGAGCATGCGCGCACGGCGCCCGCCCTGCGGCTGCACCGGTTCGTCCGCCTCAGCCAAACGGCTGGCGTCGAGCAACAGCTCATCGTCTTCCGGTTCGCTGTCTTTCGCCACCTCTGGCTCCGGCTCCGGTTCGGGCGCATCTTCCTCGGCTTGGCTGCCGAGATCGAGCGCGTCGTCTTCACCCGACCCGTCCTGCGCGCTGGCATAGCCGTCGTCCGCCTCGCGGCCGTAGCCGTCATCGGCAGCCGGTTCATGGATCGCTTCCTCCGGTTCCGGCTCCGGTTCCGGCTCCGGTTCCGGCATGGGCTGGGTACCGGGCTCGTCTCCCGCCTCGTCCATCGCCCCGAGATCGAGCGCGTCCTCGTCGTCCTCGTCCTCCGTCATGTCCGGCTCGGTCGGGATGGGGATCGCGGGACGAGCAGGCCCGCGCGAGGCCGAAAGGTCGAGCGGGCGCGCTGCCGCCTCGGTCTGCTCCGCCGTCGCCTCGATCCCGGTGGCGACCACGCTGACGCGAATCTTGCCATCCAGTTCGGGATTAAACGCGCTGCCCCAGATGATGTTCGCCTCGGGATCGACCAGCTCACGAATGTGATTCGCGGCCTCGTCCACCTCGAGCAGCTTCATGTCCTCGCCGCCGATGATGGAAATGATGACGCCCTTGGCGCCTTGCATCGAAACGCCGTCGAGCAGCGGGTTGGCGATGGCGCGTTCGGCGGCTTCGAGCGCGCGATTGTCGCCCTCGCCCTCGCCCGTGCCCATCATCGCCTTGCCCATTTCGCCCATCACCGAACGCACGTCGGCGAAATCGAGGTTGATGAGGCCCGGCATCACCATCAGGTCCGTGATGGAGCGCACGCCTTGCTGCAGCACCTCGTCCGCCAGCAGGAACGCTTCCTTGAAAGTCGTTTCCGCCTTGGCGACCAGGAACAGGTTCTGGTTCGGGATGACGATCAGCGTGTCGACGTTCTTCTGCAATTCGTCGATGCCGCTTTCGGCAGAACGCATCCGCCGCGTGCCTTCGAACAGGAACGGCTTGGTTACCACGCCGACCGTGAGGATGCCCCTGTCGCGCGCCACCTTGGCGATGACGGGGGCCGCGCCGGTGCCGGTGCCGCCGCCCATGCCCGCCGCGATGAAGACCATGTTCACGCCGTCCAGCGCGCGCTCGATCTCTTCGGTCGTCTCTTCCGCCGCCGCGCGACCGACCTCGGGACGTGAGCCCGCGCCCAGGCCCTGTGTGATGTCCGGCCCGAGCTGGATGCGATGTTCCGCCGAAGAGCTGTTCAGCGCCTGCGCATCGGTGTTGGCGACGATGAACTCGACGCCCTCGATCTCGCTTTCGATCATGTTGGCGATGGCGTTGCCGCCCGCGCCGCCCACGCCGATGACGGTGATGCGGGGACGAAGTTCCTCCACGGAAGGCGGACCGATATTGATGCTCATTCGAATGTTCCCCCGCAAGGACGCCGGAAATTGATCATGCGCCACTTTGCCATAAAGCGTTTCACCGCGTGAAGCAGTTTATTGCGCTATCCACAACTGTGCACAAACCTCAGAAATACTGCTTCATCGCACCCCACACACGCATGACCGTGGCGAGCGGGCCGTAAGAGGCGGTATCGGTGAAGCGCGAGCCGATGGCGCGGATGTCGATCGGGTCTTCGGCGGCGTAGAGCACGAGGCCGACCAGCGTCGCGAAACCGGGCGCGGAATGTGCTTCGGGCAGGCCGCGCAGCGCGACCGGACGACCGATGCGCACCGGCACGCCGAGCGTGCTTTGCGCATAATCCGCCAGCCCCGCCATTTCCGCGCCGCCGCCGGTGATGACGACCTGACGCGCGCCCGATCCGGGCTTGCCACCGGTAAAGCCAAAGCCTTCCAGCGCCTTCCCGACATCGCGCATCAGCAGGTCAAGTTCTCCGGTGATGACGCCGATCAATTCCGCACGCGGCACCTGGTTGCGATCGTCCGCCCCGCGCGCGACGGGGCCGCGCCCTTCCTCGCCCGGCGCGGTGACGGGGATCATCTCGCGGTGGTCGGTCGGGCTGGCGATGGCCGAGCCGTTGACGCATTTCAGCCGCTCGGCCTGGAATCGACGGATGGAAAAGGCGGAGGCGACCGCATCGGTGATGTCGTTCGATCCACGCGGCACCGCCGTCAGTCCGACAAGCATTCCGCCTGCATAAACCGCGACATTGGTTACCTCGCCTCCGAACTCCACCATCGCCACGCCAAGATCGCGCTCTTCCGCCGTCAGCACGGAATAACCGGCCGCCAGCGGCGAGGCGACGACGCCCTCCACGTCGAAATGCGCGTTCTGCACCGCTTCGGTGACGTTGCGGATCGGCGCGCCGTCCGCCTGCATCACGTGGATATCGACGCCCAGTCGCTCCGCATGCAGGCCCTTTGGATTGGCGACACCATGCGCGCCATCGAGGAAATAGCAGGCGGGCTGCGCATGGAGCACGGTGCGCCCATCGGGCCGGATCGTCTCGCGTGCGGCGACGAGCAGCGCCTCGATATCCTCTTCCTCGATCCGGCGGCCGCCGATCTCGATTTCTATCGGGCGGATTTCGCTGGCCAGTCCCGCGCCCGAACAGCCGATCCACACGCTTTCGACGCGGGTGTTGGCGAGTTTTTCCGCCCGGTCCAGCGCATCGCGCACCGCATGGGTCGCCGCCGCCATGTCCACGACATAGCCGCGCGAAATGCCCTGGCTGGCCCGGTGACCGCTGCCCAGCACCTGCATCTCGCCGTTTTCCATCAGCGCCGCGATCATCGCTGAAATGCGGAACGAACCGATATTGACCGCGCCGAATACGCGCACGGCCCGCTGCTGGCTCGCCATCAGCCGTCTTCCCCCATCGCCACTTCCTTCGGATCGGAACGACCCGGAATGCTCATATACATGCGTGGTGCGTTGCGCATGTCGAAGCTGGCCGCCTGCCCGCCGATAAGGCGATGCACACCGTCCGCCTGCGCGAAGCTGATGAGCGCGGCAGCGGATCTCTGCTCGCCTTCGGGCAGCGCCAGTCGCTGGTCGGTGACGAAGGTCAGGTTCCAGCGGCGATTGCCGACCCATTCGGCGCCCTTCACCTGCGCTTGCAGGGCGGGCGCGGCGTCGAGCAGGCGGGTCAGGTCTTCCACGCGCGCCTGCGCGCCGGGCCCCTCGATCAGCATGTATTCGCCCCCCGCGCCGCGCGCGATAGGCTCCAGCTCCACGCCGGTCGGGTCGATCAGCATCAACCGGTCCGCCTTGGCGAGCACCGCATGAGGCTGGCGCTCGATGATGTCGATGGCAAGGGTGCCGGGGAGCTGACGCGAAACGCGGGCGTCCTGAACCCAGGGAAGCAGCAGCAATTCCTCGCGCAGCCCCTCCAGGTCGATGCGCGTCATGGCAAGATCGCGCTGGCCGAAGGCGCGCTCGTAAACCGTCATCGCGTTCATCCGCTCTGTCCCGGTGACGGTGACATTGGCGACGCGAAAGCCCGCATTGGAGGCGACATGCGCCACCCTGTCCGATGCGACCGCGGTCGCGCCCGAAAGCTGCGCGAGGAAAACGAGGCCCACCGCCGCGCCCGCGAGAATGAGGACGGTGAATGCCTTTTGCAGCTGCTCTTCGGTAAAGGGCAGCAGCGCCAGCGCACGGCCAAGGATGGATTGTCCGGTCCGCCGCGCCGCGCCGACCCGGCGGCTCGCCCCCTGCGCGCG
>JBARVT010000099.1:0-2565 GCA_049646405.1 Alteraurantiacibacter sp.
TTTCCAGCCTGCCCGACGGATACAGCGACGGCTTCGGCGCCGAGGCCCGCCGCGCGCGGCTCGGGGTCGAAGGCGATATCCCGGGTGGCTTCGCGTACAAGATGGAAATCGACTTCGCGACAGGCGAGGTTGAGCTGACCGATGCGCTGATAGAATACGGCGCTGGGCCGCTGGACATCACCGTCGGCCAGTTCAACAACTTCCAGTCGATGGAAGAACTGACCAGCAGCCGCTTCACCTCCTTCATCGAGCGCGCCGCGTTCACCGACGCTTTCGGTTTTTCCCGCCGCCTCGGCATCGCGGCGGACTATGGCAGCGGCGACGTGCTGCTTCAAATGGGCGTGTTCCACGACAACCTCGCCGATCTCGACGGCAGCAACCGCGTGAGTGTCGACGGGCGCGCCGTCTATTTCCCGAAAATCGGCGAGATGCAGCTGCATTTCGGCGGCTCGCTGCACTACGCCGACCTCGGCGAAGGCAGCCTCCTGCGCTATCGCCAGCGTCCGCTGGTGCATTTCACGGATGAGCGCCCGGTCAACACCGATCGTTTCGATGGTGACAGCGAGTTCGGCGCAGGGCTGGAATTTGCCGCAATCCGCGGCCCGTTGCATTTCGCGGCGGAAGGCTATCGCCAGCAGGTTGGCGGTACCATCGGCCAGGACGATGCCGTGTTTCATGGCGGTTACCTCGAGGCCGGCCTGTTTCTGACGCCGGGCGACAGTCGCGGCTATAGCGGCGGGCGGTTCAACCGGACGCGGCCTGCAAGGCCTGTCGGCGAAGGCGGCTTTGGCGCAGTGCAACTCAATGTGCGTTACGATTATCTCGACCTTGTCGATGACCTCATCATCGGCGGTACGCAGAACGGATACCTTGCATCGCTCATCTGGACGACAACCGATTACTCCCGCCTGCAGGTCACCTACGGCCGTCTCGAATACGACCGGGCGCAGGAATTGCCGACGGGCGAACGCGATTACAGCGCCGATGTCATAGGCGTGCGTGCCGAATTCGATTTCTGACCCACGCGATTGCGACCTGTCATTAAGTCCGGCATGTGACACGAAACTGTCGCATGACGGTAATAGGGAGCCGCTAGCCGCAACTCTTGGACCTAAGGGGCTACTGAAATGAAGAAGTTCACCATCGCCGCTGTCGCGCTCGCCGCGACTGCCCTCACCACCGCCTGCGACAGCCAGCCCGGCGGCGGCGGAGACAACCGTCAGGCGATTCACGCCGTCGGCTCCTCCACAGTCTTCCCCTTCGCGCGTCGCGTGTCGGAAATCTTCACTCGCGAGAACCCGGACCTTGCCGCGCCCAGCATTGAATCGACAGGGTCAGGCGGCGGCATCAGCCTGTTCTGCCAAGGCGTCGGCCCGGCCACGCCCGACATCGTCAACGCCTCGCGCCGCATGAAGGCGGGCGAGTTCGAGACCTGCCAGCAGAACGGCGTCGAAGAGATCACCGAAATCCAGGTCGGCATGGATGGCATCGCCATCGCATCTGCCGTCGGCGGTATCGACATGGACCTCACCCCGCAGCAGATCTACGAGGCGCTGGCCGCCAATCCCTATGGCGAAGAGCAGACCACCGCGAACTGGTCCGACGTCGATCCGTCGCTGCCCGACTTGCCGATCCTCGTCTACGGCCCGCCGACCACTTCGGGCACGCGCGATGCCTTCAACGAACTGATCATGCTCGCGGGCTGCGAAGCGAACGAGGAATTTGCCGCGACCGAGGAAGCGGACGAAGATGCTTACGAACGCACCTGCACCGAAATGCGCGCCGATGGCGGCTATGTCGACCAGGGCGAGCAGGACAACCTGATTGTCCAGAAGATCGAGAGCAATCCGAACGCCGTCGGCATCTTCGGCTATTCCTATCTCGAAGAGAATTCGGACCGCGTCAATGGCCTGCGCATCAACGGGGTCGAGCCGACCTACGACAATATCGCCAGCTTCGAATACCCAGGCGCGCGCCCGCTCTACATCTACGTGAAGAAGGCGCATTTCGGCATCATCCCGGGCCTTGAAGAGTTCCTCGATGCGTGGGTTTCCAACTGGGGAGAAGGCGGCGCGCTTTCGGAAATCGGCCTTGTGACAAATCGCGGGGAGGTTATGGCGGCCATGAACAGCGCCACCACCGAACTGCCGAACCTGACGGCCGAAGACCTCCAGTAAGGATCGCACCCTAGCACGATGTCACCGGTCATACCGCTCCTCCTTGCCCTTGGGCTCGGGCTTGCCGGTTGGCTGGTGGCCCGTGCGCGTGCGTGGACTTTCAAGCGGGCTGCGCCCGAAGGGCGGCTCGCTTCGCTGCCCGATTACCATGCTTGGTATGCGGCGCTGTGGATCGCCGTGCCGACATTGCTGTTTTTCGTTGTCTGGAACTACATTGGCGGCCAGCTGATCACTGGCCATGTGCTGGCGAGCCCGGAAGCCGCCGCGCTACCCGAAACGGGCCTGCGCCGCGATACGATCCTTAACGAAGCTTACGCCATCGCGACGGGCAGCAATGCGCGCATCCTGAACGACGAATCGCGTGCACTGGCAGCACCCTATGCTGAGG
>JBARVT010000100.1:0-7046 GCA_049646405.1 Alteraurantiacibacter sp.
GAGCACGGCGCGCTGGAATTCGGGCAGTTCGTCGAGGAACAGCACGCCCAGATGCGCGAGGCTGACTTCCCCCGGGCGCACGCGCAGGCCGCCGCCGGTCAGCGCCGCCATGCTTGCGGAGTGATGCGGCGCGCGGAAGGGTCGCGTACGGCTGATCCTGCCGCCGTCGAGCGTGCCCGCGACGCTCGCCACCATGCTGACCTCCAGCGCCTCTGCCGGGGTGAGCGGCGGGAGGATGCCAGGCAGGCAGCTCGCCAGCAGTGACTTGCCCGCGCCCGGCGGGCCGTTCATCAGCAAATTGTGCCCGCCAGCCGCCGCGATCTCGAGAGCGCGCTTGGCGGTCTCCTGTCCCTTGACCTGTTTCAGGTCCGGCCCGTGGCCCGCTTCCTCGGTCTCGCCTGGCTCCGGCTCCGGCAGGCGGCTTTGCCCGCGCAAGTGATTGAGCAGGCTGGTGAGGTCGGGTGCGGCGACCACCGGCACGTCGCTCGCCCAACGCGCCTCTGGACCCTGCGCCTTCGGGCAGATCAGGCCCTTCTCGCTCTCGCTCGCATGCAGCGCGGCGAGCAGCACGCCGGGTGATGGCACCACGCGCCCGTCGAGCGACAATTCGCCCACCGCGACCCATTCGCCCAATGTCTCCGCATCCACCACGCCCATCGCCGCGAGCAGCGCCAGCGCGATCGGCAGGTCGAAATGCGATCCTTCCTTGGGCAGGTCGGCGGGCGACATGTTGACGGTGATACGCTTGGGCGGAAGCGAAAGGCCCATGGCGCTGAGCGCCGCCTGCACCCGCTCCCGGCTTTCGGCGACCGCTTTGTCGGGCAGTCCGACGACGGAAAAGCGCGGCATGCCCGGCGCGAGCTGGCACTGCACTTCCACGCTGCGCGCTTCCAGCCCGAGATAGGCGACCGTCGAAACCAGTGAAACCACGCGCAACCCCCTTGCCCGAAAAGGTGATAGCGCGATGCGCGGCGCTGTCGAGAGGCGCGCATGGTTAAAGCGGCGGCAACTGCGTCTTTTCGGATTTTCGCAGGATCGGCCGGGCACCGTGGCATGCGATGACCGGTCGTTTATCCTTGCTCGCAGCGTGTCTCGCCCTTTTCGGCGTGCCTGCGCAGGCGGCGGAGCCGGAAGTTTTCGAGACTGTCGTTGTCCAGGAATGGGTCGAGCCCGCACCCGCGTCGCGCACTGTCGCTGTCGATGTCGATGTCGACATAGTCAAGGCCGAAGCCATCGCCGCCTACGGCCCGTTCCGCGTACTGGACGAGAGCACCGCCGCGCTGGTCGATATCACCGACGAAAACAGCCCCTCCGAGTTCGCCGCCCTGCTCGAAGCGCATCCGGGCGTGGACACGCTGACCTTCGTCGAGGCTCCCGGCACGCATGACGACCGCGCGAATCTTGCCGTCGGCCGGATGATCCGCGCCGCCGGTCTCGCGACGGTCGCACCCGAAGGCGGCTCGATCCGTTCGGGCGCGGTCGAGCTGTTCATCGCGGGCGCGCAGATGCACATCGCCGACGGGTCCGAGTTTGCCGTGCACGGCTGGCTGGACGATTGGGGCATGGGCGCGGACGACTACGCCGCCGATGCACCGGAGCATCGCCGCTATCTCGATTATTATTCTGAAATGGGCATGAACGAGAGCGAGGCCGAGGCCTTTTACGCCATGACCAATTCGGTTCCGTTCGAAAGCGCGCTGTGGCTGACGGGCGAGGAGATGCGCGGCTGGGTGCAGACGGAAAAGGCCGCGCCTGACGCCGACGCGCCCGCGCTCGCCTACGCCGACCTCGCGCTCTGACGAGCTAACCGCAGAGCGGCGGATCGTGGTCCTCGTCCTGCAGCGCGGTAAAGGTCAGCCGCCGCGATCCGCCTTCGGGGAACACCGCCTGAAGCGTTCCGCCAAAGCCGCCCTCCGCGCGCGGCGAGAGCGCGAAGCTGCCGAGGCTTGCCGCTTCGCATGCGGTAAGATCGGTGTCGCAGAGGCGGATTGTCACCTGCTCCATCGGATCGCCCGCATTTATCTCATAATGACCATCGCCCGCATCGGGCCAGCCTGGACCATCGGCAGTGACGACGCGCTCGCCATCGGGTATCAGGATTTCGAAAGCAGGCCCGTCTAACGGGTCGCAGGAAGGGCGCAGATCGGCCTCGACTTGCGGAGCGCTACAAGCGGCGAGAGCCGAGAGGGTAGCGGGCAGGATTGCTCGTGTGGCTCGCATCGCGCGGTTGACTCCGGAAGGGTTTTTTCGTAAGCGCGCGCCAGATATTTGCGGCCGCCCGCTTTGGCGGCCCTTTTTATTCGATTTTTCGAGGATTTGAACCATGAAGCGCACTTTTCAGCCGAGCAATCTCGTGCGTGCCCGCCGCCACGGCTTCTTCGCCCGCAAGGCGACCGTCGGTGGCCGCAAGGTGCTGCGCAACCGCCGCCGCCGCGGTCGCAAGAAGCTCTGCGCGTAGTTGTCTCTGCGAAGCCGCCTCCGCGGCTTCGTCCTCGCTAGACGCGCAGCATAGCTGCGCCCGCTGCGGGCGGCCATTCGGCCTTGCGGGCTCCCATCGGGAGCCCGTTTGCGTTCGCGTCTTTGTCGCAAGGCACTGTTGCTCTATCCCTCTGCCATGACCCCAACCGTCCTCACCAAGCGCGCTGATTTCCTTACGGCGAATCGCGGGCTCAGGGTAGCGCGGCCGGGCTTCGTACTGCTCACCCGGCCCAATGGCGGGGAAGGGGTGCGGTATGGCATCACTGTCACGAAGAAGATTGGCAACGCCGTTGTGCGCAACCGCATGAAGCGGCGCTTTCGCGATCTGCTGCGCGCGGCGTTGCCGGAGAGCGGCTTGCCGGACCACGACCATGTCCTGATCGGGCGCGCGGGCGGCGTGGAGCGCGATTTTGCGCAGATGGGCGAGGAATTGCGGATCGCATTGCATCGCGCTGCCGAGGGCAAGGGCGACCGGCCTCGCCCGCGTAAGGGCAGCCGCCGGTGAAGCGCCTGATGATCCTCTTCGCGCGCGGCTGGCAACTTGGCCCTAGCCGTATCCTGCCGCCTACCTGCCGCTTCCAGCCCTCCTGCAGCGCCTACGCCATCGAGGCGCTCGAAAAGCATGGCGCAATCAGGGGTGGATGGATGGCGTTGAAGCGTATACTGCGCTGCAACCCCTGGGGGGGACACGGCCACGACCCCGTGCCGTAACCAAGCCGGCCCGATGGCCGCAGACCAGAAATTTCGACGGACCGAACCACCTTGGACAACCAGCGCAATTTGATCATCGCCGTCGTGCTGAGCGCACTCCTGCTGTTCGGCTGGGATTTCGCGATGCGGACCTATTTCCCGGAGCCGGAAGCGACGCCCGCCAACATGGCGAGCCGGGAAGATGCGCCCTCGCAGCGGATCGACGCCACCGCGCCGATGGGTGATGACGTCGAGACGGGCCGTGAGGTCGCTTTGGAGGATGCGCTCGCATCGACCGACCGTATCGTGATCGAGGCACCCGAAGTCATCGGCTCGATCAATCCGGTCGGCGCGCGGGTGGACGATATCGACCTTGTCCGCCACCGCCAGGCAGTGGATGAGGATAGCGGTCCTATCCGCTTCTACTCGCCCGCGGGCACACCCGGCCAGCATTATGCCGCCTTCCGCTGGACCGGCGACGGTGTGAATATGCCCGGCCCCGATACGGTGTGGAGCATTCGCGAGGGCGAGCGCCTGACGCAGGAGACCCCGGTCACGCTCGAATGGGAAAACGGGCAGGGGCAGGTCTTCGCGACGCGCTTTGCCATAGACGAACACTATATGCTCACCGTCACGCAGGCGGTGAGCAATCGTGGCGGCGGCACCATTGCGTTACGCCCCTTTGCCACCGTCACGCGCACCAGCGCCAATGCCAGCCCCAGCACATTCAACGTCCATTCCGGCCCCATCGCAAGCAATGGCGAGGGTGTGAATTTCGGCTCCGATTACGAAGACGTTCTGGAGGAAGGACCGGCCAGTTATGGCGGCAGCACCGACTGGGTCGGCTTCACCGATATCTATTGGCTGTCCGCGCTGATCCGCGAAGACGGCGCGCAGGCGGTGGGCACTATCCGCTCTCTGGGCGGAGACCTGTTTCGGGCCGAGCTGCTCTACGATCCCGTCAACGTCCCCGCTGGCGAGACTGTGACTCGCACGACGCGCCTGTTCGCCGGGGCAAAGGAAAGCGCCGTGTTATCGGAATACGAGGCGGCGGGCGTGCCTCGCTTCGGCAACGCGATCGACTGGGGCTGGTTCGCATGGATCGCCTGGCCGATGTGGCAGGTGCTGATTTTCCTGTTCGACCTGCTCGGCAATTTCGGCTTCGCGATCATCGGGCTTACGCTCATAATTCGGGCGATCCTGTTCCCGGTGGCCCAAAAGCAGTTCAAGAGCATGGCGCAGATGCGCGCCGTGCAGCCCAAGATGAAGGCCTTGCAAGAACGCTACAAGGACGACCGCGCCGAATTGCAGCAGCAGATGGCGAAGCTGTACAAGGAGGAGAAGGTCAATCCGCTGGCGGGCTGCCTGCCGATCTTTATCCAGATTCCGATTTTCTTCGCACTGTACAAGGTGCTGCTGCTCGCCATCGAGATGCGGCACCAGCCCTTCACCTATATTGCCGACCTCTCGGCACGCGATCCGGCGACGATCCTGAACCTGTTCGGTCTGCTCGATTTCACGCCTCCAGGCTTCCTCGCCATCGGCGTGCTCGCGGTCCTGCTCGGCTTTACCATGTGGCTGCAGTTCAAGCTGAACCCGGCCGCGACCGATCCGATGCAGCAGCAGATCTTCATGATCATGCCTTGGGTGCTGATGTTTGTGATGGCGCCCTTTGCCGCAGGCCTGCTGCTATACTGGATCAGCAACAACGTGCTGACGCTGGCACAGCAGAAATATCTCTATTCGCGCAATCCGCAGCTCAAGGCGCAGATGGCGAAGGAGAAAGAGGTGAAGGAGCGCGAGGCGGCGCGCAAGGAAGCTCAAGGATCCGAAGGATGACGCCGCAGGACGAGGTGCTGGCGGCGGAAGCGCGGCGGCTGTTTTCGGGGCGGGTCGAGTTCCTGCTTTCCGCGCCGCAATTGAAATTCCTGCCCGAGCCAGACTATCCGGAGATCGCTTTTTGCGGGCGATCCAATGTCGGCAAGAGCTCGCTCATCAATGCCCTGACGGGGCGCAAGGCCATCGCACGCGCATCGGTGACGCCCGGCCGCACGCAGGAGCTCAACTTCTTCGAAGTGGGCGAGCCGACGCAATTCCGGCTGGTCGACATGCCGGGCTACGGCTTTGCCAAAGCGCCGGTAAAGGTCGTCGAGAAATGGCGGCAGCTGGTGCGAACCTTCCTGCGCGGACGGGTGCCGCTGAAGCGGACCATGGTGCTCGTCGACAGCCGCCACGGGCTGAAGGACAGCGACCGCGACATGATGCGCATGCTGGACGAGGCGGCGGTGGGGTATCGCGTGGTGCTGACGAAAGCGGACAAGGTAAAGGCTAGCGCGCTGGCAAAGGTCGCCGAAGCGGTGCAGGCCGAAGCGAAGAAGCATGTCGCGGCCTATCCGCAGCTTCATGTAACCAGCGCGGAAAAGGGCATGGGCCTTGACGAACTGCGCGCCGCGATCCTTTCCGACATCCGCCAGTAGGCACTGCGAAACGATAAGGCCGCCGTCTGGTTATCCGGATGGCGGCCTTTCGTTATGTGCAGCGTGGATCGCGGACACAAAAAAGGGCGCCCACAACGCCCTTTTTATCATGGTTTATCAGACTTAGCGTGAGTCCGGACGGCTTCCGCCGAACAGCCAGTCCCAGATACTTCCACCCATAGCGACTCTCCTGTTTCAACAGGGTCAATGTGGGTTAACCAAATAAGTTTGTAAAGTTTAAACCATGTTCTGCACCAGGCGTTTTTCCCTATCAGCCTGATAGGAAACGATTTTTTCGAATTCGACGGGCCGAGAAATGCCGAAACCCTGTGCCACCAGGCAGCCCGAATCGCGCAATTTGGTTAACGTCCCGGCGTCCTCGACGCCCTCTGCGACGACAATGATTCGCAAATCCTTGCCGAGTCGCAGGATGTTTTCCACGATCCCTGCTGCCTTACGATCCGAGGTGATGCGCGAGGTGAAAAGCCGGTCGATCTTGAGTTCGTCGAAGGGCAGGCGCAGCAGCGCCTCGAGGCTCGCCGCACCGACACCGAAATCGTCCATCGAGATTTTCGGGCCGAGCGCATGCAGTTCGCCGAGGATTTCGGCGGCGATATCGATATTGGAGATGCGATAGGTTTCGGTGATTTCCAGCGTCAGGCGGCGCGGTTCGAACCCGGTGGCCGACAGGACATTTTCGACCAGTTCGACGATGGCGCGTTCATGGACTAGCGTGGCCGAGATGTTAACGGCAATCGGCAGGTTGATGCCGCGCTCGGCAAAGGCATTGCCCGCGCGGCATGCGTTTTCCAGAACGAAGCGCGTCAAATGCGCCATGCGTCCGGCCGTCTCGCACTGGCGGATGAAATTGTCGGGCGGGATATGACCCTTCACCGGGTCCTTCCACCGAACCAGTGCCTCGACGCCGACGATCTCGCCGGTCTGAACCATTATCTTGGGCTGGTAAACGAGGTAGATTTCGCCGTTGGACAGCGCCGCGTCGATCCGCGCCTGGAGCGAAACGTTCCAGATCAGGTCTTCTTCCGATGTCGAATCGGCGACGGCGATAGGGTCGAAGGTCTCGTTTGTCTGTTCGGCAGCGGCGACCGCACTGGCGAGGCGGCGGACGACATCGGGGCTGGGCGTGATATCGACGCCGAAGGTGATCCCGACATCGACCTGCCGGTCGCCGACGATGAGCGGCGCGGAAAACAGGGCGCGCAGGCCTTCCAGATGCTCCTGCAGCAGCGCAGGGTCTTTCTCGTCCATCGTCCAGGCTATCAGGTGCCCGTCGCCGCGGTAAATCTTGGCGTCCTGCGTCGCGGCCTTCAGCCGGGCGATGATGCGCAGCACATATTCGCCATGAAGTTCTTTAGGGAGCGAGCGACGGACCTGCTCGAA
>JBARVT010000101.1:0-6406 GCA_049646405.1 Alteraurantiacibacter sp.
TCGAGACATGCGGGACGAGGTGACCCGCTTCCTTCATCAGTTCAACGACACGTTTGCGCGCCTCGAAGCGGTCCATTCCGACAAGCGCCTCGGGCACCAATCCGTCCGCCGTCTGACAGACCTTGGCCTCGGCATCGAGCATATTGAGCATGGCCGCAGGCGCGATCCCGACGCGCTTGCCGACGTCGAAATCGTTGAAGTCGTGCCCCGGCGTGATCTTCACCGCGCCCGAGCCGAGTTCGGGATCGGCATGCTCGTCCGCCACGATGGGTATCTGGCGCCCCGTAATCGGCAGCTTCACCTTCGCCCCGCGCGCGACCAACTCCCGATAGCGCTCGTCATCGGGATGCACCGCCACCGCCATGTCGGCGAGCATGGTTTCGGGCCGCGTGGTGGAGACACGGATTGCGCCGGAGCCGTCCGCCAAGGGATATTCAAAGGCCCAGAAACTGCCCTTCACGTCCTGCGTCTCGACTTCGAGATCGCTGATCGCGGTCTTCAGTTTCGGGTCCCAGTTCACCAACCGTTTGTCGCGGTATATCAGGCCGTCATTGTAGAGGTCGACGAATACCTTCAGCACCGCGCGGGTGAAGTGCTCGTCCATGGTGAACTGTTCTCTGGACCAGTCCATCGAGCAGCCGAGGCGGCGAAGCTGCTTCGTGATCTGGCCGCCGCTTTTCGCCTTCCATTCCCACACCTTGTCGACGAATTCCTCGCGCGGATAATTGGTGCGTTTGTCCTGCTGCTCTTCCAGCTGGCGCTCGACCACCATTTGCGTCGCGATCCCGGCATGGTCCATGCCCACGACCCACAGCGCGTCCTTGCCGCGCAGCCTTTCATAACGCACCATCACGTCCTGCAGCGTGTTATCGAGCGCGTGGCCGATATGCAGAGAACCTGTCACATTGGGCGGCGGATTGACCAGTGTGAACGGCTCCGCATCGGGCCGCTCCGGCCGGAACGCGCCGGTTTCTTCCCAGTGCCGGTACCATTTCGCCTCTATCGCGGCGGGATCGAAAGTCGTGTCGAGTTCGCGGGTCATGGCGGCGCCATGCCAGCGGCTCATGCACAGGGCAACACGCGAAAATCTTGCGGGCGCGCGGTTTTGTCAGCATAGCTGCGAAACAATGCGGGAATGGGCCGAATACGACATGGAGGAGCGCGGGGGCCGCGTCACGGTGTCGATCACCGGGCCGCTCACCGTTGCGGGCATCGGCAAGCTCGACCCTGAACTCCGCAGCATCGGCGATTCGGTGCAATATGTCGACATTTCGGGCGCGAGCGCCATCGACACGGTCGGCGCGTGGGTCGTCCACCGCTTTGCCGAGGAAAAGGGCGCGGAGATTACCGGCGCCAATGATACGGCGGAAACGCTGCTCGAAGCGGTGGAGCAAAGCGCAAGCGAGGCAAAGGTCCGGCCTGAGCGCGGCTACATCTTCGGCCGGGTGACCGAGGACGTCGGTGCCAAGGTTTACGATTTCATGGGCGGCGCGCGGAAGAATATCGGCTTCCTCGGCGCGATCCTGGTGGGTTTGCTCGGCCTTATGCGCCATCCGCGCCGCTTCCGCATGAAGGCACTGGTGCGGCAGATGGAGCTGGTCGGCGTATCCAGCCTGCCGATCATCGGGTTGATGAGTTTCCTCATCGGTATCGTCATCGCGCAGCAGGGCGCGGTGCAGTTGCAGCAGTTCGGCGCCGAAACGCTGACGGTGAACCTCGTCGGGCGCATTACCTTGCGCGAACTCGGCGTGTTGATGACGGCGATTATGGTCGCAGGGCGCTCCGGCTCCGCCTTCGCTGCGCAGATCGGCACGATGCAGCTGACCGAGGAGGTGGACGCGATGCGCACCATCGGCGTTAGCCCGATGGAGGCGCTTGTCATCCCGCGCATTCTCGCCGCCGTGCTGATGATGCCGCTGCTCGGCTTCTATGCCAGCGTGATGGCGATCATCGGCGGCGCCGTGATTGGCGACCTGATGCTCGACATTCCCTTCCTCACCTTCCTGGCCCGCGTGCAGGAGGTCGTGCCGCTCTACGATTTCTATGTCGGCATGGTGAAGGCGCCGGTCTTCGGCCTCATCATTGCGCTTGCCGGCTGTTACCAGGGCATGCAGGTGAAAGGGAACGCCGAGGAAGTCGGCCTGCGTACCACGATGGCGGTGGTGCAGGCGATCTTCATGGTAATCGTGCTCGACGCCTTCTTCGCCGTCTTCTTCACCAATGTGGGGTGGGCATGAGCGAGTATACCGAGATTGAGGACGAGGCGCTGGGCGACATTCCCGAGCGTTACGATGGTCAGTACCCGATACGCATCAGCGGGCTGACCAACTGCTTCGGCGAGACGACGGTCCACGACGCGCTCGATCTCGATGTGAAGCGCGGCGAAATCCTCGGCGTGGTCGGCGGGTCGGGTACGGGCAAGTCGGTACTGATGCGCTCGATCATCGGGCTGCAGGTGCCCGACAGTGGCGATATCGAGGTGTTCGGACAGAACATCACCGATGCGGAGCCCGACGAGGTCATCGGCGTGCGCAACCGCTGGGGCGTGTTGTTCCAGGGGGGCGCGCTGTTCTCCACCCTGACGGTGGGCGAGAACGTGCAGGTGCCGCTCAAGCAGTTCTATCCCGAGCTGAAGCCGAACCTGCTGAACGAGATTGCCGCCTACAAGACGGTGCTGACCGGCCTGCCCGAAGATGCGGTGAGCAAGTTTCCGAGTGAGCTTTCGGGCGGCATGAAGAAACGCGCCGGCCTCGCCCGCGCGCTCGCGCTCGACCCCGAACTGCTGTTCCTCGACGAGCCGACAGCGGGTCTCGACCCGATCGGTGCGGCGAAATTCGACGATCTTACACGCGAGCTGGCCGACACGCTGGGCCTCACCGTCTTCCTCATCACCCATGATCTCGACACGCTTTACGCCATTTGCGACCGCGTGGCGGTGCTGGCAGACAAGAAAGTGATCGCGGTCGGCACGATCCCCGAACTGCTCGAAACCGACCATCCGTGGATCCAGGAATATTTCAACGGCCCGCGCAGCCGCGCGGCGGCGGACAGCCACGACCGCGGGAAAGCATTGGACAAGGAAGCGCCCGCGCGGGCATAGGACGAAGCGAATGGAAACACGGGCAAATCACGTCTGGGTGGGGGCCATCACCCTACTGCTGCTGGCAGGGGCCGCGATCTTCTTCGTGTGGCTCGCCCGCCTCGGCGATTCCGACCGACAGGAATACGACATCTTCTTCGAACAGTCCGTCGGCGGCGTCGCGGAAGGCTCCGTCGTCACCTATAACGGTGTGCCGGTGGGGCAGGTCGCAGATATTCGCATCTGGGAACGCGATCCCGAATTCGTGAAGGTCCGCATTCGGCTGGACAAGGAAACGCCGATCCATGTGGGAACGGAGGCGAGCGTTTCGGCAAGCTTCACCGGTACGGCGAATATCTCGCTCGCGGGAGGCCGCAGCAACCTGCCCGAGATCAGCTGCGAGACGACAGATTGTCCCGAAGGCTATCCCGTTATCCCGCCCGCGCCGGGTGCCATCGGCGAAATCCTCGCCAGCGCGCCGCTGTTGCTCGAACGGCTAGCCACGCTGACAGACCGGCTGACCCGTGTGCTGGACGACGAAAACCAGGATTCCATTTCCGGCATCCTTGCCAACACCGATTCCATCAGCGGCGAACTCGCTCGCCAGTCTCCGGAGATCGAGCGCACGCTGCAGGAATTGCAGGGCACGCTCAACCAGTCGACGCAGACACTGGCCGCATTCGAGACGACGCTTGGCGAGGTTAACGGCCTCGTTCAGCAGGACGGTGCGCAGATCAGCGCGGATTTGCGCCAGACGCTCGCTTCGGCGCGCGATGCGGCGGCCGCGCTTGAAGGCGCGATGGCCAATGTCGAGCCGGTGACGCGCCAGCTGTCGCAGGACACGCTGCCCGCCGCCAATGCCACGCTACGCGACCTGCGCCGTACGAGTGAGAGCCTGCGGGTGATGACCGAGCGGCTGGAAAACGAAGGCGCGACCTCGCTGATCGGCGGGCAGTCGCTCCCGGATTACGAGCCATGAGAGGCCTGACCATGCGTTTAACATCCTCCGCCCTCGCGGCATTCGGTGCGCTGGCGCTAACGGGCTGCATCAGCCTTGGCCCCGACACGCCTGACCAGCTGTTGACGCTTACCCCGACGGCGAGCATTCCTGACGGTGCGGCTTCGGAAGGCGAGGCGAGCGCCGCGCTGGCGGTGCAGACGCCGAGCGTGCAACAGCGCCTCAACGTCCCGCGCATCCCCGTGACCACGAGCGATTCGACGCTCGCTTATCTCGAGGATGCGGTGTGGGTGGAAAAGCCTGCTGACCTGTTCCGGAACCTGCTGTCCGAAACGATCCGCGCGAAGGGCAACCGCCTCGTCGTGGCAGGCGGGGAGCTCGAATATGTCGCGGCGACGCAGTTGTCGGGATCGCTGGTGGCGATGGATTACGACGCTGTAACGAGCAGTGCAGTGGTGCGTTACGATGCCGTGCTGGAGCTTCCCGGCGGGCGCATCCTGACGAGGCGGTTCGAGGAGCGGGTTTCGGGCATTGCTCCGGAGGCGACTGCGGTCGGCGCGGCGCTCAACGATGCGGCCAACAATGTGGCCGATCAGGTCGCGGAGTGGGTGGGGTAAATCCTTGTTGTCACCCGAACCTGTTCCGGTGGCGGTGCTTTTTCGAAACACGCACAAGCCCGGAGCAAGTCCGGGGGGGGGTGACCGTCTAGCTTCGCACAGCCCGCGCGAACTTACCCGCTTTCTTGAAAGCTTCCAGTTTGAGCACGCGCACCGTTTCGGCCTGGTGATCCCAGCCCCATAGCTCGGCCTGCCAATCCTCTTCCGTATTGGCTGCGGCAAACAGGGCTGCGGCATCAGCGTGGTCTTCCAGCATTGCCAGCGGAACCACCAGCGATGCGGCGAGCGAGGCGAGCGTCAGCAGCGCGGCGAGAGTGAAATCGTCCTCGCCTTCCAGCCGCTCCCGCAACGCCGCAACCGTTTCCGCCGATTGTGCGCGGTGGACGATGCCGCTGACGCGCTCCAGCCGCACGCCGTGGCGCGCCTCGCAGGCGGCTACGAGCGGCTCCCACACTTCCTGCTGGCGCTTGTAAAGTGGCTCGTCCGGGTCGGCGCGGTAGCAAAGCGTGTCGGTGCCCGCGTAATCGAGCAACTTGGCGATGGCCGCATCGCGCTCGCTTCGCACCATGTCGATAGCAAAATCGGCGAGGTCGCGGTGGACGAAGCTCTTCGGGTCGATCTTCTCTGTCTGCGCTTTCCACTCCGCTGCCAGCAAATCCGCTGCGGCGCGCGTCGGCACGATCTGCGGTCGGCGCTTGCCCTGCGTTTTCAGCGCGTGCGCATCAAGCATCACCTGCCAGCCGTCCTCGACCTCGGCGACCGAGACATCCTTGAAGAACCGTTTCACGCGGGCGGCGTCCGCCAGCGACGCGCCATCTGGCGAGGTATGAAAATGAAAGTCACGAGGCCGACAGACATGGCCAGCCAGCCGAGCCAATGCGGCAGGTCCGTCCGGTCCGCGACGGTCAGGAAGCCGCCCAGCCACACAATGGCACCGATTATTCGGGTCACGCCCATGATAAGGACCCGGCTGCGGGCGCTGCTGTCTTTACTCGTCATAGAGCAGGCTGCCCAATTCGTCGGTGGTCGACGCGACCGCAAAGGCCCCGGCGCGGCGCAATTCGTCCGGTTCGTGATAGCCCCAAACCACCCCGATGGCGCGTACCCCGGCATTCGCGGCCATCTCCATATCGTAGACCGTGTCGCCGATCATGACGGTATCTTGCGGCTCTGCCAGCGTATCCGTCATCGCGGCTTCGAGCATGGCGGGCGCGGGTTTGGACGGGTGGCGATCCGCCGTGTGCAGGGTAGCGAAGAGATTCATCAGGTCGTTTGCGGCGAGCAGGGCCTCGAGGCCGCGATCTGACTTTCCCGTGGCGACGCCCAGCGTCCAGCCCTCGGCGTGCAGGCGGCGCAGCAGGTCTGCGATCCCTTCGTAGAGCGGTTCCCGCAGCGACCCGTCCTCGCGCGCGGCACGGAAGGATGCCTTGTACGCCTCGACCGCGGCGGCCCGCTGCTCCGGCGGGGCCTCGGGCGCGAGGTGGCGGATGGCTTGCGGCAGGCTCAAGCCGACGATCCGGCGCACCTCGTGATGATCGGGCGCGGATAGCGAGGCTGCGGCAAAGGCCGCATCCATCGCGTTGACGACGCCTGCCTGTCCGTCCGAAAGGGTGCCGTCGCAATCGAAGACGGCCAGCTTTACCGGCATGCGGCTCGCTCGTCTCTGCGTAAATCACGAATCATTACTCGCGCCGCCCCTTCGGCTTGGGCGCGCCGCGTTTTTTCCCGCCGGGGAGGCTGCGGGCCTTGCGC
>JBARVT010000102.1:0-12729 GCA_049646405.1 Alteraurantiacibacter sp.
AACTGGCATCCGGCTCGGCAGGCTCGATGGTTGTGATGTCGACGGCGTGTTCGGGGATTTCCGGTACGACCGGCTCTTCGAAGCGGGCAAACGCTTCTTCGAAGACGGCCTCGTCACTCGGCATGAAGACCGGTGCGCCAAGGGCCTCGGCCTCAATGGCGGTGGCAGGCGCGGCGAGGTGGCCCGGATCCTGCTGCTGCGCACGACCGGCCCCGGTCGCGCCAAGCATGGCGATGCCGGCCACGATCAGCGCGCTGCGAACGCCGGTGCGTCGAAGGGTGTTCCTGTCCATAGGCAGGCCGGATACCCGACCTTTCCTAACGTTCCCAAACGCCGCGCTCGGTTTGTCGACGCAGTGAAACGACTCGGCGCGAGATTGGGGCGATAATACGGCGAGTTGCAGTTTCGCGCGCGTGTCGGAAAGCGCAATTTGCGGAAAAATCGACCGATCGGCTCGGCGGAATGCTGCACTGCAACACGCGATTCGTTGGCCGATACGAACTGATGACCAGAGCGGGATGGTATGCGCTGTCCGCTAAAGAGAAATGGGGCCGGCATTGCTGCCGACCCCACTCTCACCGGCGTGTGGATTTCCATGAAGGAAATACTTGGCGCCTGGCGTGTCTTCTTCAGGTCGTGGCCCGAAGGCCCGGTTCCATCCGAATATGTCGCCCGGCGCTCGCGCCGGTGCCGGAACAGGTTTTCCGTTCAGCGAGCCTCCGAAGAGTCTCAGCGTCGCTTTCCACCAGTCCGAGACCGGTCTCGTCCTCGCGGAGCCTCGAGCGGCGATATCCGCACCGGAGTGCTTCCATCGCCATCGGCCCCGGATTTCTCCTCCGGCCTATCCGATGATTGCTGCCTTCGATCTCGACGGTCCGGTTGGTGTCCAGCCTGCGAACAGGCCTTCCATCTTCCTTTCCTCCTTCGAGGGCGATGCCATCATCGCGTCGAGGACTTTCCTGTCTCTCCTGTATCCGGACCGGCAGGCGGTCCTTCGTGGCTGAGACTTTCCGTCTTCGATGCTTGATGAATGGGCGTGGCGAGCGAGTCGGGCAAGGGCGCGAGCGTCGACTTATCCACTTTGTGCGCGAATGCCAGTGGACAGGAGTGGACAAGTCAACGCCTCGGCGTATCGCGCGAAACCATCTGCAAGCGCGCGACGGATCGAACCTCAGCGGTCTCGTTTCGCCAACAGACGCAAGCGCAGCGCGTTCAATTTGATGAAGCCCGCCGCGTCCTTCTGGTCGTATGCGCCCGCATCGTCCTCGAAGGTGACATGCGCCTCCGAGTAGAGCGAGTTGGATGATTTGCGCCCGACAACCATCGCGTTGCCCTTGTATAGCTTCATGCGGACAGTGCCGCTCACCTTGTCCTGGCTCAGATCAATGGCGGCTTGCAGCATCTCGCGCTCCGGACTGAACCAGAAGCCGTTATAGATAAGCTCCGCATATTTAGGCATCAACTCGTCCTTGAGATGCGCCGCGCCGCGATCAAGCGTAACCTGTTCGATCCCGCGATGCGCGCGGGCATAGATTTCGCCGCCGGGCGTCTCGTAAATGCCGCGGCTCTTCATTCCGACGAAGCGGTTCTCGACCAGATCGAGCCGACCGATGCCGTGCTTGCGGCCTAGCTCGTTCAGCGCAGTAAGCAATTCGGCGGGCGACATCTCGACACCATTCAGCGCCGTGCCGTCGCCTTTGTCGAAGTCTAATTCGATAAATTCGGGTGTGTCGGGCGCGTCCTCGGGATGGTCGGTGCGCGAATAAACGTAGTCCGGGGTTTCCTCCCACGGGTCCTCCAGCACCTTGCCTTCGGAGGAGGTGTGCAGGAGGTTCGCATCGGTGGAGAACGGGCTTTCGCCGCGCTTGTCCTTCGGCACCTGAATCTGGTGCTTTTCCGCCCAGTCGACCAGCGCGGTGCGGCTGGTCAGATCCCATTCGCGCCACGGGGCGATGACGGTGATATCCGGGTCGAGCGCATAGGCGCTCAGCTCGAAACGAACCTGGTCGTTACCCTTGCCGGTCGCGCCATGGGCGATGGCGTCGGCGCCGGTCTCATGCGCGATCTCGACGAGGCGTTTGGAGATCAGGGGTCGCGCAATGCTTGTCCCGAGCAGGTAATCGCCTTCGTAGCGGGCGTTGGCACGCATCATCGGAAAGACGAAATCGCGCACGAATTCCTCGCGCAGATCTTCGACGAATATATGCTCGTCGGGAATGCCCATCGCTTTGGCCTTCGCGCGCGCGGGCTCGATTTCTTCCCCCTGTCCGAGATCGGCAGTGAAGGTCACGACCTCCAGTCCGCGCTCCACCATCAGCCATTTGGCGATGACGCTGGTGTCGAGGCCGCCCGAATAGGCGAGGACCACTCTCTTGATATCGGGCATGCGCGCTTCCTGTCTGGGCAATCGAGCCGCGCGGCTAGCAGCGCGGGCATGCGGACGCAATCTAGCGCTGCGACAGCCCCGCCGTTTGCGCCGTTTCAAGAATTGCGGCGACGAAACCTTCGGGATCGTCTTCCTGGATGAAATGGTGGCCGCTGAGCTGCCGATGATGGCCCTTGGCCGCGCCAGGCACGCGTTTGCGAAACTCCCGGTCGCCGCCGCGCGTGATGGGGTCCTTGTCGGAAAAGGCGCAGGTGAACGGCTTGTCGAACAGCTCCAGCGATTCCCACGCTGCCTTTTGTGCGGGCACGGCGATATTGTCGCCGAGCGGCACGAGCGCCGGGAACACGCGCGCGCCTGCCTTGCTCGCGCGGGTGGGGAAGGGCGCGTCGTAAGCGGCGACCTCGGCGTCCGACAGCGTGCGGTTCGTCGCCTTCTGCAAGATGCCGCCGATCGGAAAGACCGGGCTCCATCTGGCGAAGCGCTGCCATGCGGCGAAGGCTTTTGGCGGCTCTTGACCTTCCGGCAGGCCCCCGTTCGACAGGACGACGCCCGCGAAACGCCCGGGCATGGCGGCGACAAGGCGCAGCCCGATGAGCGAGCCCCAGTCCTGACAGGCGAGCAGCACATCGTGCAGGTCCAGCGCCTCCAGCCATTCGCGCATCCATGCGACATGGCCGCGATAGGTATAGGCGGATTTCCGCGTCGGCTTGTCCGATCTGCCGAAGCCAATCAGGTCGGGCGCGACTACGCGGTAACCTGCGCCGACCACAAGCGGGATCATGTGGCGGTAGAGGTAGCACCAGCTCGGCTCGCCATGCATCATCAATATGATAGGCGCATCGCGCTCGCCCTCGTCGAGATAATGCAACCGCAAGCCGTCACCGAGCATGTGGTAATGCGGGGCGAAGGGAAAGTCCGGCAGGTCCGCGAAGCGCTCGTCCGGCGTGCGATGGACGTGCGGGAATGTCGGGCTATCAGTCATATCGCATTCTCCTGCGGCTGGTCGCTTCGCCCGACATCGCGCAAGAGCGACGGCAGGTAAAGCGCGAGGCCGCCAGCGCGCATCAGGTAGCTTGCGGAGATCGCTATCCAAACGCCCCAATTGCCGTAAGGCCGTAGGGCGAGGTCGAGCGCGATATAGAGCAGCGTTGCGGCCACGCCTGCATTGCGCAGGGCGCGCCCGCGTGTGGTCCCAATGAAGATACCGTCGAGCATCCAGCTCGGCATGCCGATCAGCGGGACGAGCGCGGCAAAGGGCAGGAAGGTGTGAGCAATTTCGCGCACCGCGGCGTCGGTCGTCAGCAGGTTGATGATCGGGCCGCCGGCAAGCAGGAACAGGACGGCAAAGGCGAATCCAGCCGCCAGCGCGAATTCGCTGGTGAGGCGGATGGCGCGAATGAACCGCTCCCGGTCGCGCGCGCCGTAGGCTTGCCCGACGCGCTCCTCCGCCGTGAAAGCGAAGGCGTCGAGGATAAAGGCGGCGACGTTGACGAATTGCAGCAGTACGTGGTTCGCGGCCAGCGTCTCGGCCCCGATGCGCGCCCCTGCATTTACGAACCAGACGAACAGGATGAGCAGCGCGACGGTGCGGATCATGATGTCGCGGTTGACAGCGAAGAGGCGCAGTAGGCGCTCGCGGTCGAGCAGCATGGGGGGCGGCGTGCGGCGGAAGATGGCGACAAGGTTCGCGCCGCTCACGCGCCCGACGATGACGCAGCCGATGGCGAGCGCGATCCATTCGGCGCAGGCGGTGCCGAGGCCGACCCCGAAGGCTCCGAGGTCCAGCCCCCAGACGAACCAGATATCGAGCGCGATATTCGCCGCGTTCATCGCGATCTGAAGGACGAGCGCCGCGTGCGTACGACCGAGGCCAATCAGCCAACCATTGATGGCATACACTGCCAGCGCGGCGGGCGCGCCGTAGAAGCGGCCTTGCATATAACCGCCCGCGTCGCCCTGCACCTCGCCCGAAGCGGACATGACAGCGAATGCGCCCTGCGTGATTTGCGCGGAGAGTGCGAGCACCAGCAGGCCGAGCACCAGTCCGATGCCGAGCGCGCGCAGCAGCAACGCATCGACCTCGCGCGGCTCGTCCGACCCGGCGGCCTGTGCCGTCAGCCCGGTCATCCCCATGCGCAGGAAGCCGAAGCTCCAGAAGACGAGGCTGATGATCGTCGCTCCCAGCGCCACCCCCGCCAGCGCCACCGCATCGCCGGTGCGCCCGATGACGGCAGTGTCCACCAGTCCGACCAGCGGCACCGACGCCTGCCCCAGCATGATTGGCCAGGCCTGCGCGAAGATGGCGGAACGGGTAAGGGGGCGGGCGTCAGCCGCCACGGGAAAGCAGTGCCTCCTCCGCCTCGCCCATGTAATCTCGCGTCAGCGGGAGGGCGTAGCGGTTGTGGGTGAGCTGGATCTGGTAATTGCACATGCCGCCATGCTCGAACACGGTTGCCGCGCCCGCGAGGTAGAAGGCCCACATGCGATAGAACCGCTCGTCATGCAGCGCGACGATGGCGTCGCGATTGGCGATGCAGTTGGCGTACCAGGCACGGATCGTTTTGGCGTAGTGGACGCGCAGCATTTCGACGTCGGTGGCGATCAGGCGCACCTTTTCGCTCGCTGCGACGGTTTCGCTCAAAGCCGGGATGTAGCCGCCGGGAAAGATGTATTTCTCGGTAAAGGCGTCGGTGCTGCCCGGCCCGCCGAGCCTGCCGATCGTGTGGATCAGCGCCACGCCATCCGGCGCAAGCAGGCGCGCGCAGCAGCGGAAGAAGGTTTCGAATTGCGGCCGACCTACATGCTCGAACATGCCGACCGACACGATGCGATCGAAGTTACGGCCCGTCTCGGCGAGGTCGCGATAGTCGATAAGTTCGAAGATTACCCTGTCCGCCACGCCCGCTGCCGCGGCGCGGCTGCGGGCGAGGGCGAGCTGCTCTTCGCTGAGCGTTATCCCCGTCACCCGCACACCCGCGTGCCGGGCGAGGAAGATGGCCATGCCGCCCCAACCGCATCCGATATCGAGCACGTGGCAATCCGGCTTTAGCCGCAGCTTGGCGGCGATATGCGCCAGCTTGGCCTCCTGCGCTTCGGCCAGCGTCATGTCGTCCCGCGCGAAATAGGCGCAGCTATATTGCATGTGCTCGGCATCGAGCATCAGCTCGTAAAGCGGGTTACCGATGTCGTAGTGATGCGCGACATTGCGCTTAGAACTGCCGGGCCGGTTCACGCTCTTAAGCGCGCCGACCAGCTTGCCGCGCATCTTGCGGCCCATGCTTGGCGGGGCGAGCTTAGCCTTGTCCTCCCAGCGATTGTTCATCCGCGCGAGGCCGACGAGCGCCATGATGTCGCCCTGCTCGACGAGGATGCGCCCGTCCATATAGGCCTCGCCTACGCCGAGACGCGGATCAAGCAGGATGTCGCGCGCCACCTTGTCGTCGGCGAAGCGCACTGCCACGTCGGGATAGCCTTGCGTCGCCGTGCCGAAGCTACGCTGCGAGCCGTCCGCAAGCGTCAGTCGCAGCGTGCCCTTGCGCACCATGCGCGAAAGCAGCCGGTCGATCAGTCTGGTGGACACACCCATATCGGAGGCGCTCCGCTACTCCGCCGCTTCCTTCAGTGCTGGATCGAGATGCCACGCCGGCGGGTCTTCCACTCCGCGCAGCCGCTCGCTTTCCTCGTACATGAAATCGCGCGTCATCGGGATGGCGGTGCGGTCCTTCACATAGACGATCTGGTGGTTGACCAGCCCGCCATTGCGGAACGCCTGCTCTGCGCCTGCGAGATAGAACAGCCACATGCGGTAGAACTGCTCGTCATACATCTCAACGATCTCGTCGCGGTGCAGGACGGTGCGGTTGTACCACTCTTCCAGGGTGTGCGAGTAATGGAAGCGCATCGCCTCGTAATCCATCGCCTGCCAGCCAAATTGCTCGCTGACGGTGACGAGTTCGCTCAGCGCCGGTATGTAGCCGCCGGGGAAGATGTATTTACGGGTAAAGGCGTCGGTGAAACCCGGAGGCCCGGCGCGGCCACACAAATGGCTGATCATCACGCCATCGTTCTTCAGCAGCCGGGCGGTGTGCTCGAAGAAATGCGGGTAGTGCGGGGTGCCGACATGCTCCAGCAGGCCGACCGAGCTGATCCGGTCGAACTGGCCGCGAACGTCGCGATAGTCCATCAGCGCGAAACGCACCTTGTCGGATACGCCCGCTTCCTTTGCCCGCTCCTTACAAAAGGCGATCTGGTCTGGCGCGAGGGCCACGCCGAGCACCTCGCAGCCATACATGCGGTTGAGATAGAGCGCGAAGCCACCCCAGCCGCAGCCGATATCGAGCACGCGCATGTTCGGCCCGGTTTCGGGCGTGATGTTGAGCTTCGCCGCGAGATGCGCCTTTTTGTCGAGCTGCGCCTGCTCGAGACTGTTATCGACATCGCGATAATAAGCCATCGTGTATTGCCGGTCCTCGTCGAGGAACAGCTCATAGAGGCGGCGGGTGAGGTTGTAGGTGTGCACGGCATTCTTGCGCGCCTTGCCGCGCAGATTGAAGCTGTCGGCCTTGGCGACCGCCTTCTGCGCCAGCCATTTGACCTTGCTCTGCGGCTGGATAGCCTTGTCGCCAAGCTTTTTCGACTGTGCGGTGAAAAACAGGATCAGGTCGCGCAGATCGTGCGGCTCGACGATTTCCATCCAGCCCCACATGAACGCTTCCGCCGTCCCCAGCTGGGGGTAACGGGCGATATGCGCGGCGGCCTTCGGATGGGTCAGGCGGATGTGCAGCGGCTCGCCAAAGTCCCCGTCGACGCTTCCGCCGGGACCGTATTCGAAGGATTCGCCGTCGTGATCGGTGACGACCAGTTTCCCGGCCTTGATGACTTTTTTCAGCAGTTTGTCGAGCAGCCACATGGGGCAGGCGTCCTTCTGGTTTCACGGGGTCGGGCCTGGTTTGCGCACCCGTTGCGTGCAAGTCAATCGGAGCGTAACCTGCGCCGGTCATGAGCGGGAACAAGACCAGACCCACAGGCAAGGCCGTCGACGATTTCATTGCCGCCATCGATCGGGACGGGAGGCGACAGGACGCAAAGTTGCTCGACGCGCTGTTCCGCCGCGTAACCGGCGAGGAGCCCGTCATGTGGGGGCCGAGCATGATCGGTTACGGGAAGTACCATTACAAATACGATAGCGGGCGCGAAGGCGACTGGATGCGCAGCGGCTTCAGCCCCCGCAAGGCGAAGCATTCGCTCCACCTGATGGGCGGATATTGCGACGACATTGTTGGAAAGCGGCGCGACGCGCTGCTGGCGACGCTCGGCAAGCATTCGACGGGCAAGAGCTGCCTCTACATCAACAAGCTGGCCGATGTGGACATGGACGTGCTCGAGGAGCTGGTCCGTGCCGACTGGGAGGCGATGAACCGGATCTATCCGCCCGAAGGCTAGATCCCCGCATACCACTGGTAGCCGGAGCGATCCTCCCAATAGCCGCCCAGCCCGCCATGCGTGTCCGCCAGCGTGTCGGTCAATTCAATGCGTTGCAGGTATTTCGCATGCTTGTAGCCGAGCTGCCGCTCCAGCCGCAGCCGCAACGGCGCACCGTTGATAACGGGAAGTGGCTCGCCGTTGAGCATGTGCGCGACGATCGTTTGCGGGTGCATCGCATCGTTCATGTCGCAGCTTTCGTAATACTGGCTGCCCGAAAGCGTATCGGCGCAATGGAAGACGACGTAGCGCGCGCCGTCCTGCACGCCTGCTTCATTTAGAATGGCGGAAAGCTGCGGGCCGGTCCATTCGCCGATGGCGCTCCACCCCTCGACGCAGTCATGGCGGGTGATCTGGGTGCGCTGGGGAAGGCCGCGAATGTCGTCCATCGACAGCGACAGTTCGGTATCGACCAGCCCGTCCACCGCCAGCTGCCAGTCGGCGAACCCGCTTGCTTCGGAGGCGCGATAGGCGTCGGTATCGACCATCTGGCTGCCATTGCCCCGGAAGAAGGGCGAAATGTCGCTCGCCGTATATTCGGGTGCCATCGGAATGCGTCCGAAGCCGAGCGCGCGGTGCAGGCCACGATGCCAGCCTTCCGCTCCATCGACCAGCTTTTCGAACCATGCGGTTTCGCCGATCTTCGTGCAGCCCGCCAGCAACCCCGCGCCCGCCGCCATGAGGAAATTGCGCCGTCTCATGCTTCGCGCCCTCCTGAAATCATGTCGCGTATCTGGTGGATCGGCCCGGCCAGCAGGACGAGCGCGATATGCACCACGAAAAAAGCGAACAGCAGCCACGCGGCGATGAAGTGCAGGCTGCGCGCGCTCTGGCGGCCGCCGAACAGTTCCGTCATCCACGGCCATGCCGCTTCCATGCCGGGGCTCATCACCATGCCGGTGAAGATCATCAGCGGCAGCAGGATCAGGATCACGAAGGAATAGCTGATCTTCTGCAGGATGTTGTACTTGCCCTCGCCATGCTCGAAATTGAGCTTCAGGTGTTCGCGGATGTCCTTGGAGATATTGCCGGGCCGCCATTCCTTTGCGCGGGCGAAAATGTCGCGCTTCATGTGCCCGTTAAAGAGCGCCGCTATCATGAAGGCGAGCAAGGTGAAGCCAAGGACGAGCGAGAAGATGACATGCCAGTCACGCGCGGCGGCGAGGCTGTAGAAATCAGGGATCGTCGCCCAGCCCGGGAAGCGCGGCACCTCCAGCCAGGCATCTTCAGGCGCGAAGCCGTAATCGCCCCAATAGAGGCGACGGTGGGCGTTGGAGATGTTCAGCCCGCTCATGAAAAGCACGATCAGGCTGACGGCGTTGATCCAGTGCCAGATGCGCGTGGAAAGCGCGTGGCGCTTCCTCGGCTTGTTGGCGGCGGCGCGCGCGGAATCGTCCATCGTCAGTCCCCCTCGCGTTCGAGATAGATCACATCACGCGGCTGATCGAGCAAGTGCTGGCCGGAATCGATGTAGAGCGCCTGACCCGATGCCAGCGGACCTTCGGCAAGCAACAGCGCCGCGTCGGCGATCTCGCTCGTCTGCGTGCGGCGACGCAGAAGGTTGCGCAAATGCGATCGCTCCGCTTCCTGCTCGCTCTGGTCGTGGCTCGGCAGGATGGCGCCGGGCGCGAGCGTGTAGACGCGGTCTTCGCCCGAATGCCGCATCGCCAGCATCTGCGCGGCGGTGTCGGCGGCGGACTTGCTCATCGTGTAACTGAAGAAATCGGGATTGAGGTTGGCGAGCTTCTGGTCGGTGAACTGGATCACCCGCCGTCCTGTATTGCTGCGCGCCTCGGCAAGATAGGTCTGCGCGAGGAGGGCAGGGGAGGCGGCGTTGACGGTCATGGCCGTGGCATTCGCTGCCGGGTCGAGGCCGGTTACATGGTCGGACCGGAAAACCGACGCGGAGTTGACGAGGCAGCGCCAGTCCTCGAGCCGCAGGGCGAGGTCCGACGCCATCTGCGCGCCCGCCTCCGGATCGGCGAGGTCGCATTGCACCACATCGGCGCTCGGCAGTTCGGCGGCCAGTGCATCGGCGGCCTCGCGCGACGTGTTGCAATGGATGACGACGTGCCAGCCTGCTTCGGCGAAGCGACGGACCATAGCTTCGCCCAGCCGCTTGGCTCCACCGGTGACGAGGACGGACTTCATGGCATCACCCTAGCCGGGCCTCCCGGCGTGGCAAGGTTCAGTCGCTTTCAGGCACATTCTCGCGCAGATCGGCCAGCCACACATCGGCCACCGCATCGCTCGGCGCGCGCCAGTCTCCGCGCGGTGAGAGCGCACCGCCCGCGCTCACCTTCGGCCCGTTGGGCAGTGCGCTGCGCTTGAACTGGCTGAAGCCGAAGAACCGCTGGCAGAACTTTTCAAGCCAGTTTCGGATCGTGCCGAGATCGTATGCGTGTTTGCCCGCTTCGGGAAAGGCGTGCGGCCACAGCCCTGTCGAGACATCGCGCCAGGCGTGCCAGGCGAGGAACGCTACATGGCTCGGTTTCTGGCCCCAGCGCAGCACGTGGTGGAGAAAGAAGTCGTTGAGCTCGTAAGGGCCGATGATGCTCTCGGTGCTCTGGATCGAGCCGTCCTTGGCGGCGGGGACGAGCTCCGGGCTGATCTCGGTGCCGAGCACGTCCTCCAACGCCGCGTCGCAGGTTTCGTCGAACTGGTCGGTGCGTGTCGTCCAGCGGATCAGGTACTGGATCAGCGTCTTGGGTACGCCCGCGTTGACGGCATAATGGCTCATCTGGTCACCGACGCCGTATGTGCACCAGCCGAGCGCCAGTTCCGAAAGATCGCCCGTGCCGACGACGAATCCCGAATGGTGGCCCGCCAGTCGAAACAGGTAATCGGTGCGCAATCCCGCCTGCACGTTTTCGAAGGTGACATCGTAGACCGGCTCGCCATCGGCGAAGGGGTGGCCCATGTCGGTCAGCATCTGCCGTGCGGCGGGCTTGATGTCGATTTCCTCGGCGGTGACATCGAACGCCTCCATCAATCGCCACGCATTGTCCTTGGTTTTTTCCGACGTTGCGAAGCCCGGCATGGTGTAGCCGCGGATGGTGGAGCGCGGTAGGCCGAGCGTGTCACATGCCTTGGCCGCCACGATTAGCGCGTGGGTGGAATCGAGCCCGCCCGAAATGCCGATGACGAGCGACTTCGCACCCGTCGCCTGCATCCGCCGCATCAGCGCATCGACCTGGATGTTGAACGCCTCGTAACAATCCTCGTCCAGTCTGTCCTGCCGGTTGGGGACGAAGGGGAAGCGGCGGATCGGCCTGCGAAGGCCGATATCGGCCGTTTGGTGTCCGTGATCGAACCCGACGGTGCGGAAGCTGTCCTCGGGCCGTCCGGCATCCTCCGCCGCATCGTTGAACGTGCCCATGCGCATCCGCTCGTTGAGGATGCGGCGCGTATCGATATCGGTAACGCACAGCTCCGGCTCCAGTTCAAAGCGCACGCTTTCGATCATCAGGTCGCCCAGCTCGTAGACCAAGCCCTGTCCGTCCCAGCTGAGATCCGTCGTGCTCTCGCCGAAGCCGCTGGCGGAATAGGCATAGGCGCAGACGTTGCGGCTGGAACTGGCACGGGAAAGCAGGTGCCGCTCGTCCGATTTGCCGATGGTAATGTTGCTGGCCGAGAGGTTGAGCAGGATCGTCGCGCCCGCGAGCGCCGCCAGCGTGCCGGGCTGGATCGGCCCCCAGAAATCCTCGCAGATTTCTATGCCGAAAGTGAATCCGGGCAAGTCGGTCGCAGCGAAGATCAGGTCAGTGCCGAAGGGCACCTCTGCGCCGTTCACGTCGAGCCACAGCCGCTGGCAGTTATTGCCCCGCGCGAACCAGCGTTTCTCGTAAAATTCGCGGTAATTGGGCAGGTAGCACTTGGGCACCGCGCCCAGCACCTCGCCATGCGCGATGACGACGGCGCAATTGTAAATGCGACCGCCCCGCCGCAGCGGCGCGCCGATGACGAGCACCGGCGTCATGCCTTCGCTCGCCTCTCGTAACGTCTCGATCCCCGCCTCTACCGCGTCGAGCATGACGGCCTGGATATGCAGGTCGTCGAGCGCATAGGAGGACAGGCACAGCTCGGGATAAAGCAGTAGGTCGACATGCTGTTCATCCGCCACGCGTGCCTGTTCGAGGATGCCCTCGATATTGTAGGCGACATCCGCCGTGCGGGTGCGCGGGGTGGCGGTGGCGAGGCGCACGAAACCGTGCGTGTGCATGTCGAAAAACGGGTGCAGGTCGCTCATGGCGGCATGGCTTAGCGGCGAATCCCTGCGAAACCTAGAGCGGGACGGGCTGCGGCTCGACGGCTATATCAGTCACGTCGAGCAGGTCTTCGGGTACGGCGGCGCGCATTCGCTCTGCCGCGGTGGGCGCGCCCGCAGTGTAGAGGAAGCGGTCCTCCTGCACCCGGTAGCCACCGCTCCACGCGAAATCGAAAGAGCGGAAGGCGGCGATAAGGCGATCCTCGTCACGCGAGATTTCGGGGCGGGTGCGGGAAACTGCGACGAATTCGAGATCGCCGCGCAAGGCTTCCGGGGCGAGCGCGGCGAGGGCCGCACGGTCGAAGGGCGGCTTGGCGTTAACGACCACGGCATAGGTCGGCTCGTGCCGTATCCAGATAGCCGAAACGCGCGTGTCGCGGCTCTGCATGGCGGCGCGGTTGAATTCGGCAATCAGCGCCTCGTTGCGCTGGCGACGCCGTGCTTCGCCCGGATCGGTGCCGTAGACTGCGCTCAGGAAGGCATCCTGCTGCTCCTTCGTAGGCGACTGGGCCATGGCGTCCGGCGGGGGAGGGACCTCGCGCGCGGTGTCGGGCGGGGTGGTCGGTTCGTCTGCTGCGGGCGCGCAAGCCGTCGC
>JBARVT010000103.1:0-10969 GCA_049646405.1 Alteraurantiacibacter sp.
CGGACGAACCGGACCGCACGGTGCGCGCCAGCAAGCGGTTCATGAGCCTTGCCAAGACTGCCGCATTGCATTCCGATCCCGAACGCTTCGCGCTGCTCTACCGCCTGCTCTGGCGACTGCAAGCCAACCCGCGCATCATGGAGGACAAGGCCGATCCCGACATTCGCCGGATGGAGGAAATGGACAAGTCCGTCCGCCGCGACGCGCACAAGATGCACGCTTTCGTCCGCTTCCGCATGGTCGAAGAGCGCGACGAGGAGGAGCAGCCGCACGAACACTATGTCGCCTGGTTCGAGCCGGAGCATCACATCCTCCGACGTGAAGCGGGTTTCTTCGTGCGCCGCTTCGCCAATATGCGCTGGTCCATCCTCACCCCGCGCGGCACGCTGCACTGGGACGGGGCGACGCTGCGTGAAGGCCCGCCCGCGCAGAAATCCGATGCGCCGCAGGGCGATCCGGCGGAGGATCTCTGGCGTAAATATTACGCTTCCATCTTCAATCCCGCGCGTTTGAAGATCGGGGCGATGCTGAAGGAAATGCCCCGCAAATACTGGAAAAACATGCCCGAAGCCGCGCTCATCCCCGAGCTGGTGGCAGGTGCGCAGAAGCGGGAGTCGCAAATGGTCGCAGCGGGCGAACTGGAATTCGCGGAACGTCCCGAAACGCTCGATGCCATCGACCAGGCGATCCACGCCTGCCGCCAGTGTCCGATCGGGTCGCTGGAGAACCAGGCGGTGATGGGCGAGGGGCCGCGCGATGCCGCTCTGATGATTGTGGGCGAACAGCCGGGCGATCAGGAGGATCAGGCCGGACGTCCTTTCGTCGGGCCTGCCGGGCAGGTTCTGAATGTCGGACTGGAGGCCGCCGGGATCGAGCGCAAGACGGCCTATGTCACCAATGCCGTCAAACATTTCAAATATGTCCAGCGCGGCAAAAGGCGCCTGCACCAGTCGCCCACCGCGAAGGAGATCGACACCTGCCGCTGGTGGCAGGAGGCCGAACGCGCTATCGTGCAGCCCAGGCTGGTGCTGGCGCTGGGCGCGAGCGCGGCGCGCGGCCTGCTCGGCAAAACGGTGAGCATCGCCAAGGCGCGCGGCGAACCGATCCCCTTGGACGACGGCAGCGAGTTGTGGGTGACGGCGCACCCGTCCTATCTCCTGCGGCTCGATGGCGAGGCCAAGGCCAAGCAGGAAGCCCTGTTCGCGGCAGACCTTGCGGCGGTGAAAGAGCGGCTGGAGGAACTCACCGCGTGACATGCCCGACAGCGACCTTCTTCCCAAGCGCACGATCGAGCTCGATCCCGATAGCATAGACGCGCCGCCGCGCGCGCAATTCGTCGAACTCGGCCTCGTCAGCTGCTTTACCTTCCTGCGCGGCGCGTCCGATGCGGTGGATCTGGTGCTGGCGGCGCGCGCGCTCGGTTACGATGCGGTTGGCATTGCCGATGCCAATTCCATGGCGGGCGTGGTGCGCGTGCATACCGAGGCGAAGACGCTCAAGCTGCGGCCCGTTATCGGCTGCCGGATAGAGACGGTCGAAGGCCTCGCCTTCCTCGCCTATCCTACGAATCGCAAGGCCTATGGCCGCCTGTGTCGCTTGATCAGCGCAGGCCGGATGCGCACGCTGGAGGGCGCATGGCAGGAGAAGGGTGCGTGCGACATCAGCCTTGCCATGCTGGCCGCGCATTCGCAGGGCGTGCAATTGATCCTTCTGCCGCCGGGCGATCTCGATACAGAGTTCACAGTGGTGGTGCCAAGCAACGTGGTGCCGTTTCCCGGTGTTAAGTCACATGGAGACGCGGAGACGCGGAGAAAAACTTCGCCGCGAAGCGGCGCTCACTCTTCTGCGTCGTCGCGAGACGAAAGAGATGCAAATGGAGAGCGGCTTCGCCGCAAGGACGACACCTCCGCGCCTCCGGGTCTCCGCGTAAACCAAACCACGTACCCCCCGAGAGAACTCACCGCGCCCTTCGTCGACCTCGTCGAGCACCTCACCGCCATGCTCCCGACCATGCGCCACCTCGCCGCTCAGCACCTTTATCGTGGCGACGACAGGGCGCGGATCGACCGGCTCGACATGCTCGCGCGTGCCAGCGGGTTGCGGCTGCTCGCCACGAATGACGTGCATTACCATGCTCCGGGCCGACGTCCGTTGCAGGACGTGATGACCGCCATCGCGCACAAGACGACAGTGGCCCGCGCCGGGCACCTGCTGCACGCCAATGCCGAACGGCATTTGAAATCGCCCGAGGAGATGATCCGCCTCTTCGCCCGCTGGCCGCATGCCATCCGCGCCGCGCGCGAGGTGGCCGATGCATGCGAATTCAGCCTCGACGAACTGAAATACGAATATCCCGAGGAGCTTTACCCCGACGGGATGGAGCCACAGGAATATCTCGAAGTCGAGACGTTCCGTGGCGCGCAGGAGCGTTACCCGAACGGTATTCCCGACAGTGTTTTCAATACGCTGGAGTCGGAACTTGCGCTGATTTCGCGGATGGACCTCGCGCGCTATTTCCTCACTATCAAGGATATCGTCGACTTCGCGCGCAACAAGGTCGATCCGCCGATCCTGTGCCAAGGAAGGGGCAGCGCGGCCAATTCGGCGGTGTGTTACGTGCTCGGCATCACCAATGTCGATCCGGCGCACCACCAGTTGCTGTTCGACCGCTTCATCTCCGAAGACCGCAAGGAGCCGCCCGATATCGATGTCGATTTCGAGCATGAGCGGCGCGAGGAGGTGATCCAGTATCTCTACCGCAAATACGGTCGCCACCGCGCGGGCCTCGCCGCCACCGTCATCCACTATCGCCCGCGCATGGCAATCCGCGAGGTGGGCAAGGCGATGGGGCTGACCGAGGATGTCACCGCCGCGCTCGCGCGCACCGTATGGGGCGGATGGGGCAAGGAAATCGGCGAGGGCCATGTCGCGGAAACCGGCATGGACGTGAACGATCCACACCTGCGGCGCGTGCTCAAGCTTACACAGCAAATGATTGGAATGCCTCGTCATCTCAGCCAACATGTCGGTGGTTTCATCCTCACGGAAGGCGCGCTGTCCGAAACCGTCCCCATCGGCAACGGCGCCATGCCGGAGCGCAGCTTTATCGAGTGGGACAAGGACGATATCGAGGCGCTGGGCATCCTCAAGGTGGACGTGCTGGCGCTCGGCATGCTCACCTGTATCGAGAAAGCGCTGCGCCTGCTGGGCGCGCATCACGACCGGCACCTGACGCTCGCCAGCGTGCCGCACGAGGATCCGGAAACCTACGCGATGCTGCGCAAGGGCGATTCGCTTGGTGTGTTCCAGGTTGAAAGCCGCGCGCAGATGAACATGCTGCCGCGCCTGCGCCCGCGCGAATTCTACGATCTCGTCATCCAGGTCGCCATCGTGCGGCCTGGCCCGATCCAGGGCGACATGGTGCATCCCTATCTGAAGCGCCGCCGCGGGGCGGAACAGGTCCGCATCCCCGCGCCGGGACCCGAACACGGCCCGCCGGACGAGCTTTCCAGCATTCTCGAGCGCACGCTGGGCGTGCCGATCTTCCAGGAACAGGCGATGAAGATCGCGCTCGATGCTGCGAAGTTTTCCTCCACCGAGGCGAACCGGCTGCGCAAGGCGATGGCGACCTTCCGCAGCCGCGGCATGGTGGACGAATTGCAGGACATGATGGTTGAGCGCATGGTGGATCGCGGTTACGATCGCGACTTCGCGCAACGCTGCTTCAACCAGATCCGCGGCTTCGGCGAATACGGTTTTCCTGAAAGCCACGCGGCGAGCTTCGCGCATCTCGTCTATGTGTCCAGCTGGCTCAAATGCCACTTCCCCGCCGCCTTCGGCTGCGCGCTGCTGAACTCGCAGCCGATGGGCTTTTATGCCCCCGCCCAGATCGTGCGCGACGCGGCGGAGCACGGCGTCATCGTACTGCCGCCGGACGTGAACCGCAGCGATTGGGATTGCACGCTGGAGCCTGTCGACTCGTATGAGTCACGCGGAGACGCGGAGACGCAGAACGATGAATTTTCGCTCACAGAAGGACAGAGGCACAGAGATTTCCTGCCGCGAAGCGGTTCTTTTCATTCAGGCGTCGCGTTTGGATCAAGCGATATTGCAAATGAGCGGCTTCGCCGGAGCCACGACACCTCTGTGCCTTTGTGCTTCCGTGAGCGTCCAGAAACCGCGTCTCCGCGTGATCAGGATTCGGGTCGGCAGGACAGGCACCTCGCCCTGCGGCTCGGCCTTAGGCAGGTGGACGGCTTGCCCGAGCATGTCGCGGCGCAGTTGCTCGCGGCAAGAGCGGAGGGCGGGGACTTTGCCGACGTAGCCGAGCTGCGCGACCGGGGGCGGGTGTCGCCGCCGCATATCGAACGGCTCGCCAGCGCGGATGCGTTTCAGTCGCTCGGCCTGTCGCGGCGGCAGGCGCTGTGGGATGCGCGCAGCCTCGTATCCGGGCCGGACCTACCGCTGTTCCGCCATGCGGACGAGCGTGACGAGGGGGCCGAGCGTCGCCGCGCGATCCTGCCGGCCATGCCGCTTTCCGAAGAGGTCGTTGCCGATTACCAGACCACACGCCTCAGCCTGAAAGCGCATCCGATGGCCTTCCTGCGTGCGAGCCTGGCCGAACGCGGCTTCGTGCGCGCGTGCGACCTGCGGACACGCAAGTTCCGCTCCATGGTCCATGTCGCAGGCGTGGTGCTGATCCGCCAGCGGCCGGGCAGCGCGAAAGGCGTGTGCTTCATCACGCTGGAGGACGAGACGGGCGTCATCAACCTCGTCGTCTGGCCCGATCTCAAGCAAAAGCAGCGCACCGTAGTGATGGGCGCACGGCTGATGGAAGTGCGCGGGCGCGTGGAGTATGACGACGAGGTGATCCACGTCATCGCCCATCATATGACCGACGCGACGCAGGAGCTGCGCAAGCTGTCGGACGACATGCTGCGCCCGGTCATCGCGCGTGCGGACCATGTCAATTCGCCGCTGCCCTCGGGGAAGCCGAACCCGCGCGATGATTTGCGAATGGGGGCCGACGATTCGCACGCGCCAGTGAAGCCTGTCGAGCCATGCCAGGAGCCGCCGCCGGGCAATCGCGAATGCGGATTCCACCAAGGTCACCCGCGTGACGTGCGTATCATCCCCAAATCGCGCGACTTCCATTGATGGCGACACGACGGGCGAAACCCCTAGCATGGCTCACCACGGGTCGGATTGTCGCCGTGCTGGTGCTTGGCGCGATGGTATTGGCCGGGCGGACATGGCTGGCGGAAAACCCGCAGCACGATCCGTGGGCCCCGCTCGACCTGCGGCAGGAGCGCGGATGGGCGACCGCGACAAAGCTTGCGGCCCTGCAAACCGACATTCCTGCTTGCCGTGATGCGCTAGCGCGCAGTGATGTGGCGTTCACCGCGCTCGATCCGGTGGGCGAGGGCGCATGCCGCCGGGAGGACCGGCTGACGGCGGGCGACCTGCCGCTATCGCCCGGATTACCGCAAGTGACCTGCCCGGTCGCCGCCGGACTGGTCATGTGGCTGGAACAGGACGTCGACCGACTCGCACAGGACATACTCGGCGCGCCCTTGCAGCGGGTTGAGCAGCTGGGCACCTATAGTTGCCGCCGTATGTACGGGGCAAGCGATGCGCCGTGGAGCGAACATGCGACCGGAAATGCGATCGACATCTCGGCTTTCGTGTTGGAGGACGGGAAGCGGATCAGCGTGCTTGGCGATTGGAACGGCGAAGCTGACGAGGTGCGCTTTCTGCGCGCCGTGCGCGATGCGGCCTGCGACAGCTTCGGCACCGTGTTATCGCCCGAATACAATGCCGCGCATGCGGATCATTTCCATCTCGATCAAGGACGGAGCCCGAGCTTCGTGGCCTGCCGCTGAAATACAGCACGCGCACACAAAAACCCCCGCCGAGGCGGGGGTTGTCGTATTTTAACTGCCTCAGCCGTTACGGGCTGGTCGGCAGGTCGTCTTCATTGTCTTCCAGCAGGAAGATCAGGCCGGCAAGCGCAGCAGCGACGAGCAGGACGATGAGCAGCGCACCGCCACCGGTGTTTTCGTCATCAAACGATTCGGCGGTAATGACCTCCGCAGCGTCGCGATCGACCACCGGGGTGGCGGCGGCAGAAACCGTGGTGCCGAGCAGCAGGCCAGCCGAGACGGCAGTTGCAATAATCTTCTTCATTTCGTTTTCCCTCATTCTCCGGAGGTGTGCAGTTGCAATGCGCGATAACGCACTTGCGATATGCTGTGAACCCCCAAACCTCAAAAAGCGTTCCGAAAGGAGGCAACAATAGGGCGAGTTGTTGCCTTCATGCCACTAAAACCCTCGCAAAATCCCACAATTATGCGGCTGCACAAGAAATGATGCACCCGCGAAATGGTTTCAACCGAATCTATCATACAGGTTCGAGCGCGTATCCGGCGGAGCGTACCGTGCGGATGGGATCGCGCATGTTTTCGACCGCTATCGCCTTGCGCAACCGGCGGATATGCACATCGACCGTTCGCTCCTCGATTTCACTGCCCGTGCCCCAGACGGCGTCGAGCAGCTGCCCGCGTGAGAACACGCGGCGCGGATGCTCCATGAAAAACTTGATAAGCCGGTATTCGGTCGGGCCGACCTGCATCTCCTTGCCGCGCCGCTCTAAACGGTGCGCGACTGGGTCAAGCTTCATGTCGCCGACTTCGATGGTTTCCCCGGCAAGCGCAGGGCGCACACGGCGAAGCACCGCCGAAACGCGGGCCAGAAGTTCGCGGGGGGAGAAAGGCTTGGTCACGTAGTCGTCCGCGCCGGTTTCCAGGCCGCGCACGCGGTCGTCCTCCGCCTCGCGCGCGGTCAGCATGATGATGGGGACATGCGCGGTCGCCTTTTCGCGGCGCAGACGGCGGCAAACCTCGATACCGGACACCCCCTCTATCATCCAGTCGAGAATGACGAGATCGGGCGCGTCTTCCAGGGCAAGCACCATCGCTTCCTCGCCGTCGGAGGTGGCGCGTACGTCGTATCCTTCGCTCTCGAAGCGATATTCGAGCAGTTCAGCGAGCGCCGAATCGTCTTCGACGAGAAGCAGCTTGGGAGCGGACATCAGATAAACCCCGTTCGGTGGAAGCGGTTATGCGCCCATTGCTCTATGACATTTTCGCGGCAGTTTTATTACAGCAGCTGATCGGCGCGCTTTAACGCTCGATGTCGTCCGGATATTTACCTGTCGCGGAATAGTGGACCATTTCCGCGACATTGGTCGCGTGGTCGCCGATCCGCTCGATATTGCGCGCGACGAACAGCATCTGCGCCGCGCTGCTGATCGTGGCGGGATTTTCCATCATGTGTGTGACGACATTGCGGAAGATGCTGTTGTAGAAGGCATCGACCTTTTCGTCCCGCTCGATCACCTCGCGCGCCTGCACCGGATCGCGTGCGGCATAGGCGGTTAGCACATCGTGCACCATTTCCGCTGCCAGTTCACCCATGGCGGGCAGCAGGGTGAGCGGCTCGAACGTAGCGCGGCCTTCGATCTTGCCGATGCGCTTGGCGATGTTCTTCGAATAGTCACCGATCCGCTCGACCACACCCGAAATCTTGAGCGCAGCGACGATTTCGCGCAGGTCGTCCGCCATCGGCGCGCGCAGGGCGAGAATGCGCACCGCCATCGCGTCCACCTCGGCTTCGAGCGTGTCGAGCTTCTTATCGCGGGCGATGACTTCCTTTGCCAGTTCCTGATCGCCCGAAACGAGCGCTGATAGCGCATCGCTGATGGCGAGTTCGGCAAGGCCGCCCATCTCCGCGATCAGGCCGCGCAGCTGGGTAATGTCTTCGTCGAATGCCTTGACGGTGTGTTCCATGTGATCCTCTGCCATCACCCATATCTTCCGGTGATGTAATCCTGCGTGCGTTTCTCGCGCGGATTAGTAAATATGTCCGACGTGTGTCCATACTCGACCAGATGGCCGAGGTGGAAAAAGGCGGTGCGCTGGCTAACGCGGGCGGCCTGCTGCATGGAGTGGGTCACGATGACGATGGCGTAGCGACCGCGCAATTCGTCGATCAGTTCCTCGATCTTGGCCGTCGCTATTGGGTCAAGCGCGGAGCATGGTTCGTCCATCAGGATGACTTCGGGATCGACGGCAATTGCCCGTGCAATGCACAGGCGCTGCTGCTGCCCGCCGGAAAGCGCGGTGCCCGAGTCGTTGAGCCGGTCCTTCACTTCTTCCCAAAGGCCGGCGCGCTTCAGGCTTTTCTCGACAATGGCATCCAGCTCCGCCTTGCCTTCAGCGAGGCCGTGGATCTTGGGGCCGTAGGCAATGTTGTCGTAGATCGACTTGGGAAACGGGTTGGGCTTCTGGAACACCATGCCAACCCGCGCGCGCAGCTGCACCACGTCCATCCCGCTGGCGTATATGTCCTCGCCGTCCAGCTCGATGCTCCCCTCCACCCGGGCGGAAGGGATGGTATCGTTCATGCGGTTGAGCGCGCGCAGGAAGGTCGACTTGCCGCACCCCGACGGGCCAATGAAGGCGGTGACAAATTCGCTGAAGACGTCCACCGAGACTTCGTCGATGGCCTTTTTCTGCCCGTAATAGACCGACACGTCGCGCGCGCGCATCTTCCCATCGGAAGTCGAGGGGTCGACAACGTCTTCGGGCTGGTCCTGGATGCTCTCGGCGAGCGAGGGGGTCGAACTTTCGGTCATCACCATTTCTTTTCGAAGCGGTTGCGCAGGTCAATGGCGAGGCCCGTCATCAGCAGGAGGAACACCCATACCACGAGAATCGCGGCACTGGGGCGTTCGACGAAGCCTCTGTCGATTTCGTCGGACCACAGGAAAATCTGCATCGGCAGCACGGTGGCATTGTCAGTGAACCCGCTGGGCGGAGAGGAGACAAAGGCGCGCATGCCGATCAGAAGCAGCGGCGCGGTCTCGCCAAGCGCGCGCGCCATGCCGATGATCGTGCCGGTCAGGATGCCGGGCAGGGCGAGCGGAAGGACATGGTGAAACACAACCTGCACAGGGCTTGCGCCAATAGCCAGCGCGCCATCGCGGATGCTCGGCGGTACCGCCTTGATTGCGTTGCGGCCCGAAATCACGATGACGGGCATCGTCATCAGCGCCAGAGTCATGCCGCCGATCAACGGGGCGGAGCGCAGGCTTGGGAAAAGAGCGAGGAACACGGCCAGCCCGAGCAGGCCGAATATGATCGAAGGGACCGCGGCGAGGTTGTTGATCGACACTTCGATAATGTCGGTCCAGCGGTTCTTGGGCGCGTATTCCTCAAGGTAGAGTGCCGCCAGCACGCCAATGGGAAAGGCGAGCAACAGGGTAACGATCATGGTCAGGATCGAGCCCTTCAGCGCGCCCCAGATACCGACCAGCTGGGGGTCCGTCGCATCGGCGCGGCTGAGGAAGCCGATATCGAGATTTTCTTTCAGAACGCCGCGTTCGGACAAGCCCTGCGCCAGCGGCTGCAAGTCGAGCTTGCCGTCGCCCGAATAGGCGCTCGCGAGGTCTTCGCTGGCGGGTAACCAGAATGTCTGCTCGCTGCGAAGAATGGCGGGATCGGCGGCGATCTGTTCGCCGACCAGACGCCACGCCTCACCGTTCAGCTGCGCTGCGCCTTCCTCGCCCAGCGCCTGTTCGGCGGAAAACTGGACGACCTCGGCAAGCCCCTGGCCCTGCAAGGCACGCACGACTTCCTGCTCGTCGGCAGCCGAGGGGCTGACGCTCAGGCCCATTTCCGGGAAGTCTATCGGCACCTGCAATTCGGCACGCTGGAAGCCGCCGAGGCCGTTGATAGTCATCGTTCCGAGCAGGAAAACGAGCACCGCGACCGAGAATACGATCGCGCCGAGGCCCATCGCCTTGAACCGGCGCTCTGCCGCGTAACGCTTCTTCAGCCGCCCTTCGAAAGCGGGCGTGCGGGTGGGTTGGACGCGCTCATTCATATGCTTCGCGGAACCTCTTCACGACACGCAGGGCGATGAAATTCAGGGCCAGCGTCACCAGGAACAGCACGAAGCCAAGCGCGAAGGCGGCGAGCGTCGCCGGATGATCGAAACTGCCTTCGCCTGTCAGCAGCGAGACGATCTGCACGGTTACGGTGGTCATCGAATCGAGCGGGTTGGCGGACAGGTTGGCCGCCGTAGAGGCAGCCATGACCACAATCATCGTCTCTCCGATAGCGCGGCTGATCGCGAGCATCACCCCGCCAACAATGCCGGGCAGGGCGGCGGGCACCAGCACGCGGCGGATCGTCTCGTTTGTGGTCGCCCCCATGGCGAGCGATCCGTCGCGCATGGCCTGCGGCACGGCGGCGATGGAATCATCCGCCATCGACGACACGAAGGGAATGATCATCACGCCCATGACAAGTCCGGCGGCCAGCGCGCTCTCGCTCGAAGGATTGCTCGCGCCCAATGATATAGCGAGATCGCGGATGAAGGGCGCGATGGTGAGCGCGGCGAAATAGCCATATACCACGGTTGGTACGCCTGCGAGCACTTCAAGCGCGGGCTTCACCCATTGGCGCATCTTCGGCGGCGCGTATTGCGTGAGGTAGATAGCGCTCATCATGCCGAGCGGGATGGCGACGATCATGGCGATGATCGCACCGATGAACAGTGTGCCCCAGAACAGCGGGATCGCGCCATAGCGGTCGCCGTCCGGATTGGCGGTATTGCTCATCGGGTCGGGATTCCACTGCGTGCCAAACAGGAAGTCTATCGGCGAAACCATGCCGAAGAAGCGGAACGTTTCGAACACCAGCGTGACGAAAATGCCGAGCGTCGTCAGGATCGCCACGAGCGAGGCGAGCAGCAGCGCAGCCAATACGAGGCGCTCTACCTTGGTGCGTGCGGAGAAATCGGGTTTCAGGCGCAGGAAAGCCCAGGCCGCACTCGCCGCGGCGATCACGAGCCCGAGTGCGATGCCGATCCAGCTATAGCGTGAGATGGCCTCAGCATAGGGTGC
>JBARVT010000104.1:0-2097 GCA_049646405.1 Alteraurantiacibacter sp.
GCGCCACCGGGCGACGTCGCGCGCCTGGACCGGATCGACGGCTTGCGGATCGAAATATGCCGGATCGATTTCATGCGCCATGCAGGGCGGTGACGCATAGCCACCATGCGGGGTATCGTCCTCGGGATCGGTCATGCGATTTTGGCCTTCGTATGGAAACGGTCAACTGTGGGACGTGGTGACGTCCTCGCCTTCGGTCATCCGCTCGAACCGGGGGAACAGCACATCGGTTTCGAGCCGGATGTGCTCCGTCACGTCGTCGAGCAACTCCGCAAGGTCCGCATAGAGTGTCCGCCAGACGGTGCAGGCGCCGGCGGGTGGCCTCATGTCATGCGTCAGGCGCCGAATTTCGGCGAGTTCGCGGTTGTAATCGTCATGGTCGGCCCGCGTCGCGGCGATGGACGCGCCAAGGTCTGCGTCGCCGCCGCGCCGGATCTCGGGAAAGAGAACGAGTTCCTCCCGTTCGGCATGGACCTCCATCTGGCCGTCCATCTTGCGCAACAGGTCGAAGAGCCCGAGCGGGACCCCCTCGTCGTGGCAATGCAGATCCTCAACCATTTCCGCCAGCCGGAGAAGCCGCGGCAACTGCTCGCGGTGGCGCGCGTGATAGCGGGTCTCGATGTGGCGGGTCAGGGCGGTCGCGTCGTGGATCGGGACAGCGTGGATCATCGGGATGTCCTTTCGTCAGCGGAGTAGGGGAACAGCGTGGGGACAAGTGCGCTGCGCGTCCTCGACCGCCATACGGAGCGACCGGGCGATGCGCTCGGCGCGCGTGACGACATGCTCGGCTCCTTCGGGGGTGCAGACCTCGCGCGCGGTCTCGCGGAACAGCGCGAGCCAGCGGTCGAAATCGGACTGTGTCACCGGCAGACTCGTATGGGCTGGGACCGGCGCTCCACGATAGCGGCCGGTCATCAGGGCAACCGACGACCAGAAATCTACCATCCGTGCCAGATGCGGTTCCCAATCGGCGATCCGCGCCGCGAAGATCGGCCCAAGAACGGGATCGGACCTGACCTTGCCGTAGAAGGAGTGGACCAACTCCGTCAGCACCGTATCGTCCAGCCCCGTCTGTTTGCTCAGCTTCCGCGTGATTTCTGGCCGGGCCGAGATCACGCGCGGGCGGTCTGGGACGATGTCGGCCATGCTGGCCTCCCTTTTCCTTTGCGGTCGGGGATAATCCTGTTAATACGTATTGTAAATACTTATTCATGGGGCCGGGTTTGGGATGCGTCTAACCTCTTTCACCGATTACGGCCTGCGGATGCTGATGCGCATGGCGAGCACACCCGCACAGCCGTTCTCGACCGCGGAACTGGCTGTCGAGTTGGACCTGTCACGCAATCACCTGAGCAAGATCATGCAAAGGCTTGCGGGCGCCGGAATCGTCGAGACCCGGCGCGGCGGCGGCGGCGGCGCGATGCTTGCACGGCCTGCGGCCGAGCTGCGGCTGGGCGACCTGGTCGCCTTGCTGGAGGAGGGTCAAGCGATCGTGGAGTGCTTCGGCTCCGGAACGTCGCACTGCACGATTGAGGCGCGATGCCGACTAAAGGCCCGTCTGCGTGCGGCGGAATGGGCCTTCCTGAGCGATCTCAACCGTTCGACATTGGCCGATATCGCGCTTCCCGCACCGAAGAAGGCAGCCTGACCGCAAATGCGCTGCTCCCCTCGCCCCCTGAAACGTGTGGACATGCTGTGACGCAGATCGATCGAGACGACCGACGCGCGATCATATCGGCAAGACCTGGAACGCGATCCAGACGACCAGGAGCAGTGCCGCCGTGGCCGGCACGAGTTTCCGCTTGGGAATATCCAGCCGAGCGATACGCGTCCCGAGCACGTTGGCCAGGATCGCGAGCCCGAAATAGCGGATCCCGCGACTGGCAGCGATGGCCGCCAAGAAGACGACGAAATTGCCGCCCACTGCGCCCGTGCCCAGTGTTGCGAGTTGCATTGGAGCGGGCGAAAAGGACACCACGAAAACGGCCCAGAACAATCCGCCGCTGTCGAGATCACGGCTCAGCTCGTTGTAGGTCTGGGTCAGGCCCAGCCATTCGATCGCCGGGATTACCACCGGGTCCTTGAGCCACAGGCCCG
>JBARVT010000105.1:0-3322 GCA_049646405.1 Alteraurantiacibacter sp.
GCTTTGCGCTGCGCCTGCGCCACCACGACGCCGCGCTCCACGCCCGCCACCGCCCCGACGATAGCGATGCGCGCGCATGCTACGATGCTATCGAGCGCGCCCGCTTCGAAGCCCTCGGGGAGCGCGACTTTGCCGGGATGCGCGCCAATCTTGCCAGCATGCAGCAGGCCAAGGTGCAGGGCAGCGCCATCGCCCGCGCCAAAACGGCCGATGAAGTGCCGCTCGCCACGGCGCTCGGCCTGCTGCTGCGCGAGCAGCTAACCGGTCAGCCGGTCCCCGCCCGGGCGCGCGCCGGGGTGGAGATGGTGCGCGAATATGTCGAAAGCCGCACCGGCGACGATTTCGAGCGTCTTTCCGAAGAGCTCGACGACCAGCGCGCGTTCCAGAAGCTCAGCCTGGATATGCTGCGCCATCTCGACATGGTCCCACAGGAACTGGAGCCGGAAGACGGCCTCGACGACGAGGACGGAGAGGATATCGACGCCGAAGAGGACACGCCCGACGAGGATGAGGGCGATTCCGACGCAAGCGACCAGCCCGAAGCCCGCGCCGAAGGTACCGATGGCGAGGAGGGCGAGGGTGAGGAGCAGGACGAGGCATCGGGCGACGAGAACCTGGCCGAAGGCGATCCGGGCGATGATGGGGAAGACTTCATGCTCCCCCAGCGCCGCAATGCGCCGTGGCAGGACCTGCCCGACAGCTTCGATTACCAGCCCTACACCACCGATTTCGACGAAATCGTCGAAGCGAACGACCTCTGCGATCCCGAGGAATTGACGCGGCTGCGCGCCTATCTCGACAGTCAGCTGGCAGGCTTGCAGAGCGTGGTGACCCGGCTCGCCAACCGCCTCCAGCGCCGCCTGATGGCGCAGCAAAATCGTAGCTGGGATTTCGACCAGGAGGAGGGGCTGCTCGACGCCGCGCGGCTCGCCCGCGTTATCGTCAGCCCCGGCCATTCGCTCAGCTACAAGGTCGAGCAGGAGCAGGATTTCAAGGACACCGTCGTCACCTTGCTGATCGACAATTCCGGCAGCATGCGCGGGCGACCGATCAGCATTGCCGCAATCAGCGCCGACATCCTCGCGCGCACGCTGGAACGCTGCGGTGTGAAGGTGGAAATACTCGGCTTCACGACCCGCGCATGGAAGGGCGGACAGAGCCGCGAGAAATGGCTTGCCGACGGGCGCGAGCAGAACCCCGGTCGCCTCAACGACCTGCGCCACATCATCTACAAGAACGCGGACGAACCCATGCGCCGCGCGCGCCGCAATCTCGGCCTGATGATGCGCGAAGGGCTGCTGAAGGAAAACATCGACGGCGAAGCGCTGCTCTGGGCGCACGAACGCCTGCTCGCCCGGCCGGAGGATCGCCGAGTGCTGATGGTGATCAGCGATGGCGCGCCGGTCGACGACAGCACGCTGAGCGTCAACAATGCCGGCTATCTGGAAAGCCACCTGCGCAAGGTCATCGAGTGGATCGAAAAGGCCAGCCCCGTGCAACTGGTCGCCATCGGCATTGGCCACGACGTGACGCGCTATTACAAGAAAGCCGTGACGATCATGGACGCGGAGCAGCTCGGTGGGACGATTATCGAGCAGCTTGCCGATCTGTTCGAGGTGGAGTGATGCGAAAACTCCTCGCCCTGCTTCTCGTCGCCGCGCTCGCATTCGGCGGGTGGTATCTCGCCTCGCCGTGGTGGGCGATGAAGTCTCTGTCTGATGCGGCGCAGGCGGGGGATGTGGAGGCTATTGCGGACAAGGTCGACATGGCGGCGCTGCGCGCTTCGGCGGCGGATCAGGTTACCGAGGCGATCCGGCAGCAGCAGGGGACGGGCGGCCTGCTCGACGGCTGGGGCGGCGTGGTTGCGGAGCGCGTCGGGCGCGAGGCAATGGACCGTGCGCTGACGCCCGAGGGCATGAGCACGGTCGTTGCTACCGGTGCACTAGCTGCGCCCTTCCTGCCTGCGCGCCTGCGCAACCAGAGCATTGCATGGGACGTGGAGCGCGAAGGGATCGACCACTTCCGCAGTGTGGGCACATTCGAAGATGGCACGCCCGGCCCGACGCTGATCTTCGAGCGCGAGGGGATCGGCTGGGTGCTGACCGGCTTCGAACTGCCCGAGTTCTAGGGCTGCAAAGCGTAGCGCCTGCGCGGATCGCCTTTCATCAAATAGCGGTTCACGATTAACATCGCGACCAGTAGGATCGCGGCGTTGGTTGCGATAAATATCGTCCAGAAGGTCGATGCCGACATGGCGGAGACCAAGCCGAACATCGGATTAGTCGCGATCTGGCTGAAGCCTGCCATCAGCAGTCCAGCATAGGAAAAGGCGAAGCGCACCTGGTGGTTGCGCAGCCATGCCGGATCGCTAGTCTTGCGCCATTTGTAGAGCGCAAAGGCGCCGACGGCCGAGCTTACACCGCCCACCACAATGAACAGGTGGAAGAAGCCCCAGCCGCTATCGCCGAAGGGCAGGACCGTCGCCGGAACCCAGATCACCACGCCGGTCGTGCCGAACATAGCGATGACATAGAGGCTGGCGATGCGGCGATGCCGCTTGCCGCCCTTGGGCAGCAGGAAAACCACAGCGCCAAGCAGTATTGCCGCGAGGGCGGATACGATATGGATTTGCAGCAGCAGGGTTAGATCGGACATGGCAGGCACCTCCTTGGTGTGTTGGCCATATCATACGCTGTTCGCCAGCACCAGCGTGGTGCCTAACCGCGCTTGCCCGCCGTCCGCAGCCGATCTAAGCCGCGCCCGCAATGACCGACCTCAAGCTCTTCAACTCGCTGACCCGCAAGCTCGAGACCTTCAAACCCGTCCATGCGGGGGAGGCGCGGGTTTATACCTGCGGGCCGACGGTCTATAATTACCCGCATATCGGCAATATGCGCGCCTATGTTTTTGCCGACGTGCTGGGCCGCACGCTCAGCTGGAAGGGCTACGCGCTCAAGCACGTCATCAACATCACCGATGTCGGCCACCTCACCGACGACGCCGACGCGGGCGAGGACAAGATGGAGAGAATGGCCGCGCAAAAGGCCCAGTCGATCTGGGACATCGCGCGGCATTATACCGAGGCCTATTGGTCAGACGTGAAGGCGCTCAACATCCGCGAGCCGATGCAGTGGTCGGTTGCGACCGACTATATCGACGAGATGCTGGCCTTTGCGAAAAGTATTGCCGACAAGCACTGCTACAAACTGGACAGCGGTCTCTATTTCGATGTCTCGACGGTCGCCGATTACGGTCGGCTGGCGCGCGCCGTTACCGAAGAAGGCGAGGGCCGGATCGACTCCGTCGCGGGCAAGCGCAACTC
>JBARVT010000106.1:0-12072 GCA_049646405.1 Alteraurantiacibacter sp.
CATCTGGTGCGCTTCGCCGGTCATAGTGCCCTTGGTGACGAGTTCGCCACCTTGGCGCTGAATTTCCGCGTTCATCTGAGACACGGTCTGTTCGCGCTGCTGCGCACGCTGTTGAAGAGCCTGCTTGAGCTGCGGGCTGTCAGCCTTTTCGGCAGCCTTGCGATAACCTTCGACCGAATCGAAGGCGGTGTCGGTCAGGGTCTTGAGAACGGAATTGGCGGACATGAGGTAATCTCCTGTGTTTCAGTCAGTTACCCTATCAATGCAGCAAGGAGGCAATCGGTCCCCGTTTCGCCGCATCCGCCTTACAAATCGTCGCAAGCATGTTGGCCACTTGCGCGCCGCGCCCGCGTTCATTAGGGCGAAAGGGATTCTGCAACACCCCAAGCGAAGAGGGATTTACATGAGCGACACTGCCGCACGCGTGAAGAAGATCGTCGTCGAGCATCTCGGCGTCGAGGAAGACAAGGTCACGCCCGAAGCGAGCTTCATCGACGATCTCGGTGCGGACAGCCTCGACATCGTCGAACTGGTGATGGCGTTCGAGGAAGAGTTCGGCGTGGAAATCCCCGACGATGCTGCCGAGAAGATCAACACCGTCGGTGATGCCAACAAATATATCGAAGAGCACACCGCCTGATCGCAGGCTGGCGCTTTTTGACCACGGCCCGCTGCGCGCTTCCGGCCCGCGCGGGTTGACGAAAGGCCCGGCCATGGCGGCTGGGCCTTTTTCGATTGCGGAGAGAGATTATGCGGCGCGTCGTCGTAACCGGACTTGGCCTTGTCACACCGCTTGGCAGCGATGTCGAAACGACATGGAAAAACCTGCTGGCGGGCGAGAGTGGTATCGCCACAATAACGCGTTTTGATACGACCGGACAGAAGTGCCTGATCGCGGGCGAGGTAAAGCCTGCCGACCACAAATGGGGCTTCGATCCGGACAGGCGCGTCGATCACAAGGTGCAGCGGCAGGTCGATCCGTTCATCGTCTACGGCATCGATGCGGCGGGTCAGGCGCTGGAAGATGCAGGCCTCACGGACATGGACGAGGCAACGAAGCTGCGTGCGGGCTGTTCCATCGGATCGGGGATCGGCGGGCTGCCGGGTATCGAGAAAGAATCGCTGGTGCTGGCCGAAAAGGGGCCGGGCCGCGTCTCCCCGCATTTTGTCCACGGGCGGCTGATCAACCTCGTCTCCGGTCAGGTAAGCATTGCGCATGGCCTGATGGGGCCGAACCACGCCGTCGTCACCGCATGCTCCACCGGTGCGCATTCGATTGGCGACGCCGCACGCATGATCCGTGACGACGATGCCGACATCATGCTTGCGGGCGGCGCGGAAAGCACGATCAATCCGCTCGGCGTGGCAGGCTTCGCGCAGGCGCGCGCGCTCAACACTTCTTTCAACGACCGGCCGACCGAAGCCAGCCGACCCTACGACAAGGACCGAGATGGTTTCGTCATGGGCGAGGGTGCGGGCGTGGTCGTGCTGGAGGAGTACGAGCACGCCAAGGCGCGCGGCGCGAAAATCTACGCCGAAGTCGTCGGATACGGCCTGTCAGGCGATGCCTATCACGTCACCGCCCCTCATCCAGAAGGCAAGGGCGCGGAAATCGCCATGCGGATGGCGTTAAAAAAAGCCGGATTGCAGCCGGGGGACATCGACTACGTCAACGCCCACGGCACCAGCACCATGGCCGATACGATAGAATTGGCTGCGGTCAAGCGCGTGCTGGGCGACGACTTGGGCGGCGCGAGCATGAGCAGCACAAAATCCGCCATCGGCCACCTGCTGGGCGGCGCGGGCGCGGTGGAAAGCATATTCTGCATCCTCGCCATGCGCGACCAGATCGTGCCGCCGACACTCAATCTGCATAACCCTGACGAAGGTACCGAAGGTGTCGATCTCGTTCCGCTCACCGCAAAAAAACGCGAAGTGGACGCGGTGCTTAACAACAGCTTCGGCTTTGGTGGCACCAATGCCTCGCTCGTCATGAAGCGGGTCGAGGACTGACATGAAAAAACTGCTCGCGGGCCTTGTCGCTATCGGCCTGCTGCTGGTGCTTGGGATCGGCGGGTGGCTGGCGCTCGGCTGGTATGCCGGATCGGACGTGGAGGAGGAAACCGCCTTCATCGTGCCGAACGGCTCCTCGCTTACATCGGTTGCGCAGAAACTGGAGGAAGAGGGCCATATCGGCTCGGCCGACGGGTTCCTGCTGCGCGCGAAAATCCTCGGCAGCGGCGACCCGATCAAGGCCGGCGAGTTCCTTCTGCCCGCGGGCGCGAGCGGATCTGCCATCCTCGATACGTTCCAGCACGGCGATGTCATCCGCCGCTTCGTGACCATTCCCGAGGGCACGCCCTCGGTCATCGTTCATGACATCCTCATGGCGGAAGACATGCTGGTGGGCGAAATCCCGGTACCCGACGAGGGCAGCGTGCTGCCCGAAAGCTACGATTTCGAACGCGGGGAGGAGCGCGTCGCTGTCCTCGCCCGGATGCAGCGCGCGATGGACGAGACAATGGCCGAGCTTTGGCCCAAACGTTCGGACCGCACCGTCGTCAATTCGCCCGAAGAGGCGCTGGCGCTGGCGAGCATCGTTGAAAAGGAAACCGGCGTTCCGGCAGAGCGGCGCATGGTCGCCGGGCTTTACTCGAACCGCATTCGGCAAGGCATCATGTTGCAGGCGGACCCGACAATCATTTACCCGATCACACGCGGTCGCCCGCTCGGCCGCCGCATTCGCCAGTCCGAAATTCAGGCGATCAACGATTACAATACCTATTCCATGGTCGGCTTGCCACGCGGTCCGATCACCAATCCCGGTCGCGCGAGCATCGCGGCGGTGCTGAACCCCGAAGAGACCGATGCCATTTACATGGTGGCGGACGGGTCGGGCGGGCACGAGTTCAACTCGACGCTCGAAGGCCACAATGAAGCCGTGCAGCGCTGGTTCGCCCTGCGCCGCGAGCGGGGAGAGATGTGATCCCTGAGCAAGTTCGGGATCACGAACGGCAATGAACGCGCCCCTGATCGTTACCGCGTTGCTGCCAGAGGATATGCAATCGTGGGCCGATGCGCTGCGCACCGCGCATTTCCCGCCCGAACGCAATTATCTCGACGCGCATGTCACGCTCTTCCACGCGCTGCCGCCCAGTTGCGAGGACGAGGTGCGACAGTGCTTGGTCGCCCTGGCGCGCGAGAATGCGCCCGTGCCGGGCAGGTTGCTCGGCATCATGAAGCTGGGGAAGGGCACGGCGCTCAAGCTGGAAAGCGACGGGATGATCGGGATCTGGCGCGAGCTGGCGGACCGGTTCCACGGCATGTTGACCCCCCAGGACGAGCACAAGCCGCGCCTGCATGTCACGGTGCAGAACAAGGTCAGCCTCGAAAAGGCCAAAGCGCTTCAAGGCCAGCTCGGCCCGCAGGTGACCCCGCGCGATTTCGCCTTCCGCGGACTCGGCCTCCACGCCTATCGCGGCGGCCCGTGGGAGCATCTCAAGAGCGTGCACTTTCGCGGTTGACCGCATCTTGCCCCCTGCCTAAATGCGCGGCCTCGCCTTGCCATGCAGGGCAGCCTTTCGGGGCGGAGTAGCTCAGGTGGTTAGAGCAGCGGAATCATAATCCGCGTGTCGGGGGTTCGAGTCCCTCCTCCGCTACCATGGACCTTGCCGAACATCGCTGGGGATGGGACACGTGGCCGCGTGATCTACATTCTACTCAACATCTTGCCGATCGCGATTGCCACGCTAATCGGTCTTGTGATTGGTTTCGTCGCGTTGCGGCTGGGCAGGCATGCGATGCCGAACGGACGGTCCCTCGCCGTTGTCGCTTTGAGTGAGTTCTGGCTCGCAAGCATCCTCGCCGGCGCTGTCATTCTCGCGCCGCCGCAAGGCAATGCATGGCTTATCGCCCTCGCCAGTGCATTCATCATCTGGATTGGCTTCGTAATGCCCGTCCTGCTGGTCGGCTCGCTGGTCTCGCGCCGCGAGGCTCGGCCGGGCTTGATGGCAGCGCTTCACTGGCTTGCGGTTATGCTGGCGATGGCGGCTGTCCTGCAAGGCATTGGGGTGATCGCACCGCCTTCTCGAAGCACTGACCCCAGCATGTCGCAAGGCGGGCTTTGACCCGTCGGGGAAGCTGCGTTAGCGCGGCTCTCGATGAGCCCATCCGACCTGCCAGAACCGCCCGCCCTCGACGCCTTGCTGGCCGAAGGGCCGATGGCGCTGTTCCTCGATTTCGACGGCACGCTGGTCGAGATTGCCGAAACCCCCGACACGATCGTGGTGCCCGGCGATCTCGTCGCGCGTATCTGCGCGCTGGAAAAGCGGCTCGGCGGCAGGCTGGCGGTTGTCAGCGGGCGCGCTCTGGACGATCTCGAAAAACACACCGGCGCGCTACCGGTCGCCTGCGCAGGTTCGCACGGCAGCGATCGCCGCGCGGCGAGCGGCGGGACGGTAGGAGAGCCGCCCGTCTCCCTCGCGCATGAAGCAAGGCAGGAAATCGCCGACTTCGCCGAGCGGAAGGGATTTTCGCTGGAAGAGAAAACCCATGGCGCGGCGTTGCATTACCGTGCCGATCCTTCTTTGGAGCAGGCGGGCCTCGCCTTTGCTGAGGAACTGGCCGAAAAATTCGATCTGAAGGTTAAGCGCGGGAAGCGGGTGATCGAACTGGTCGCCGATGGTTCGGACAAGGCGAGTGCGGTGCGCGCTTTCATGGATAGCAAGCCGTTCCTGAGCGCGCGGCCGGTCTTCATCGGAGACGATGTTACCGACGAGGACGGCATGCGCGCCGCCGCCGATCTGGGCGGTTTCGGCATCGCCGTGGGCGAACGCGAAAGCGACAATGCGCGATACGCCCTTGCCAGCCCTGCTGCAGTGCACCATTGGTTGGACCTGTGACCGAACAGACGCCTATCGCTCCGCACGAAAGCTCGCTCGAACTCTGGCCTATTGGGAATTGCCAGGTTTCCGGCCTCATCGACAAGCGCGGCGGCCTGGTGTGGGGCTGCGTGCCCCGGGTGGACGGGGACCCGGTGTTCTGTGCGTTGCTCAACGGCGAGAATGGGCAGGGCGCGGGCACCTGGCGGTTCGAGCTAGACGGGCAGGTCTCCGCCAGCCAGGAATATATTCGCAACACGCCGATCCTTGTCACTACCCTGACGGCGGAGGATGGCAGCGCTGTCGAGGTACTCGATTTCTGCCCGCGTTTCGAAGGATCGGGCCGGATGTACCGCCCCGTTGCCTGGTCGCGCATCGTGCGGCCTGTGGCAGGCAGCCCTCGGATCCGCGTAATCCTGCGCCCAATGAAGAATTACGGCGCCGCGCTGGCGGAAACGACCAACGGCACCAACCACATCCGCTACCTCGTCGGGCGGCAGGCGCTGCGCCTCTCTACCGATGCGCCGGTGGGCTACATCCTCGAAGGGCGCACCTTTCGCATCGAGGACGACACGCATTTCTTCCTCGGTCCGGATGAACCGTTTACCGGGAACCTGCGCGAGGAAATCCGGCGGATGGAACAGTCCACGCGCAAATACTGGCAGCACTGGTCGCGCGGGCTGGCAACGCCCTTTGAATGGCAGGACGAGGTGATCCGCTGCGCGATCACACTGAAACTTTGCCAGCACGAGGAAACGGGCGCCATCGTCGCTGCGCTGACGACCTCGATCCCCGAGGCACCGGGCAGCGAGCGCAACTGGGATTACCGTTACTGCTGGATCCGCGACAGTTATTACACGGTGCAGGCGCTCAACCGGCTCGGCGCGCTCGATGTGCTGGAGAAATATCTCGGTTACCTGCGCAACATTATCGATGGCAGCAAGGGCGGTCAGATCCAGCCGCTCTACTCGGTGATGGGCGAGGGTGAGTTGAACGAGACGACCGCCGCGCACCTTGCGGGCTATCGCGGGATGGGGCCGGTGCGCGTGGGCAATGCCGCTTACAAGCAGGTGCAGCACGATGCCTACGGCCAGATCGTGCTGCCGACCGCGCAGGGCTTTTTCGACCGGCGACTGTTGCGCATGGCGGACGACCGCGATTTCGAGAGCCTCGAGCAGGTGGGTGAGACGGCGTGGCGCATGCACGACCAGCCCGATGCCGGATTGTGGGAGTTCCGCACGCGGCAGGAAACACATACTTATTCAGCCGTCATGAACTGGGCGGCTTGCGACCGGCTCGCCAAGGTCGCGGAGTTTCTCGGCAAGGCGGACCGCGCGAAGCACTGGCGCGAGCGGGCCAAGGCCATCTCCGCCAAGATCGAGGACAAGGCGTGGAAGGGCGGCCATTACGGCGCGAGCTTCGAGAGCGACTATCTCGATGCCAGCCTCTTGCAACTGCTCGAACTGCACTACGTCCAGCCCGAGGATGAACGCTTCCAGTTGACCTTCGCGCAGATCGAGCGTGACCTGCGCCGCGGCGAACATATGCTGCGCTATGCCGCCGAGGACGATTTTGGCGCGCCCGAAACCGCGTTCAACATCTGCACCTTCTGGCTGATCGAAGCGCTCGCGCTGATGGGCCGCAAGCAAGAGGCGCGCGAGTTGTTCTGCACCATGCTCGCCCACCGCACGGGCTCCGGACTGCTGAGCGAGGACATGGATTTCGAGACCGGCGAATTGTGGGGCAATTTTCCGCAGACCTATTCCCTCGTCGGAACGATCAACTGCGCGGCCTTGTTGTCTAAAAGTTGGAACACGGTCCGCTAGGGGCGGACGGAAGGGGCATTCGTGCCAAGACTGGTAGTCATATCGAACCGCGTCGCCGTGCCCAAGGCGCGCGGGGTCGCCGGTGCGCAAGGCGGGCTGTCAGGCGCGCTCAACGCCGCGCTGAAGTCGAATGGCGGCATCTGGTTCGGCTGGTCCGGCAAGGAGGCGACGGAATATACCGGCAGCATCAACTACGTGCGCAGCTCGGAGGGCGTGACCACCGCCACGATCGACCTGCCGAAGCAGGACGTGGAAGAATATTACAATGGCTATGCCAATTCCACGCTCTGGCCGCTGTTCCACTACCGCATCGATCTGACCCGCTACGAACGGGAGTTCGGGAAGGGGTATGAGCGAACCAACGAACGCTTCGCCGAAAGCGCGCTGCCGCTAATTGAAAATGGCGATATCGTCTGGGTCCACGATTACCATTTCCTGCCGCTGGGCGAGCGCCTGCGCAGCATGGGGGTGGACAACAAGATCGGCTTCTTCCTCCATACGCCGTGGCCGCCAACTAACCTGTTCGTCTCGCTGCCCTATCACGAGCGGTTGGTGCGTGCGATGCTGCATTACGACCTGCTCGGTTTCCAGAACGACACCTGGCTCGAAAGCTTCTTGCATTATTGCGGAAAGGAACTGGGCGCAAAGGTCGACCGCGAGAGCGGTGCGGTCACGCTGGATGGCAAGACGACCATTGCCCGCGCCTACCCCATCGGCATCGATTACGAGCACTTCACGTCGAAAGGCGACACCGGCGAAGCGCGGCAGGCGCAGCAGCGTTTTATCTCGTCCACCCGCCACCGCACCGCGATGATCGGGGTCGACCGGCTCGACTATTCCAAAGGCCTGCCGGAGAGGCTCGACGGCATCTCGCGCTTCTTTGACCGCTATCCAGAGCGTGTGCGCGATCTCGTTTTCGTGCAGATCGCGCCCCCCAGTCGCGAGGATATCGGCAGCTATCAGGATATTCGCGCCACTCTCGAACAGAAGGCGGGCCAGATCAACGGTGCGCGCAGTGAGGTCGATCTCGTCCCGGTGCGCTATGTCAACAGGGGCTATGCGCAGGAGGAACTTTACGGCTTTTACCGCGCCTCGAAAATCTGCCTCGTCACGCCCTTGCGCGACGGAATGAATCTCGTCGCCAAGGAATATGTCGCGGCGCAGGACCCGGACGATCCGGGCGTGCTGATCCTCAGCCGTTTTGCCGGGGCCGCTCAGCAGCTCGATTGCGACGGGGAAGGCGCACTGCTCGTCAATCCGCACAGTTCGGACGACATGGCCCACGCTATTCGCGTGGCGCTCGACATGCCGCTGGAAGAGCGCAAGAGCCGCTACGAGAAGCTGATCGTCACAGTGCGCGAGGACAACGTTCAGCGCTGGACCGAGAACTTCATTTCGGATCTTACTGAAATCGCCGGGTAAGCAAACCAGCCAGCGCCCGCGTTAGAGAAACCGGACGGGCGGGGCCACCGCGTCCGGCTGTTCGGGAAAACCCGGCAGGTACGCCTTTGTCAGTTGCCTCTTTTTGCCCTTGCGCGCATTGAGCACCTGCCGCACGCGGAACACCAGCATCTTTTCGCTGAACGGCTTGCGGATGTAATCCTGCGCGCCGTTGTAATAGGCGATCTGCTCTTCCTTTATGCCCTGCTGGCCGGTGAACATGATGACCGGCACGTCGTAATGGTGCTGCGAAGCGCGCAGGCGGCGCAGCATCGTGCCGCCATTGGCGCCGGGCATGTTCTGGTCGAGCAGGATAAGGTCGGGCTTGCGCCTGGCGAGTAGTTCCATAGCCGCTTCCGCGCTATCCACCCAGCCGCAGGCATGGCCCGCATCAGCCAGCACGTTTGCGGCGTGTTCCGCCACGATGTCATCGTCGTCGACCACCAGGATGTAGGCCATCGGGCTTCTCCTTTCGGCAGCGTTTACCAAACGCCTGCACAGGAAAGCTGTATGGCTGGGTGCGGGTTTGCCCCTAGGTCGGCATGGTGAAGGCAGCGATGGCGGTGAGCGCCACGAGGGCGATCAGGACGAGGCTCGACAGGGCGAAAAGTGCGAAGCGGACGACGACCTTGTTGACCAGCGCCTGCACCAGTGAATGGGCGATGCGCAAGGCGACATAGGCCCAGCCGAGTATCGCGACGAGTTCCTCGCCCGCGTTGGTCAAAGCCGCCTGTGTCGTAAGCAGCGCGAGCGTCAGCATCACCGTATAGAACACCGTCGGCGCTTCGTGCAGGTGGTTGTAATTATGCGCCTTCCATTGGACATCAACCGGCAGCGCCCGGTCGAGCGAGGCATCGGGATCGCGGGCGAGGCTATCGGGATCGACCTTCGCCCGTGACATCGCCGGGAGCCGCGTCGCATACATCCACAGCCACATCACCATGGTCCACGCCGCGAGCGCGATGACGGGCTGCAGGATGTCGATCATAGCGTCGCCACCAGCGCGCGCACGGCGAGATAGGAGAGTGCGAAGGTGCTGATGAGGAACAGCATCAGCCGTATCGGGATGGTGTTCACGAGCGCCTGCCACAGGGAATGGAGGATGCGCACGCCGGTGTAGATCCACGCGGCGATAACCATGTCCGGCGTTGCTCCGACGATGGCGAGGATGATCGTCACTGCGTAGAACAGCGTCGGCTGTTCCATCAGGTGTGTGTAATTGTGCGACTTCCAATTCACCCGGTCGTCGATGACGCCTTCAAGATCCTGCCCGCGACCGCCCGGGCGCGCGATTCCGCCACTCTTGCGGGCGGTCTTCCGTTCCGTGGCGAGTTTGCCCATCGCGGGAAAGCGTGTCGCCGCCATCCAGACGAGCATCACGATCGACCAGACGATCAGCGCGGCGGCGGGGGCTAGGATGGCGGTGTTCATGGCGATCTCCCTGTCGATATGCGAGCTTGCCGCATCGGATTAGATTGTCAATCGCAACCTAATCGCTCGTCCCCAGCACCCCGGCGAAGGCTGCCGCATCCGTGTTGCCGCCGGTCAGCATGATAGCTGTGCCCTCGTTCCCCTCGACCTTGCCTGCCAGCACCGCCGCCAGTGCCGCCGCGCCGCCCGGTTCGAGGACGAGGCGCAGCTGCGAAAAGGCGAAGCGTTGTGCATTGCGAATGTCCGCTTCGGACACGCGCGCCCATTCGCGGCAATGCGCCAGCATCACCGAGAAGTTTATTGGGAAGGTGGCAAAGGTCTGGATTGCGTCGCAGGCGGTGGGCGGCGGATTGGGGCCGACGCTCTGTATTTCGCCGATCTCGAGGCTGCGACACACATCGTCCCATCCTTCCGGCTCCACCGGCACCACGCTGGCGTCGGGGCAGGCGAGGGCGAGGCCGGCGGTCAGCCCGCCGCCGCCGCAGCATGTGACGATTCTCGACAGGTCTCGCCCTGCCTGCGACTGCATCTGCGCGGCGATCTCGATTCCGGCGCTGCCTTGCCCTTCGATCACCCAAGGATCGCCATAGGCATGGGCGTAGGTCGCGCCCTTGTCGGCGGCGATGGATTTGGCGATCTCTTCGCGGTTCTCGCTCAGCCGGTCGTAGGTAACGACGCTCGCGCCATAGCCGCGCGTGCGCTCCAGCTTCACGGCGGGCGCGTCGGCAGGCATGACGATGGTCGCCTCCACGCCCAGCAACCGCGCCGCCAGTGCGATCCCCTGCGCATGATTGCCGCTAGAGACGGCAACGACGCCTCGCGCCTTTTCTGCGTCGGAAAGCTCGGTCAGCCGGTGCCAGGCGCCGCGTATCTTGAACGCGCCCATGGGTTGCAGGCAATCGGCCTTCGCCCAGAGCGTGCGGCCCTCATGCTCGAACGGCAGCAGAGGCGTGGGCGGGAATTGCGCGGCGATTTTTTCGGCGGCGTGCAGCACGCCTTCGCGGGTCGGCTCTCTCATGCCGGGACGCTTATTCCGCTTTCCTACACGCTGTCACGCGGGGCAGGGTGGGCGCATGTCGAAAACCGTCCGCCAGCCCGCAGGAAACCGCGCTTTTGCGCAAGTGCATGGGCGTGGCGGATTTTTCCACCCTGAACTGTGTAAGACCTGTAAGACCTTGTAAGATTGCCCCCTTGGCAAGCAGGCGAAACGGTGGAACGGGGGCGGGGAAAGCCCGTTATGCGGGCACACCGACAGGAGACATACCCGCATGAGCGATTCCGCAATCAACGACACCCGCAAGGCCGAACTGCTGAGCACCGAGGTCGAGCATATCGACATCACCAGTTTCGACGCGCGGCCCATCGTCGACCAGATGAAGAAGATGAGCTTCACCAGCCGTGACCTCGGCCGCGCGACCGAGATCTACAACCAGATGCTCGCCGACAAGGATTGCACTATCTTCCTCGTCATCGCAGGCTCGACCAGTGCGGGTGGCTGCATGGATCTTTATGCCGAGCTCATCCGCTCCAACATGGTCGATTGCGTCGTGGCGACGGGTGCGACCATCGTTGACATGGACTTCTTCGAAGGGCTTGGACACAAGCACTATCAGGCCAATGAGGTGCCGGACGACGATACGCTACGCTCGCTTTATATCGACCGTATCTACGACACCTATATCGACGAAGAGCAGTTGCAGGACTGCGATTTCACGATCAACGCCATCGCCAATTCGCTGCCGCCGGGGCCGTATTCGAGCCGCGCCTTCATCCGCGAAATGGGCAAGTATCTCGTCGAAAACGGCAAGAAGGACAACAGCCTCGTCAAGCTCGCCTACGAGCACGACGTGCCGATCTTCTGCCCTGCCTTCGTGGACTCGTCGGCGGGATTCGGACTGGTGAAGCACCAGGTCGATCAGATGGCGAAGGGCGAACCCTACCTGATGATTGACGCGGTGGCCGACTTCCGCGAGCTTACTGACATCAAGTTGAAGAGTGGTGACAGCGGTCTGCTGATGATCGGCGGCGGGGTGCCCAAGAACTTCATTCAGGATACGGTCGTGTGCGCCGAAATCCTCGGCCATGAAGACGTGTCTGTGCACAAATACGCGGTGCAGATCACCGTTGCAGACGTGCGCGACGGGGCGTGCTCTTCCTCAACGCTGCAGGAAGCGGCAAGCTGGGGCAAGGTTTCGACCGCGATCGAGCAGATGGTGTTTGCCGAAGCGGGGAGCGTCATGCCCCTGCTGGCTAGCGACGCATATCATCGGGGTCATTGGAAGACCCGCGAGAAGCGCCGTTGGGCAACACTGTTCGACAAATCGTAAGCAGGTGATTGGCACGGCTTGACCGGCGTAAGGCACATTCTATCACTCTAAAAATTGCGTCGATGCGAGGGGCATTGGCTGCAATTTCACGAGGGATTCACAAGAATGAAGAGCAAGATTGTGGTCGCCATTGGTGCGATGACGATGACGAGTGCCTGCGCGTCTACC
>JBARVT010000107.1:0-4108 GCA_049646405.1 Alteraurantiacibacter sp.
GGCGATCCTGTTCGGCTATCTCGGCGACAAGCTGGGGCGCAAATACACCTTTCTCGTTACCGTCACCCTGATGGGCGTGGCGACCGCGGGGGTCGGGCTGGTGCCGACCGCCGCCAGCATCGGTATCGCAGCGCCGATCATCGTTATTCTGTTCCGCGTCCTGCAAGGTCTGGCACTCGGCGGCGAGTATGGTGGCGCAGCGATCTATGTCGCGGAGCACGCACCACCGGAAAAGCGCGGCTTTTACACAAGCTTCATCCAGGCAAGCGTCGTCGGCGGATTTGTGCTCAGTATCATCGTCGTGCTTGTGTGCCGCGCGCTGATCCCGGCCGAGGACTTCGCCGCATGGGGCTGGCGCGTGCCATTCCTGCTGTCGATCATCCTGCTCGGCATCTCGCTGTGGATGCGGCTAAAGCTGTCGGAAAGCCCGGTTTTCCGCGCAATGAAGGCGGCAGGGCAGACAGCCAAGAACCCCTTCGTCGAAAGTTTTACCTATCCCGGCAACAAGCGGCGCATCTTCGTCGCGCTGTTCGGCATAACCGGCGTGCTTACCACTATCTGGTACACTGCTTTTTTCAGCGGGCTCGGCTTCCTGCGCGGACCGATGCGGATGGAGGAAGGGCTGGTCGAGATCATCCTACTGATTGCGGGCAGCATTTCGATGGCGTTCTACATCGTCGTCGGCAAATGGTCGGACAGGGTGGGGCGCAAGAGGCCTATCATCATCGGCGCGTTGGCGACGCTGGCGCTCCTCTTCCCGATTTTCTGGGGCATGGGGTCGCTCGCCAATCCCGGCCTTTCCGCCGCCTCATCGGCCAACCCGGTCGTGGTGCGCGGGACGAATTGCTCGACCGATCCCTTCGCCGAACTCAGCGGATCGACGGCCAGCGAATGCGGCATGTTGCTTGAAAGCCTGACGGCCAGCGGTGTCGCCTACGATGTCGTCGAAAGCGAGACGGTAGGCGTGAGCGTGGGCGGCGTCCCAATCGCCATAGGATCCGACTGGATGACCGACGGCGCGGCCCGGCGCGACGGATTGCAGGCGGCGCTGGCGGAGCGCGGCTTCGATTTTGCGCGGCAGACCCCGCCGCTGGCGAATATTCTCGGTGTCATCGCGCTCCTGCTGGTGCTCGGCATGCTGTCCGCGCTGACATATGGATCGGTCGCCGCCTTGCTGACGGAGATGTTTCCCGCCTCGATCCGCTATTCTTCCATGTCGATCCCTTATCACATCGGCGCCGGCTATCTCGGCGGCTTCCTGCCCCTGATCTCAAGCTACATCGTTGCGCGCAGCGGCGATGTCTATGCTGGTCTCTGGTACACGTGGGCGGTCGTTGCATTCGGCGTACTGGTCGCATGGTGGGGCCTGAAAGGCGGACCGCCGGAAGATTTCCGTGACGCGCCTGCCTGACGAACCGCCCCGCAGTCTGCGCCTGAATATCGATAGGGAGGCGCTTGCCGCTAACTGGCTCGCGCTTCACCGAATGTCGGGCGAGGCGGAAGCGGGAGCAGCGGTAAAGTCCGACGCTTACGGCCTGGGCGTCGAAATCGTGGTGCCGATATTGCATGAGGCGGGCGCGCGGCACTTTTTCCTCGCGCACTGGAGCGAAGTTCCGGCGGTGCTCAACTATTCCGAGGGGGCTACTGTCAGCGTCCTGCACGGCGTCCGCACACCGGAAGAAGCAGCGTTTGCCCAAACAACAGGCGCCATCCCTGTCATCAATTCTCTACGGCAAGCCGTGCTTTGGAAAGAAAGTGGCGGCGGCACCTGCCACCTAATGATCGACACCGGCATCAACCGCCTCGGCATTGAACCGTCGGAAGTGTCCGACCCGGCGATCCGCTCGCTCGACATCGATACCGTCATGTCGCATCTCGCCTGTGCCGATGAAGACAGCGCGATGAACGCGCGCCAGCTTGCCACGTTCCGCAAAGCTTCTGCGGCCGTCCAGGCTAAGCGCCGCAGCCTCGCCAATTCTGCCGGTATCGCGCTTGGCCCGCAATACCATTTCGATCTCACCCGCCCCGGCCTCGCCCTCTACGGTGGAATAGCTCATCCTGCACTGGCGGACGTAATCAAGCAGGTCGCGCAGCCACAAGCCGCGGTCATCCAGATGCGCGACCTCTCTCCCGGCGACAGCGTCGGTTACAATGCGATCTGGACCGCCGAACAGTCGACCCGAGCCGCGACTATCTCGATCGGCTATGCCGACGGCTTGATGCGCGCGATGGGGCCGGGCGGTTCGGTCTCTTTTGACGGTTGGCAACTTCCGGTCATCGGCAAGGTGTCGATGGACATGATCGTAGTCGACGCTGGGAACAGCGCCCTTGCGGAAGGCGATTTCGTCGACATCCCGCTGAACCTGCCCGAGACCTCCGCGCGCAGCGGGCTTTCGCAATATGAAATTCTCACCAGCCTCGGCATTCGCTATTCCCGTTCCTGAACACAAACGTTTACCGCGTTTGCAAAGTTCGTGTTGCAAGTGCTAAAAGCACGTGCACCACTTGGGAAAGCAGACAATATGGCCGACAAGGCGGACGCGGGCGACCAGCCCGTCATTATCAAGAAATACGCCAATCGGCGCCTCTACAACACCCGCTCGTCGAGCTACATCACGCTGGACGATCTGGCGAATATGGTCCGCGAGAATATCGACTTCCAGGTGCTCGATGCGAAGTCCGGCAATGACATTACGCATTCAAGTCTGACGCAGATCATCCGGGAGGAAGAGGCAGCGGGAGAGCACATGCTGCCCGTCAGTTTCCTTCGCCAACTGATCGGCATGTACGGCAATTCGATGCAAGCCATGATGCCGCCTTACCTTGAAGCGGCGATGGCCAATTTCCAGACGAACCAGTCGAAATTGCAGGACGCCTTCAAGTCCAGCATGGGCACTGGAGCGCTGACGCGCATGGCCGAAACCAACATGGCGATGTTCCAGGCGGCGGCGCAGGCCTTCATGCCGGGCGCAGCTGGGGCGGGCGCCGCTGCGGCCGAACCCGCGTCAGAAAAGTCAGAAAAGAAGGCCGATGACATCGACACGCTGCGTGAGCAGATGGCCGAGATGCAGCGCAAGCTCGACAAGCTCGGCGAGTAGCGCCCCCAACCTACCATCAGCGTGAGGCCTCTCGACTCGCAGGCTCCTGCGCGTCATGGGGAGTGCCTGTCTGCAATCCATTCGGAACACTCGCCAATGTCCGCCATCCGCCACGCCCTTAGCACCAAGCGCGAAGACGATTTCGCTGCCTGGTACCAGGAAGTCATCACCGCCGCCGACATGGCCGAGGAATCGGGCGTGCGCGGCTGTATGGTCATCAAGCCGTGGGGCTACGGCATCTGGGAACGCATGCAGCGCCTGCTGGACGACCGGATAAAGCGCGCGGGCGTGCAGAACGTCTATTTTCCGATCTTCATACCGCTTTCCAATTTCACCCGCGAGGCGGAGCATGTCGACGGCTTCGCCAAGGAGATGGCGGTCGTCACGCACCACCGGCTGATCGCCGATGGCAACGGCGGGCTGGTCCCTGATCCGGAGGCTAAGCTCGAGGAGCCGCTTGTCGTGCGGCCGACATCGGAAACGATCATCGGCGACGCGATGAGCCGCTGGATACAAAGCTGGCGCGACCTGCCGCTGCGGATCAACCAATGGGCGAATGTCGTGCGCTGGGAAATGCGCACCCGCATGTTTCTGCGCACCAGCGAGTTTCTCTGGCAGGAAGGTCATTCGGCCCATGCCGATGCCGAGGAAGCGCGAGCCGAGACGATGATGGCGCTCGAGATGTATCGCGCCTTCGCCGAGGAGGACGCGGCCATTCCCGTTATCGCGGGCGAAAAGCCGGAAAACGAGCGCTTTCCGGGCGCAACCGAGACGTGGTCGATCGAGGCGATGATGCAGGACGGCAAGGCGTTGCAAGCTGGCACGAGCCATTATCTCGGCACCAATTTCGCGGAAGCGGCGAACATCCGGTATCAGGACAGGGAAGGCGGGCAGGCTCTCGCTCACACGGTCAGCTGGGGCATGTCGACCCGCATGGTCGGAGGGCTCATCATGACGCATGGCGACGATGACGGTCTGCGCGTGCCGCCCGCGCTTGCGCCGTTCCAAGT
>JBARVT010000108.1:0-18529 GCA_049646405.1 Alteraurantiacibacter sp.
CCGTCAGCGCGAACAGGCACAGCACGGCGTAGCAGATTGCCGGCACGATGAACGCGACCGTGTAGCTGCTCGCATCCGACACCGTGCCGACCAGCAGCGGAATGAATGCGCCGCCGATGATACCGGTGCACAGCATGGCCGATGTCGCCTCCTCACTCGCGGTCGAACGCTCCAGTGTCAGTGTGAAGATGACGGGGAACATGATCGAATTGAACAGCCCGATCGCCAGCGCGACATAGCCCGCCGTCACGCCGCCGACGAGAAAAACGTAGAGGCACATGGCTGCGGCCACCGCGGTGAAGATCGTCAGCAGGTGGAACGCCTTGAACCGGAAAAGCAGCGCCGATCCGACGAGCCGCCCGACGAATGCGCCGCCCCAGTAATAGGAAACGAGCTTGCCGGCATCTTCCAACGCAATGCCCCACGTATTGTCGCTAGCAAGAAACAGCGCCATCTGCGCGCCGATCGCGACTTCGGCCCCCACATAAAGGAAGATCGCACCCGCGCCGATCAGCGCCCACTTGGAGGAAAAGGCATCGGCGATAAGGCTCGGAAGGCTCTTGCCCGAACCGATTACGGGGGCCGCGCTCGACACCGTCTTGCGCACCACGAAGAAAAAGACGAGCAGCAGGATCAAGAGCCCGCAAATCCAGAAATAGGCGGTGTCGATCCCGGCAAGCGCGTTGTTGCGCACCTCTTCGGTCAACGCGACGCCTTCCTCGACCTCGACGCCCTTCAGGAAAAGGACCGAGCCGAGGAACGGGCCGATGATCGTGCCGAAGCTGTTGAGCGTCTGCGCGAGTGTCAGGCGGAAGTGGCTCTTTTCGGGCGTGCCGAGCGCGGCGGCGAGCGGGTTCGCCGCCACCTGCAGCATGGTGATGCCGCTCGCCAGCACGAAGAGGCCAAGCAGCACGAGGTTGTAATTCGCGATATTCGCAGCGCCAAGCATGATGAGGCAGGCAACGACCATCATGGCGAGCGCGATGAGGATGGACGGCACCGCCCGCCATTTCGCGATGACAGCTGCGGCTGGGAAGCTGATGACGCCATAGGCGATGAAGAACGCGAAGGCGGACAGCATCGCCTGCCGGTCCGTCAGCGTGAAGATGCCCTTCACTGCCGCCACCAGCGGATCGATCAGCGAGGTGATGAAGCCCCAGGCGAAGAATAGCGTCGTGACAGCGACGAACGCCGCCAGCACGGTATTTCCTTTAGCGGCACGCTCTTCCATCGAAATGCTACTCCCGTCAGTTCGGGCCGCCTCGATTGGACGGCTCCGATAATAAGGTCATGGTCAATTTGCGCAGACATGCGCGACTGTCTCAATCGCTTCGTTCAGCGCTGCCCTTAGAAGGAGCATTCAGTTCCTTCGCCAAGCTCCACCTTCTCGATAACGGCGAAGCGGATCGTGAATGCCGACGTGGACGCGAATTCCACACGGTTGTCCAGCCCGTCGAGGCATTCCCCGGTCAGCACCATCTCGCGGTAGCCCTTGCCTTCGGCTATCGAGAGGCTCTGCGTGATATCTAGCGACGACCCGCCGCTGCGTACGGTCACCGGCGCGGTCGGCCGCGTATCGACGCTGTAGGTGATGCGATAGGCGTTGCCGGCGCCCTCACCTTCGATGGCCAGCACAGACCCCGCCGCAAAGGCGACTTCGCGCGAGTCTTCCTGTGCGTTGCGGTCCACCCCGCGAGAGCGGATGCCGCCCGCGCTGCCGGAAAAGTTCACCAGCTCCTGTCCGCCCGCTGTCGCGAGGACCCCGTCGGCGAGGCGGCCTTGTCCGAACCATTCGGCTGACGGACCTTCGGCCAGCGCCGCGCATTCCTCGTTGAGCGTTGGCGTCGCGGACGTGTCGCCAAGCGCGCGGCCGTAACCGACATTGAAGAGCGCGCCGTCCGGCCCGTTCACCGGCATACCGCCGCATTCCGCGGGCCAGCTGAAGGACAGCCGCCCGGTAGCCTCGCGTGCGCCGGTAAGGATGTCGGCAACGCCTGCGCCCTCACTGCCTGGCAGCCAGCTGGCGACGAAAGCGTTGGCGGCGTTCATCTCACGATTCATCCACATCGGGCGGCCCGAAAGGAACACGGCGACGGTGGGAATGCCTTGCGCCTTGAAGCTGCGGAGCAGTTCGAGCCCTTCCTCGTCGCGGAAGGCCAGGTTGCTGCGGTCGCCCGCGAATTCGGCATAAGGCTCTTCGCCGAACACGACGACTGCGACATCGGGACGCGCGGAGAATCTGCCGTCGGCCGACAGGTTCGCCCTGCCGCCGCGCGCGCTGACTGCGTCGCGTAGGCCCGCCCAGATCGAGGTTGCGCCCGGAAAGCGCGCGGCGGCATCGTATTCGGTACTACCCTGCCATTCGAGCGTCCAGCCGCCTGCCGCCTGCCCGATATTGTCTGCCGCGCTGCCTGCGACGAGCACAGTCGCGCCGCGGGCCAGCGGAAGCACTCCATCGTTCTTCAGGATGACCTGCGAGCGCGCCACCGCCTCTCGCGCCAGGCCGCGGTGTTCGGCGGAGCCGAGTTGATCGAACTGGCCGGCGAAGCCGCGTTCAGACGGGCGCTGCGCATCGGGGCCGAGCAGGCCCGCGCGGTATTTGACGCGCAGGATACGGGTTACGGCATCGTCAAGCCGCGCCAGCGGGATGGTACCGTCGTTCACCTGCGCGACGAGTGTATCCATCAGCCCCTTCCAGTCGTCGGGCACCATGTAGATGTCGAGACCCGCCAGCAGCGATTGCGGGCAGTCGGTGACAGTGCATCCGGCAACCTGAGCGTGGCCGTTCCAGTCGCCGACGACGAGCCCCTCGAAGCCCATCTGGCCGCGCAAGACATCGGTCAGCAGCGCCTCATTGCCGTGCATCTTGCGCCCGTTGATCGAGTTAAAGCTCGCCATGATGGCTTCGACTCCGGCCTCGATCGCCGCGGGATAGGGGACGGCGTGGATGGCCATCAGCGCGCCGATATCGCCGGTGACCTCGCCCTGGTCGACGCCGTTATCAGTGCCGCCGTCGCCGAAGAAGTGCTTGGCGGTCGCGATGACGCGGCCCGCGCCGAGATAGTCAGCATCGCCGCGCGGACCCTGCTGCCCCTCGACCAGCGCCGCCCCAAGCCGGGCGACGAGCTGCGGATCTTCGGAATAGCTTTCGTATGTGCGGCCCCAACGATCGTCGCGTGCGACAGCCACGGTGGGCGAGAAGTTCCAGTCGATGCCCGTCACCTCGATTTCGACTGCGGTAGCCGCGCCGATCCGGCGCACGAGGTCTTCGTCACCTGCCGCACCGAGTGCGATATTGTGCGGGAAGATCGTCGCGCCTACCACATTGGTGTGGCCGTGTACCGCATCGGTACCCCACATGGTCGGGATCACCGGCTCGCCATCCGCCATCGGGCGGACCGAGGCGTCGTACATCTCATCGGCGTAGCGCAACCACTCGCTGGCGGGCGCGAATTCGTCGCCATAGGGTCCACCATTGCCGCCATTGAGATAGCTTCCGAAGCGGTAGCGGGCCATGTCCTCTGGCGTGAAGGAATTGATCTGCGGCTGGATCAGCTGCGCGACCTTGCGCTCGGTCGACATGCGCGCGACGAGGTTCGCAACATAGGCATCTTCGTCGTTATAGGGCGCGGATGCCGTTACGCCCGATGGGGTTTCCACCGGCACGGTGGCGCATCCCGCAAGCCCCAGCCCGAGCGCCGCTAGTGCCGTGCCGATCCGCAAATCCAGTCCCGTTTTCATGCGATTCCTCTTCTTTGGGAACGTTCTCAATCGGCTCGGTTCTACAGCCCCGGCGCACGAACGCAAGTCGCTATCGGGATCAATATGCAGGGAGCTTTGTCGTCACGAGCAGCAGGCAGGAGAGGCCCGCAAGGACCGCGAGCATGATGAACAGGCCCGAAAAGCCGAACACCGGCACCAGCGCCAGCGTCAGCACCGACATGATCGGCGAGGGAACGGTGTTGGTCAGGTTGAACAGCCCCAGATCGCGCCCACGTGTCTCCGGGCAAGGCAGGACGCGCAGGGTTTGCGCCGAATGCAGCGCGAGAAAAACTCCTGCGGACAGGCCGAAAACGGCGTAACCGGCGAGCGCGACGGGTAGGGTTTCGGCGAGTGCCATGACGCCGAGCGCCGCCGCGCTCCCCCCCGCTGAAACCGACAGCGGCAGGATGGGCCGATCCATCCTGTCCGCCCAGCGCCCGACCGCCAGCGTCAACGGAACGGCAACGAGCAGCACCACGCTAAAGACACGCGCGGCATAGTTGTCGCCGATACCCGGTGCGATGGAGCGCAGCCACAAATAGAGATAGGCGAAAAGCGCCGCCTCTGCGATTTGCAGCAGCAGCCGGGCGAGCCACATGCGCGCCACGATGCGGCGTGGTTGCAGTGCCCGTGCTTTGGTTACCGGTCTGCTTTGCATCAGCTCGCAGAAATGGCGCGGCCTTCCGAAGATGAGGGCAGGCAGCACGCAGAGCGCAACAAGGCCTGCGACCAGTGCCATGCGTGTGTCCGCATCGGCGAGACCGGGGATCGTCACCAGTGCCCCAGCCAATGCGCCAAGCGCCGGAGAGAAAGCCAGCAATCCGCCGAGCGTGCCTTTTTGATGGTCGGGCACCGTGTCGCCCGCCCAGGCGGCCAGCGGTGCCAGCATCATGTTGAGCGCGAGCTGCCAGGCGACGAGAAGGACCAGCAGCGTAGGCAGATCGCCCACACCTCGCAGGGCCAGCAACAGCCCGCAGCTCATCGCCATCCCTGCCCCGATCCAGCCGCGCCGGTTGCGGGTTATGTCGGACAGCCAGCCAAACGCAATCGCCGCCAGGCTCGCTGCGATTGCGCCGCAGAATGCGGCGTAGGCGAGCCAGCCCACGCTCGCTTCTCCCGCCATCGCCTCCACGCGTACGGGCAGGAGGATGGTGAGAAACGGGACATAGGCCACCGCCCCTCCGGCCACGGCAAGTGCATAGAGCAACAGGAAACGGGTCGATTGTCGCCTCCCGCCTGTCTCAGGCATCCGTCCTCGCATCGCGCATCGCACGAACCGAAGCGCGCTCGATCAGTTCACCCTCGATCGCCACCGGCATATGCGGCAGCTCCTCACCGCGATTGGCGAGGATAAGCAGTTCCACCGCGCGGCTGACCGTTTGGGCGATGGGCTGGTCGATAGCGGTCAATGGCGGCTGGACGAAGCGCACCACCGGCGTGTTGTCGAAGCTGACGATGGAGAGATCGCCCGGAACCTTGAGGCCCAGCGCATGGGCCACCGAATTGGTCGCCATCGCCATCTGGTCGTTGCAGGCGATGATCGCGCTCGGACGCCGGGCCTTGGACAGCAAGGCACGCGCCGCCTTCTCGCCGCTTTCGAAAGAGAAATCCCCGTCCGCGAACAGCCCCTCGACCGGCAGCCCGGCCTCCGCCATCGTCTCACGCCACCCGGCCTCGCGCCGCGCGCTGAGCGCATATTCGGGCGAGCCGCCGATGAAGCCTATGCGCCGGTGCCCTTTGCCGACGAGGTATGACGTTGCCTTTCGCGCCATGGCATTGTCCGACATAGTCAGCGAAATTGCGCATGCCGTATCCCGCGCACCGATGCAGGCAAAGGGGATGCGGTGCTTTGTCAAAAGGTCGGTGATCAGCGGGTTGTCCGAATGAGGCGGGGTCAGCACCACCCCATCGGGCTGCAGCGCCGCGATCGTGCCTTTCAGCTCGCGCTGGATATTATCGTCATGCGTGTCGACCAGTTCGAACATCAGGCGATAGCCGTATTCGGCACATTTGAGCATCCCGCCCATCAGCATCTGGTCGACCCAGTCGTTCCCTTCGCGCGCGTTCCATGTCTCTATGGTCCGCTCCCGGTCGTTCAGCGCAAGGATGATGTAGGAGCGCGATCCGCTCATCCGCTGAGCGGCGATGGAAGGGACATAGCCGAGCTTGTCGATGCTCGCCTGCACACGTTCCTTCATCTCGGGCCGGACATTGGCCTCGTTATTGATGACACGGCTGACGGTTTGCAGCGAGACACCCGCGTCCGCAGCGACATGTTTGATCGTCACCGATTGCCTGCGGCGGCCCATCCTGCCTAATTCCCCTGGCATCCGCGACCGGTAGCGCGGTCGGCATCGCATTGCCAGACGCGCACCCAGTCGACTTCCATGCGCTTGGGAAAACCATCCTCCGACACGCCGCCGGCATTGGTGTTTTCCGGCCAGTTGCCGCCGATGGCGAGGTTCAGGATCAGATGGAACGGTCGGTCGAAAGGCGCGTCGGGATCGCGGCTCGCCGCAGTAAACCAGTCCGCGCGGGTGAGCGTGCCGTAGGGTTCGCCATCCACGGTCCAGGTAAACCGACCCTTCTCCCAGATGACGCCATAGGTGTGGAAATCGCCATCGAGCACGCCCGGAAAGGACACATCATGCCCCTTGTAGCGATTACCCGGTGGGCGGTTGCCGTAATGCAGCGTGCCGACGACGGTATTCTCCCCGCCCGCCTCGCAGCTGGCGCATTCGACGCCGAGATTGACCGTCTCCATGATGTCGATCTCACCCGATAGGGGCCAGCCGCCGTAAAGCTCCTCTTCGGGCAACATCCAGAAGGCGGGCCATGTGCCCTGCCCCTGCGGCAGGCGGGCGCGCATTTCGAACCGGCCGTAAAGCCAGCTTGCCTTGCCCGCCGTCGTTATCTTGCCCGAGGTAAAGCTTCCCGTTTTCTTCTCGTCCGGATCGGGCCGGGACGGCGCGATATGGGCGGGCCAGGCGTTGCCGGTGTAATCCTCGTCCCGCGCCGTCAGCACGAGCATGCCGTCGTCGAGCGCGACATTGTCGACTCGCGCGGTGTAGCACTGCCGTTCCTCATTTCCGCCGCCCCAGCAATCGGCGATGGTATTCCAACGCGAAGTGTCGAGCGTGTCGCCGTGGAATTCCTCCGCCCAGACCAGTTCCCATTCGCCCGCAGCGGTGGTGGGTGCGGGAGCGGGGCCGGGCCCGGCGACGGGCCGGTCGCCGCTATCGCCGCCACAGGCGGAAAGCGCGATCATCGCGGTTACAAGCGCGGAAAATGTCGACTTCAATTCCATCGTCGCAAGTCCGTACCCTTACAAGACCATAACGAAAACGGGCTCCGGCGATGCACGCACCGGAGCCCGCCTGCTACCCGGAAAGGCGCCACCTCGCTCCGGTCAGAAATCGAACCGCACGAGGAACGTGAAGCGGCGGTCGTTGCGGAACGCCGAGCGCGTGACGCGCGTCTGGTCGAAGTCGAAGACCTGACTGGTCCGGGTGACTTCATCCAGCAGGTTCACACCCTGCACGCCCACCTTGATGTTGTCGGTCACGTTGTAGAAAATCGATGCGTCGAGCTGGCCGGTGCTTTCGTTGTAGATCGGCTGGAACGGGAAGATGACGTCCCGCGTCGTCAGCAGGTATTCGGACCGCCAGTTATACGCCGCACGTGCCGAAATGCCGTACATTTCGTAGAACAGCACGGCGTTGACGGTGTGCTCCGAAATGCCGGTGAATGGCAGGTCGACGGCGAACGGGCTGCGTTCGGCACCCAGGTTGTTGTTGTTGAAAGCGCCTGCATCGACATAGGTGTAGCTGAGCTGCGTGCCGAGTCCCGCCAGCGGGCCGGGCAGGAACTCGAACTGGTCGAGATAGGCCAGCTCCGCCCCGTAGATTGCACTGCTGCTGGCATTGACCGGACCATTGATGATCACATCGATATCGTTGCCGCTAGGTGCAACAATATTCTGGATCGACGCGCCGCCGATTTCCAGCTCGCTCACATCCTTCGCGAATAGCGCCGCGGTGATCGAGCCCACATCGTCGAAATAATATTCGAATGACAAGTCGTAGTTCCACGCTTCGGTCGGACGCAAATTGCGGTTGCCGGTGGCAAGGCCAAACAGCGGACCGTCGGCAAGGTCGGCATCGCCGCCCTGGACGAGGGTCGGCGTATTGTCGAACACGAGGCCACCTGTGCGGAAGGCCGCAAGATCGGGCCGGAAGATGCCCTTGGACACCGCCGCGCGCACGATCATCCCGTTGTCGAGATCGAGCTTGGCGTTGAAGCTGGGCAACCAGTGATCGTAGGTTTCTTCGGCCTGGTCGACGAAGATATCGCCGGTTAGCCCGTCGATAAACTCCTGCTGGCGGGCTGCGGAAAGGCGGCAATAGCCGGGACCTTGCTGGCCATCGGGAATGTTGTCGCAGCGGTTCTGCAGGTCGGAAATTTCGGCCACGCCGTCGCCGTCGCCACCGCCGTTGAAGCCACCCAGGTCAACGGGGGCATCGACGTAATTCGGCGCGATGAAGCCGAGCAGGCCGCGCGACCGGACGTTCGTTTCGACATAGCGGACACCGACATTGCCCGAAAGCTCCATGCCGTTGGCGAAATCGTGGCCGAAATCGAACCGGACATAGGCGGCCTTGGAGGTTTCGCCAACGGGCACGATCTCTTCCGGGCAGAACGGATCGCACTGCACGATCGTGCCGTCGAGCAACTGGCGTGTGCGCCCGTCGATCAGCGGACGGCCTTCCGGCGTCAGCGTGAAGTTCTTGATCGCCTGCAGGTCTTCACCGAGCGAACCGTTGAGGTAAGCCTCGACGAGATTGTCCGTGCCGCCATAGAAGATGGAATCGCCCATGACCGGCGCGGGTGCATTGCCACGCTGGAAGTTGTCGCCGAAGGGGCTGAGCGCAATAGCCTGTTCAGGAAAATCGAACGCGTAGGCGCCGCCGCAACCATAGGCCTGCGGATCGCCGCAGTTCCAGTTGCCGCCGCGGCCCGTCCACGGAGCACCGAGGTTGGACCAGTTCGAGAAGTTGGCATTGCGCGTTTCGCGCTCCCGGTCCGACCAGCGCGCGCCGAAGCGAGCTTTGCGGATGAAGCCTTCATAAGAAATGTCGTATTCGAAATCGCCGCGCAGCGAATAAAGCGAAGTCTCGTTGTCGATCTGGTTGTCGAGGTGGAACCAGAAATAGGTAAGCGCGGGATCGGAAAAGTAATCCGTGCCCGACATCTGCGTACCCGGACGGAAGAACTGCACCTGCGGAGTGTCTCCCGAATTGTCGATCCCGATGTCCGAATAGGTCTGCATCGCGAAGATGACGCCGGCAAGATCGAGCGTGGATTCGCTGATCTGGCCTTCGAAATTAGCGCGGAAGCGATCGGTCAATGCCATGTCGACGTCGACCGAAAAGTCCTCGATCAGTGCGTTACCTTCCTGCTGGAAGCGCAAATTCTCGGTCGACACGCCGGGGATCCCGCCGTCGGAGGTCTGCGTCAGGATTCCGCTCTGGAAGATGCCGCCATCGAAGGTGAAATCCGTCCCTGCCTGCGGGACGGGGAAGAACGCATCGTTGTTGACGAGCGCGAGGATGGCAAACTCTTCAAGCGAGGTGTCGGTATTGGCGCGCAGATATTCCGCCGTCAGCAGGAATTCGCCGCCCGGGCTCTCAAACTGGCCGACGGCAGAGATCGCATCGCGATCCCGCGTCAGGCGCGTGGTGCGCACACCCGCACCCTTGGGCACGACGACGGAGCCTTCCGGCGGGAAGTTGGTCTCGTCGAAATTACCGCCACCAAAGCCACCCGAGCCCACATCGCGGGCGCGGATACAACCGCCGCTGAAAAGGTCACCCGGACGATAGCAGGGGTCGGTGATCTGCGAGGCGTCCGTGCGCGTCACCAGTTCCTGCTGCGCATAGGCAAGCTGGAGACCGAAGGTACCGATACCCGTATCAAAAGTGTTCGACGCGAGGATCGAGAAGCCGGGCGACCATTCTTCGGCGAGATCGCCGACATTCGCCTCGATCGTTCCCGCGATGTTGAATCCGTTCTCGTCGAGCGGCTTACGGGTCACGAGATTGATCGTGCCTGAGATGCCGCCCTCGATCATGTCCGCGGTGGTGTTCTTGAACACCTCGATGCGGCCGAGCAGCTCGGGCGAGACGTCGTTGAAATCGAGGTTGCGACCGCCGTTTGCGGAAAAGACGTCGCGGCCGTTCAATTCCGAACGGTTCAGCGCAAGTCCGCGGATAATGACGCCGGAGCCTTCGACCGAGAAGCGGTCGGGATCGTCAGGGGACGCGAAGCGGGAGATGTTGACGCCGGGCACGCGCTGCAGTGCCTCGGCGACCGAACGATCGGGCAACGAACCGATATCCTCGGCGTCGATGACGTCGCTGACGGTGTCGGCCTCCCGCTTGAAATCCTGCGCGTTCTGAAGCGAGCGACGAATGCCGCTGATGATGATCACGTCCGGATCGGTCGGATCAGTTTCGGTCGCTTCCTCCCGCTCTTGCTCGAGCGTTTCCTGCGCAAAAGCAGTGGTCGACACCGCCGCGCACAAGGCGAGGCCGGAAACGGTTGCGAGCGTACGTGCCCTGCCGGGCGTATGAATGGATTTGCGCACTGTATTCTCCCCTTCGATACGGGATTGCGTCCCCGCACCGGCACCAAATTTCGTCCCGCGAACGGGATTCGAGCGTTGAATATCACTCATGTGAGCGTTCACAAGTGATAAAAATGAACGTTCACATTTAGTGTCGCACACTGTAACATTTTTGCAAACATGGGCTATCGGACGTGGCCGGGCTGGTTTGCCGAAGGAGTGCAACCCCGCTACGTCGCGTCGTCTCGCAGAAAACGGAAAGTTTGGAATGTCAATCGAGCACATCGTGATCGTCGGCGGCGGCACCGCTGGATGGATGGCCGCAGCCACCCTCTCGCGATTGCGGACAGGTCGCGACATCGCGATCACGCTGGTCGAGAGCGAAGCCATCGGGACAGTCGGCGTGGGCGAAGCGACGATCCCGCCTTTCGTCGACTTCCAGCGCCTCCTCGAAATCGACGAGGCCGAGATGATGGCCGCCGTGCAGGGCAGCTTCAAGCTCGGCATCCAGTTCGTGAACTGGGGTCAGGTGGGCGACAGCTATATCCACCCGTTTGGAAACTATGGCTACGAGATCGGCGGGCTCAGCTTCCATCACGTCTGGCATCGCTTTCACAGCGCTGGCGACAAGCGCCCGATACAGGTCTTCAATGCGGAAACCATGGCCGCCTATTTCGGCAAGTTTGCCAAGACGGACAACATGCGCCGCGACGATTTGCCGCCAATCAACTACGCCTACCACATCAACGCCACCGCCTATGCCGGCTTTCTGCGGGCTTACGCCGAAAAGCGCGGGGTGGTGCGGCAGGAGGGGCGGATCGACGATGTGAAGCTTGACGGGGAGACAGGCTTCGTCGCCTCGATCCAGATGGAAAGCGGGCAGGAGATCGCGGGCGACCTGTTCATCGACTGCTCGGGCTTTCGCGGATTACTGATCGAGCAGGCGCTGGAAACCGGATACGAGGAATGGACGCACTGGCTGCCCTGCAATCGTGCCGTAGCGCTCCCCTGCAACCGCGACGATGGCGGCCCGCCTCCGCCCTTCACCCGCGCCACAGCGCACAAGGCGGGCTGGCAGTGGCAAGTCCCGCTGCAGCACCGCAACGGCAACGGCCATGTCTACTGCGATGCCTTCATGGAAGCGGACGAGGCGACCGACATCCTCATCGCCAACATGGCGGGCAAGCCGACCGCAGAGCCGAACCACCTGCGCTTCGTCACCGGGCGGCGGAAGAAATTCTGGAACAAGAACGTCATCGCGCTGGGCCTGGCTGGCGGGTTTATGGAACCGCTTGAATCCACCTCCATCCATCTCATCAACACCGGGATCAACAAGCTCGTCGCGCTGCTGAGCATGGACGGCGTGACCGAGGCGCAGGCCAACAGCTTCAACCGGCTGACGAACAAGGAATACGAGAAGATCCGCGATTTCCTGATCCTGCATTACCATGCGACGGAACGGACGGATTCGGAATTCTGGAATTATTGCCGCACGATGAGCGTGCCCGACAGCCTCACCGAGAAGATGGAGCTGTTCAAACAGAACGGCCAGATCTTCCGCGAGGAGGACGAACTGTTCACCGAAACGAGCTGGGCCGCCGTGATGATGGGCCAGCGCATCCGCATGAACGGCCACAATGCGATGGCCGCCACGCTGGACGCGGCGGAAACGCGCAAGGAGTTGGACGAGATCGAGAAATCGATCCGCTTCATGGTCCAGCACATGCCCGGCCACGGCGAATATCTCGCCCGCTACTGCCCGGCTCCGCCCGCCTGAATTTTCTCGGCAAGTCTGTCACAGCGCGGTCAAATTAGCGCGGCAAGCCCCTTCGCAAAGGAAGGGGCAGGTCCGCGCGATGCAACGCGTCAGCATTTTCACCAGCGATATGGAAGCCGCGCGCTTCGAGGATTTCGCCCATGGCGATACGGTCTTCACCTTCGCGCTGCTGACCTGCGAGGGACCGACGCAGCTTGTCGAGGGAGCAGCCTGGGCCTTCGTCGACTGGGTCTTGGCCGAATGCTCGGGCCTCGAACTGGTGCGCCGCCTGCGCGCCGACGAGCGGATGCGCAATGCACGTATCGTCATGGTGCTGGAGGAAGACGACGAGGACGACCGCCGTCGCGCATTGAAGGCCGGGGCCGACGATTACGCCGTCGCCCCGCTCGGGCGACAACACATGCTCGACCGGGTGCTGGCGGTGCAGCGCGTGGCCATGACCGCCCCGGACCGGCTGATCGAACATGGCGACCTCGTCATCAATGTTGGCAGCGAGCAGGCGCGCTGGCAGGGGAAACGCATCGTGCTGCGCCCAAATGAATTTCGCGTGCTGCGTTTTCTCGCCGAGAATCCGGACCGCATCTTCAGCCGAGAGGAGCTGATCGGCGCGCTCGGCAAGGCGGGCGACCCCGGTTACCTCCGCACCGTCGATGTGTGGATCAAGCGCCTGCGAGCAGGCCTGCGCGATGGGGGGGCCGCGCATCTGCTGCGCACCGTGCACGGCAAGGGTTACGTGTTCGACCGGCCTTGAACGGGCAAAGGCTCCCCGCCGACAAGCGGAGAGCCTTCTCTTACCAGCTCGAATAACTCAGAACGTGATCGAGAGCGACGCGCCCAGCGTCGTCCCGACATCGTAGCTGTTGATGTCGACGCGGTCGGTTCCGTTGGTCTGGAATTCCTCGTTGTCGCGACCGAAAATGTTGCGCGCTTCTACCTTCAGCTCGGCTTCGCTGCCCAGCAAGTCGAAACCCTGGCGGAAAACGATATCGACGCGGAGGCCAGGATCCTCGACGATATCGGGGAGGCCCGCCGTTCCGCGACTCGTTACCCGCTCGCTCGCGTAATTCACCAGCACGGTGAACTGCTGCAACTGGTCGATATCCTCGAGGCTCAGCTGGACATTGGCGAGATGGTCCGACTGGCCCGTTAGCGGCACGCCGTCGATAAACAGGTTTTCGGCTGGCGTCGTGCCCGTCGGGAAGAGCAGCGTTGTATCGTCCGGCCCTACTTCGATATCCGACTGGGTCCATGTGTAATTGGCGAAGAAGGCCAGTTCCTTGCTGTCGAAAAAGCCGCCCAGATCGACGAGGTCGATGGTGTAGGACACATCCGCCTCCACACCGTAGAGCATAGCCGACGGGGCGTTGGCGAAGCTGGTGAGCTGCGCATTGTCGGAGAAGCTGGAGAATGCCTCGATCGGGTTTTTGATATCCTTGTAGAAGCCCGCGACCGAAATCCTGTCCCGCCCGCCGAGGTAATATTCGCCGCGCAATTCGAAATTGGTCAGCTCGCTATCGACAAGGAGCGGGTTGCCATTGAACTGCCGGTTGGTTTCGGGATCGTAATAGGTCTGGAAGATCAATTCGCGAAATTGCGGGCGCGCGATCGTGCGGCTGGCAGCGGCGCGCAGCTGCACGTCATCGACTGGTTCGAAGGTGACGGTGACACCCGGCAGCCAGTAGCTGTTTTCAAGCAGGGTGGAGGCGTTTGATCCGCCCGCTTCGGTGAAAACCTGCACCGGGTTTACCGTCTGAACCGCATCTTCGTAGCGCACGCCCGCATCGATCTGCAGGCCTAGCACCGGCTCCCAGTTGATCTTGCCGTAGCCGCCATGGATTTCGAGACCGGCGGCGAAGGCCGGGTCGCTCTGCGTCGATTCGATAAGGCCGACATTGAAGAAATCGATAATCGCATCGCCCAGCAGCAGGTCCGGGCGAAGGGTGCCGACGGCATCGGGGAAGCTGGTGGGCGCGTTGAACAGGAATTCACGCCGCTCCGAATACCGCTCGGTATCCGTATAGGCGTAACCCGCCGTCACCACGAAGCTGTCCGCCAGCGGATAGCTGACATCGACGCCCCCCGCCCACAGCTCTTCCTGCAAGTCGGAGAAAACGACGCTGGCATCGCCGGTCTGTCGGTCCAGCACGTTGATGAAGGTGTCGCCGAAATCGCCCGAGGAATTGTCGCGGACATAGGTGAAGGTGTATTCGTAAGGCGCCTCGCGATCGGTGCGGGCATAGCCGCCGCGCAGGTCCAGCCCGAGATCTCCGAATTCGAGTTCGGCGACCAACTGGCTGTCGATCAGCTGGCGCTCGAACCAAGCGGTCCGCTGCTGCTGGATGTCGTCGCCGTCCTGGAAATCGGTGCCTTGCGAAAGGCTCGCCTGCTTCAGCGTGTCGCGGATGAAAAGGTTTGTGAAGCGGAAGCGGTGGTCGCCCACCTCCAGCCCTAGGCCGAGCATAGCGTTCGCAAGGATGCGATTGTCGGTGACGAGATCGTTGAAATCGGTGTCGAGCGAGAAGTCGGCGAGGATCGACTGCGAGGTGATGTCGCGCGTGCGCCACTTGTTGCTGATCGAGCCGGTGAACACGATGCCAAGCTGACCATCGGAGAACACGTCGAAAGCGGTGCCCGCGCTCAGGCTGGCGGACCAGTTGGGCTGCACGTCGTTGATCTTCTGCAGGAGGATCAGGTTCGGATTGCCGAGCTGCTGCGCGATGGCTTCCTGCGTTACCGGGGCTTCGGTGAAATTTTGACCTTCGTCGCGCGGAATGTCGCTCAGGCGCAGTCCGCTGTCGAAATAGGTCTGCAGCGCGGGCGGCGCGTCGCGAGTGCCGTCGTCAAAGCCGAACCAGTCGTAATCGCTGCCGTAGTAAGCAAGCGCGTTGTGGAATGTCGTTTCGGTGTCGCCGCTGATGCCTCCGCCGACGGTGATGAAGCTTTCGTCCGGCACGGCGCGGGTCGTGAGGTTAATCACGCCGCCGCCGAATTCGCCCGGGAAGTTCGCCGAATAGGTCTTCTGCACGAGGCTGGAGGCGACCACGTTGGTCGGGAAGATATCGAGCGGTACGACGCGGCTCAGCGGCTGCGGCGAAGGCAGCGGCAGGCCGTTCAGCAAGGCGAGCGAGTAGCGGTCGCCCAGCCCGCGGACGTAGACGAAGCCCTGCCCCTGGACGGAAAGGCCGGTGACGCGGCCGAGCGCGCCGGCGATGTCGCCTTCGCCGGTGCGGGCGATTTCCTCGGTCGACAGTACGCTGACGACTTGCGCCGAATTGCGCTGCGGATCGCGGTTGATGCGACCCGTCACGATGATCGCACCGCCCGGGATCGAGACATCCGGATCCTGGTAGGTTTCGTCATCGGGATCGACCGCATCGGCTTCCGCCTCGGCTTGCTGTTCCACTTCCTCTTCGGTTGGCGAAACCGGGCCTCCGGCATCCTGCGCAAAGGCGATGCCGGGCGCGGTGAACGCGGTGGACATGAGAAGCAGGGCGGCGAGCCGCTTGCCGGTGATGATCATCGGGTTATCCCTCGCAAACGATCCGAAAACGGTAAAGGCGGCACCGTCATTGCCGCCCGCAAATGGCGCGAAGGGACGGCGAGCCCATGCCCGCCGCCCCTTCGAACCGCATCAGTTGAAGACCGGGATCGCCGTGCAGGCGCCGGTATTGTTGCCGAAGGCTACCGCGGTCGAGTCGCAGGTCCAGCCCTGCGTCCAGTCATCGCTGGACGAGACGGCACCGATGAAGCCCGCGCTTTCGAAGAAGCTGCCGAGCGTCGTCACGTCGAAGATCGGAGTGTAGCCGTTCTCGCTCGAGCCGTTGAGATAGCCGTTCACCAGCGTGTTGGTGTAGCTCTTGTTGTTGCCCGCACCTGCATCGAACACCGCTTCGGCCTGCGCGGCGGATACGCCGTCGCTACCGCTGCGGAAATCCGTGCCGCAGTCGAGCGCGACGGAGTTGAACATCGGTGCGCCCGCCTCGTCGCCGCCCGGGTTGGTCGCGGCGATCGTTTCGGTCTGGTCGATGCGGATACAGGGCGTGCCCGCTGCCGAAGCATCGACGATCAGCGTGTTGTAGAGCCCGTAATCGGCAGCGCCGCGGATACGCACGACCTGGTCGTCGTTCTTGCGCTGGATAAAGGTCGCGTTGGCGATGCGTGTGTTCTGACGCGGGGTCTGCTGGTACAGGCCGTTATCGCTGTCCGCCTCGATGATCGTGTCGCCCGCCGAAGCGCGCTGCGCCGCGATGACGAACTGCATGTTCGCCTTCACGCCGGTATCGGTGTCGATCGAGTCGTCCTCTGCGCCAGCAACGATCAGGTGCTTGATGTTGACGAAGCCGCCGAAGAATTCGACGCCGTCATCCGAGGAATTGACCGTCTGGATATAGTCTAGCTCGGTGCCCGTGCCGGTACCGCCGGTGGTCAGCGACTGCAATTCGTTGTCGCCGGAAAGGACCGCCCCCGAATAGCGAATCTGGACGTAGCTCATGGAGCCAGATGAATCGTTACTGGTCGCGCCGCCGAAGAAGTTCGGGTCCGCCGCGCCTTCGACCTGGCGTTCGCAGTTCACGCTGCCCGGCGTCGCGCCCGGCTGGAAACAATCGGTAACCGGCGCGCGGCCCGACAGGACGACACCGCCCCACTGGCCCGACGAATCGCCGTTATTGATGCCGAGCACGTTGTCGCGGCTGGTGAAGACGATCGGGCGGTCCTCGGTGCCGTTCGCGTCGATCGCGTTGCCGCGGGTCACGTTCAGGAAGGAAGAACCCGAGGCGTAGACGATGACGCCCGGCTCGATGGTGAGCGTGACGTTGGTATCGGAAAAACCATCGTTCGCATCGGGTGCGGGGCCGCCGTCGGTACCGACGCTGACCTGGCCCGGCAGCCGGTAAAGCAGTCCGGGAATCCGGCGCAGCGTGGTTGAGGTATTGAAGCGCGTCGGCGTTGCGCAAACGCGCCATTCGCCCTCGGGGCCGGTGATCGTCCCTTCGTCGGTCAGCCCCTGCGGATCGGAGATGGTCGGGCAGCCATTCGCGGGCGTAACCCCGGCCTGCGTCGGTGTCGGGGTCGGAGTGGCCGTGGCAGGCGGATTGTTGATGACGACATTGCCGCCCGTGCCCGGCGAGACGATTTCGTCCGGCCCGCAACCGGCGAGCGCCAGCATGGAACAACCAAGGATGAATGTGCGCGAAAGTCTGGTCACTGTAACGGCCCCTCATGATGCCGGCCCCCGGCGCGGGGGCGCTGTCCAAGATAGGTAGCCGTCTAGGCCCGCTGCGTGACACTTTGTTTGCGTCTGTGTGACGGTATCGGGAATCGCATCGGCGCAATGCGAAGTCATTGTATACAATGGACGTTATTTGTTCACAGCTCGTCGCAAACACCGGACACCGAGAGTTTTGTTTCGCAATTGTGACAATATGACAGTTTTGTTGCAGTTCGGGGTTTCCGCATGCATTATCCCACCAAAGATAACGGAGAGTTGCCATGTTAACCGCCTTGATGATCGCCTCGCTGGTCGCCGCCGAAGACCCGACCGCGCGCATGGTCGAACAGAACCGCGAGCGGCGTGAAGTCGCGTACGAGGAGCTGATGGAAGGCGATGCTGCGACCGCGCTGGTGGAGCTTGAGCACCAGCTGGAGCGCAATCCGGGCGACCCCGCGATTCTCATAAACCTTGGCGCGACGCACACCATGCTCGCCAATTACGTTGAGGCCGAGGCCTATTACCGGGCCGCGCAGCAGGCTGAAGAATCGTATGAACTCGAGCTAGCCGACGGCCGCTGGATCGACTCCCGCCGCGCGGCGACGATGGCGCTCGGCTCGGTCGAGGTCCTCGCTCTCGCCGACTAACATCAGCTGTTGCGGAGCTGACACACCCTCCATTCCTTCGGCTCGCGTTAATCCGTAGGGTATATTGCGGAAATGCGCGCGTTTCGTCACGCTGCACTCAGCGTTCCCTGCTCGTAAAGTAGCGTCTGTCACGCCGCTGTCATTTCGGGTATGCAAGGGGCCTGGGATCGGAAGGGCGGTATACATAATGATTCTGCGAAAAGGCATGGCTGTGGCCGCGCTCGCCTGCATGGCGACAGGCGCGCCGCTTGCCTGCGCGCAGCAGATGGACGTCATCGAGATCGCCGATGACGGGCAGGCTTTCTGGGTCGGTGGCGGCCCGATCGGCGAAGCGACATCCGTTGCGCCCGCGACCCTGCTGTCCGAGATTCCCGCCGAGCTTACCGCCGCCGTGCCGGACCATGCCGTCGCCGATACGCGCCTGCATGCGGCAGGTGTCCCGACGAACTACGCGGCGCATGTCGCCGAGCTCGCCCGCCGCTTCGATCTCAGCCCGGCTTTGCTGGAAG
>JBARVT010000109.1:0-19960 GCA_049646405.1 Alteraurantiacibacter sp.
GCTTCGACCAGCCCATCCTCGGCAATTTTGCGCAGCAGCTGCAGCACCATGCGCGACGGCAGGATGCCGCGCGCATCGGCGGCGGGCTTGAACTTGCGCCATACAGCCTTCGGCACGGTGACCAGCAGGGATGTATCAGACATCCTCGCCTCCTTTCGGCCGGTCGACCAGCTTGCCCTTCAGCGGCACATGCGTGACGCCTTTGCCAATGGCGGGCCGGTCGCCGACTATCTTGGTCACGACGGCAGGCGTCAGCGCGAGCGGGGCAGTTTTCAGGTTCCCCATCGCCTCAGCTCCTTTGCCAATACGGCGTGGAATCGGGCGGCGTGTCGTCATGTCCGGCACGCGGATCGGCTTCTCGTGCGGAAAGCTCGGCCCTGCGCTCGCGCCAGCGGCGCTCGTCGTCGGCCCGCTTGCGCTTGTGCAGGATGCTGCGCGCCTCGCGCGGCGTGCACCCATTCTCCTGGGCAAAGGTGAACTCGATCCGGTGCTGGCGATATCGCTCGGCAAGGGACTGCGGCAGGCCCATCACGCGCGGCCTCCGATCGTCTCGACAATCCAGTGCCAGACAAAGATTGGCACCAAGAGCGGAATCGCCAGAAGCAACGTCCAGGGCGCAACTCGGTATCCGATGAAGCGGTCTTCGCGCATCAGCCGCGGCCTCCTGCCCATTCCGCAGGATCGTCGAAACGGCCCAGCCAGACGCTGCGCGTCTCGCCTGGCTTGGTCGGCTCGCGCACGTCCCACACGACGGCGCAATAATCGATCTGTCCGCCCTTATAGGCCTTGTTCGCCCTTTCCAGCGCGGGCAGCAGGTCGCCCGGCGGCATTGACGGCCGCTGGGTGAAATAAAGAACCTGCTGCGGCGGATGATCGAACCGGAACAGCGGCCCGCGTGCCTTTCCGCCGGAAAGCCATTTCAGCGGGAACAACGCGACGACGCGGTGCGTCGCCAGCTTCAGCGCATGGCGCACGAAGGCCTCGCCGATCAGCATCCCGCCATAGGCACCGCTGCCCTTGCAGTAGCTGTAGGGAGGATTCATGAAGATGGAGACGCGTGTCGTCGGCGGCGCGGTCAGCTCGAGGAAGTCGGCATTGAAATAGGTCGGACGCGTGTCGAAGTCGTCATACGCGACGTTCTCGACCAGGTCGGACAGGTAGAACGGCCCTTCGAACCACCCCTGCAGGCGCGATGCGCTATGCCCGAACCCTGCCGCCGGATCCCAGAAGGCCACGCCCTCGGCCTTTTCCGGCTCGGTGCCGATCTGGCGGACGATCATGTCCCATTCCCAGCCTTGCTCGACACACCAGTCGAGCGGGTGGCGGGATGCGACGCGGGTATTCGTGACTTCACCGGCCATGCGCGATGCCCTCCCGCGTCCGGTGCATGCGGACGTCGAAGGCGACGATGCGCGGTGGCTTGTGGAACAGGTCGACGACGAGCCGCGCCGCCTCCGGGAAGGTCAGGTCGTCGGCATACGCCCATCCACAGTCGCCCTGCATGGCGAGCAATTCGATGGCGCGGGGATAGGAAGCGCGCATCAGAGCTTGCCCTCGTCGCGCATGCGTTGGGCAATTCCGCCCGTCACGACGGTGGACTCGTCGTTTTCGTCGAGCAGCGAACGCAGCCTCGTCTTCTGGTCGTCGGTCAGCATCGAGACGAAGCGCGGCAGGTATTCCCGCTTCGCCGCGATGGAGAGCCGCCCCCAGCTGTCGCTGAGGGTGTTCGTCAACTTCACATCCTTCGTCGGCGGCGGGGCAGCGCTCTCGCTGTCCACGCCGACCTGCACCCGCGCCATCGCGGCATCCAGGTGTGCATTTTCCAGCACTGCCTCGATCACCGCGCGGCGGTTGTCGATATTGCGGACGCTCGCGATGATCTTAAGCTGACTCGCATTCTCGCCCACGGTCGGATGCTTGGCGAGTTGCTCGATCAAGTCAGGAAACGGCTCGATCAGCAGGCGGAAAAGCGAAAGATCGCGGTGAATCGTGCGCTTCGACATGTCGAGCGCATCGCTCGCTGATTCCTCCCAGCAGTATGCGTCTGCCATTTTGGCACACGCATCCTCAGCATCGTCCTTCAGCGCCTTCTCAACGGTCTCTTCGCCCGCTTTCACGCGATCCCAGCGGATCTTCGCCGCCAGCTTCTGCTGGCTGATGTCGCCATGGTCCCGCGCTATGCGCTCCTGCGCTGCCTGGACGAGAGCGGCGGTGAACTTCGCGCGCTCGATCGGCCCCAGCGGGCGACGATGCAGGTTCTCGCTCGCCTCAATATCTGCGAAATCCTCGGGACCACCGGTCACTTCGATCGCCCAGACAGATATGCCTTCCAGCTCGGCCCCGCGCAGGCGATGTCGTCCGGTGACGAGCTGCCAGCCAGCCTTGCCCTTGCGCGCGGCCACCTTGATCGGGTCACGCTGCCCGTCGACCGCCATCAGCCGACCGAGCGCGACGGCCTTGTCCTCGTGCAGGAAACCGATCCGCTCCGATACGTGGATGTCGCCGGGCTCCAGCGCCATGACCTCGGCGTTCGCGAAGAACGGGGGATGCGCGCCGTTCATTGGGCGGCTCCACTTAGACGGTGCGCAGTGGCGTCGGCCTCGTTACGCTCGTCGGCATGCAAACCGGAGAACAAGCCATGCCGAAGCCCGATATCGAGGCGGTCCAGCAGCTTCAGGAACAGGTCTACGCCCTCCAGCAAGTCCTTCTCTCGACTGTGCTGGCAATGGACGCACTGGACGCCACCGTTGTCGACGATGCGCTCGTGATCGCTGCTGGCCAGGCGGACAGCGCTCTCGCCACCGGTCGCCCTATCGCCGCCATGCGCATCGGCGCGCTGATCGAGGATATCAACCAGTGCCGCACCACGAGCCACTAGGTCGCGAAGCGATCGCCGCAGCTTCAACCGGCGCACCGCGCCGCGCGCGGCGTCAATGTCGTGAAAGCCAAGGTCCGACAGTGCGCTCATGCCGCCTTTCCCTCGACCGGATAGATGTCGGGCCGCAAATCGTGGCGCGACACACCGTACAGCTGCTCCGCACGAAGGACATGCTCGGCAGGCATGCGGCCGTTTTCGTTGATCCAGCGCCAGACCGTGGGCTGTGACACGTCCAGATCGCGGGCCATTTGCGAATAGCTCCCGGCGGCGCGATGGCAGCGCCAGAGGGCATTGAGTGATGAGACTGCTACATTCATGTTGCGCGGTTATGCATATATGTAGCGCTGACGCAACGGATTTGTTTAGTGTTTCTCCCAACACTTGCGGATAAACAGGGCAAATGGCGTTTGTAGTCGGAGACCGAATTGCGAGGTTGATTGAGGAAAACTCGATCAGCCAGAGCGAGCTCGCCCGCCGAATTGGAGTATCTCAGCCCTTGATTGGGCGGCTTATCGCGGGGCAAACTCGTGAAACAGGAAAGCTGTTTGAGATCGCAAAGGCCCTTGGAACAACACCGCAGTATTTGGTCGGTGAAACTGACGATCCGGTAACGTTTGCAGAGCTAATCGAGCGGCAGGTCTATCACGGCATCGCCTCGCAGGATGACAACGTGACAGATGGAGTTGCGATTCCGATGCTCGAATTGAGCTACGGAATGGGCGGCACCTTCCTTGACGATAACGATGCGGGTGAGGAGATGCAGATGTTCCCCGCCGCGTTCATTCGAAAGGTGACAAGCACGTCGGCGAACCTGCTCTGCTGGGCCGACGGGATCGGCGACAGCATGCATCCCACCATCGGCGACCGCGATCTGCTCCTGATCGATCGCGGCCGCACGACGATCAGCGTCAACGATCAAATCTGGGTACTCGCCTCGGGCGGGATAGGGATGGTCAAGCGGGTGCGGATGCACGATCAGCAAGTGCATCTGATGTCGGACAACCCGAACGTCTCCGACTACATCGCGGGCGAAGACGATCTCTCGGTCATTGGCCGCGTCGTCGCCGTTCTCCGAAGGATATAGAGAAGTCCGATATGTCGCCGACGAAGATTGCCTTTTTTGTTGTAGGCGTAGCTGTGGCTGGTGCTGGCCTCTATTTCGGAAACGAGGAGATTGCCTGCCGCAATCTTGAAGACGACTACCTGAACGCAATTTCAGATGTCGCTGGAAGCGATGCGATTGGGAGAGTTTCGCAGACCGAGAGCCTCGACACGCTCGCGACCGAAATGCGCGAGGAGGCTTGGGACGACGCGGAAACGGCCCTCGGCGATATGTGGGACAGGTGTGGAGAGCGCCGGGCAAGGGAGGTCCATCAGCGCGGCAACCAGCTGATCATGGAGCTCTATTGATGGCGAGGCCCTACATCTGTGTCGTCGACCAGGAGGGCAATGAGATCGCCGGTTCCCGCCGCTACGTCGACTATGATGCCGACCGCTCCCGCTATTTCGCCGCGCGCAACGAGCTGGAGGCCGCAATGGGCGAGACCTGCCGCATCTTCGACAGCAAGTTCGACCGTGCGCGAGAAGATTGAATTTGCCGTCCTCCTTGTCGGCTGGCTTTCTATCTTCGGCATCGCACTGGCCTCTGTTCTCACATGAATTTCTGTCCCACTTTCATTCATGTCAGTAAGCCTTTGGCAAGCTTCCCAGCCGCAAAAAGTCTCGCATTTTCAATGGGTGCCCACTTCGGGTCGATTTCGCCTAAGTGGGACAACGAATGCCCCACTTCCGGTGTCGAATTTCATGGCTAATCGCGCGCCGGCGGTATCTAAGAACTCTCTCAAACGCCGGTTTTCTGCGGCTAAGAGCCTCTCACGCAGCGCCCTTCTTAAAACCGCCGACTCCAGCCGGACTTGTCACTCGACCGTCTAAATGGCCAATGACTCTAGACACCGAACCGAAACGCCAATTTTGGCGGAGGGATGGTTGAAGGGGCGTATTTCCGCCATTCTCGTGCCACGGTGTCCCATCGGGATGTGCCTAATCCCACGTCCCCAGCACTCTAATTCCTTCTGTCACCCCACATACGCGCATGCTGAAATTGCTCGCTCCGCTCGCCGTTCTGATCGCCTCGCCCGTCGCCGCGCAGGAGGGTGAGCCTGAGACCGTGCCGGTCGTGCTCGAGACTACGATGGGAGACATCGTCGTTGCGCTCGAAACTGGCCGTGCTCCCATCACGGCTGGCAACTTCCTGCGCTATGTGGAGGAGGACCGCTTCGACGGCACGGTATTCTACCGCGCGATGCGGCTCGATTGGGGAGAGCAGCCAAACGGGCTGATCCAGGGCGGCACGCAATGGGATCCGGACCGCGTCCTGCCGCAGATCGCGCATGAGCCGACCAGCGAGACGGGCGTGCTGCACACGCGCGGCGCGCTATCGATGGCGATGGGAGAGCCGGGGACGGCGAATGGCGATTTCACCATCATGCTGCGGGACATGCCCGGTTTGGACGCCGCGCCCGATCACGAAGATCCCGCGCGCCGACCTGGTTATGCCGCGTTCGGCTATGTCACGCAGGGCATGGACGTGGTCGAGGCGATCCACGCCGCCCAGCTTGACCCGGAGGCCGGCGAAGGCTGGATGCGCGGGCAGATGCTGGCGGAGCCGGTCGTCATTGTCGACGCGCGGCGCCTGGACGCAGACTGATTACCGCGCGACGCGATCGATCAACACCAGCGGCGCGAGCACGGAAGATGCAATCGAAAGAATATTGTCGAGACGGCGCCGGCTCGGCGAATCGCCAACCATCACGATATCGCTCGGATAGATCGTCGGATCGGCGTAATTGCCGCGCTGGATACCTTCGAGATTGTATACGCCGATGTAACGGCTTTCGCCGACGGTGCGGAATACGAGCACCTCGTCGCGTTGCGCGTCTTCAGACATGCCGCCACCCAGCGCCACGGCTTCCATAAGCGTGACCGGCTCGGTGATTGGGAAGCGTCCCGCGCGGGTTACCTGGCCGCTGACAGTGATGAACTGCTCGTTCCGCTCGCTGATGCGCGTCGTCACATCAGGATTGCGAACGTAGTTGCCGCGGAGCCTGTTCTCGATCTCGATTGACAATTCCTGCGGCGTGCGCCCGGCGGCCTGCACGCTGCCGACCAGCGGGAAATCGAGCGAGCCGTTCGCGCCGACCTGCAGCTCGCGCGTCAGGTCCTCGACCCCGAACACCGATATCTGCACCACATCGAGCGCACGAATCAGATTGTACTGCTCGCTCGGCGCGTAATCGGCATAGCCGGGCACTGGCAGCGCCCCTTCCATGGCCACTTCGACCCCCGGTGCGCCGCCCGGAGGCGGGGTGGAGGCGCATGCAGCCGCCAGCGGCAACAGAGCAAGAGCGGCGATGGTCCGCGATTTCGACACTGTGAGACCCTTCCCGATTGGGATAATTCGTGGGCCACGGCCTATGCATTCGGCCACATTTACGCAACCTGTCATTTGCGTGAGGCGCGTCGCTCAGTCCGCGCGGCTGTAGCCCTCCGATGTCAGGCGCGACATCAGGATCGCCGCGCGCTGTGCCTGCCGCGCCAGCGTGGTCAGGTCGAGCGTCTCGCCCGGCGCATGGCTGCCCCCCCCTGCCGGGCCCATGCCCGCAAGGCCATCGGTATAGGGTGCCACGAAGCTGATATCGGCCGCACCGCGCAAGGCGGGCGGATACTCCTCCATCGCTTCCATCCCGAGATCGGCATTGATCGCGTTGAGCCGTGCGAGCAGCGCGCGGTTGGCCTCGGTCGGCGGCATCGGCGGATAACGGAAGGCGAATTCGATCGACGCATCGGTGCCCGGCAGGTGCTCATCGACGATCGCCTGCATCGCGGCCACGGTGCGGTCGGTCTGCTCCTGCGAGATCGTTCGCAGATCCCCGAAGGCGAGAGCGCTGTCGGGGATGATGTTCGCCTTGCCGCGCGTGGTGGCGGAAAGGCCGTCTGCGCCCATTTGCGCAGGCGTGCCGCCCGCCAGGAAGCCAACATTGTAGGTGAGGTTCTCCTCGGGCAGCTGCGTGCGGAAGGCATCAAGAATGCGCGCCAGCTCATAAATCGCTCCATAGCCCACGCCCTCGCGGAAGATCCCCGAGCTGTGACCGCTTTCGCCCGTAACGGTCAGCGTCCAGCTGTTCGAACTGCGCCGCGCGACGACGCCCATGTCCTTGCCTTCGCGGATCGCCAGCCCTTCGAAACCAAGCGCGACATCGGCCCATTGGCCCGCCGCGACGAGGTCCGCCCGCGATTGCGCGATGGGCTGGCCCGCATCCTCTTCGTCCCCCGTCAGCGCGACGACGATATTCGCGTCCGCCAGCGTGCCCGCCGCCTGCATGGCGCGCAGGGCGGAGAGGATGACGACAATGCCGCCCTTGTCGTCCACCACACCCGGCCCAATGGCAGTGTCCCCCTCGCGGGCGAAGGACTGGAACGGGCTAGACGGCTCGAACACCGTGTCGAGATGGCCGATGAGCAGCATGTTGGGGGCGTCCGGCGCACCTTCGTGCCGCAGGAACAGGTGTCCCGCACGTTCGACATTGGCCTGGTCGATCCACTCTGCGGTGAAACCCAGCGCCTCGAATTCGGGGATCAACAGATCGCCCACCGCCCGCACGCCAGCGTGGTTATGCGTGCCCGAATTGATGTTCACCATTGCCTCGAGCAGCGCAACGTCCTCCTTGAAATGCTTTTCGACGGTGGTGAAGATGGTTCGCTCGCCCGGCGCGAGTTGCGCGGAGGCGGGGACGCTAGTGCAGGCCGTCGAAATGGCGAAAAGGATAGCGGGGAGGATGATGTTTCGCATGCGCTCAGGGTGCGAGAATCCCCTGCCAAGTCAATGCGATTCCGCGCGTTACCAAGATTTGATTATTTCGGAGCAAGGGTAAAAAATACAAGCTTTTCATTGACCGAGCGCTATCGAGAATATCTCCGGGAGAAGGTCGAATCGGGCGAATTCGCCCCGGCACGCGAGGTTGTCCGCGAGGCATTGCGCCGCGCGGAAGTTGATTCACGTTGCCGAGAAAAGCGGGCCCGCCATTCCCTTCGACTGGTGCGCATTCATTGATCGACGCTTCCCGGATGCTTGAAGACGTCTACCGGCCGAGAGGCATCGAAACTCTCGACACCATCGCCGACTACCCGATTGCCCGATGGGGCGCAGCCCAAGCGCGCAAAAATTTCGACGATATCAGGCGACAGATCGAATTTGCCGCCGAGTATTCCGGCATCGGAAACGATACTTACGGATTGCTTCCTAAAAACCGCAAGATGGAAAGCGACTTGCCCCGCATAATCTACCGTGCGTGCGAGACTGAATTGACCGTCGTCTCACTAACCACGTGCGCGAAACCGTGCCAAACGATCTGTCAGACATTGATCCTCACGTTCGGGTTCGACCCGCACTCTGTTTAATACACCCGCTTCTTGGGCTCGATATATGCGATATCGTCCGTCAGCGTATATTCGTGCACCGGCCGATAGCCGATATCGACCTTCCCGCCACTGCCGCCCCAGCCCTCGAACCAGGCCACGGTATGCTTCATCCAGTCGGCGTCGTTGCGGTCGGGATAGTCTTCATGCGCGTGCGCGCCGCGCGATTCCTTGCGGTTTTCGGCGCTCGCCATGGTGACGCAGGCCTGCGCCATGAGGTTGTCAAGTTCGAGCGTCTCGATCAGATCGCTGTTCCAGATCAGCGAGCGGTCGTGAACCTTCACATCCTGCAGGCGCTTGTTGGTGTCAGCGAGCGAGGCAACGCCGGCGCTCATAAGCTCGCTGTCGCGGAACACGGCGGCGTGCTTCTGCATCGTCTGTTGCATATCCTTGCGGATGTCCGCCGTGGGCAAACTGCCATCGGCGTGGCGGAAATGGTCGAGCCTGCCGAGTGCGAAATCAGCGCTATCTCCCGCCAGCTCGTCATGGCTGGCGCCGGGTGTCAGGTTTTCCTTCAGGTGGATGCCGATGGCGCGGCCGAACACCACCAGGTCGATCAGCGAGTTGGAACCCAGGCGGTTTGCGCCGTGGACCGACACGCAGCCCGCCTCGCCCGCGGCATAGAGGCCGGGGACGACATGGTCGGGATTGCCGTCCGGCCCGAGAGTGACGACCTGGCCATGATAATTAGTCGGTATGCCGCCCATATTGTAATGCACGGTCGGTGTGACGGGCAGCGGCTGGCGGGTCAGGTCGACGCCAGCGAAGATCTTGCCGCTCTCGGTAATGCCTGGCAGGCGTTCGGCCAGCACCTTCGGATCGATATGGTCGAGATGCAGGTAAATGTGGTCCTTGTCCGCCCCCACCCCGCGCCCCTCGCGCATTTCAAGCGCCATCGAGCGGGAGACGACGTCGCGGCTTGCGAGGTCTTTCGCGCTCGGCGCATAGCGTTCCATGAACCGCTCGCCTTCGGAGTTCGTGAGGTAGCCGCCCTCGCCCCGCGCGCCTTCGGTGATGAGTACGCCCGCGCCGTATATACCGGTCGGATGGAACTGGACAAATTCCATATCCTGCATCGGCAGGCCTGCACGCAGCACCATGCCGCCGCCATCGCCGGTGCAGGTGTGCGCGCTGGTCGCGGTGTAATAACAGCGGCCGTAGCCGCCTGTGGCCAACACCACGCCATGCGCGCGGAAGCGGTGGATTGAGCCGTCGTCCATGCACATGGCGATCACGCCGACGCAGCGGCGATTGTCGCCTTCTCCCGCCATGATCAGGTCGATGGCGAAATACTCGATGAAGAAGTCGGCGTCGTATTTCAGGCTCTGCTGATACAGCGCGTGGAGCATGGCGTGCCCCGTGCGGTCCGCCGCGGCGCAGGTACGCTGCACCGGCGGGCCTTCGCCCATGTTCTGCATGTGCCCGCCGAAGGGGCGCTGATAGATCGTGCCGTCTTCGTTGCGACTGAAGGGCACGCCCGCATGCTCCAGCTCGTACACAGCTTGCGGAGCTTCGCGTGCGAGGTATTCGATCGCGTCCTGGTCGCCCAGCCAGTCGGCACCCTTCACGGTGTCGTACATATGCCATTGCCAGTGATCGGGCGTGTTGTTGCCCAGGCTCGCCGCGATGCCGCCCTGCGCCGCTACGGTGTGGCTTCGCGTGGGAAACACCTTGGAGATGTTCGCCGTCTTCAGCCCCGCCTCCGCCGCACCCATGGTTGCGCGAAGGCCGCTGCCACCCGCGCCCACGACGACGACGTCGTAGGTATGCTCGACGATGGGATAAGCGCGACCGTTGATTTCAAATGTTGGATTGCGGGCCATCAGGCAGCTCCTCCGCCCAGAGCGAGGCGGGCGATGCAGAACAGGCCGAACCCGGCTCCTGCGAATGTCAAAAGGTTGAGCAAGAGAAGGCTCGCGAACTTGTTGCCGGGGGTGTGGACATAGTCCTCGACGAGAACCTGCAGGCCCAGCCGCGCGTGCCAGAAGGTGGAAATAACGAGCAACGCCATCATGAAAGCGGGCACCGGCTGCGCGATCCAACCGGAAACGCTCGCATGATCGAGGCTCGGCAGCATGACGAGCGACACGATCAGGAACAGCACCGTGACGAGATTGCCGACCGCGGTGAAGCGCTGCACCAGCCAGTGATGCGGCCCCTCGTGGGCCGAGCCGAGGCCGCGCACGCGGCCGATGGACGTTCCGTTACCCATTGATATTCCTTAACGAAGCAGGATGATGGACCAAAGCGCCACGGTCAGCAGCACCGGGAGCGCCATCGAAACGAGCGACCACATGCGGTTGGCGTTCAGTTCGTACCCCGCGCCCGTATCGAGAACGAAATGGCGGATGCCGCTGGTTGCATGGTTGAAGAACGCCCAGGTGAGGCCGATCAGCACGATGTAGCCGAGCGGCGATCCCATCCAGTCGGCGAAATGCCCGTAATAGTCCGGCCCGCTCGCCAGCGCGCCGAGCCACCAGAGCAGCACGAACAGCCCGACGATCGCCATCCCATCCCCGGTGACGCGATGGAGGATGGAGACGGCCATGTGCGGTCCCCATTTCCAGATCGAGAGGTGCGGCGATAGCGGGCGGTTTGCCATGGTTTCATCCGTCAGATGCTTGGTGAGCGCTCCACTTAGCGGATCAGGCGGGCGAAACAAGCGCCGCCTTTGGCCCTATACGCCGGATTTCCCGCGCTCTTTCGCCGCTGCGTCGCGAAGGCTATGGCAATAGCCATGACCAATATCCTTGTAACCGGAACCAGTCGCGGCATCGGACGCGCGATATTCGATCGACTGGAAGAGCGTGGCTGCATTGTCGCCGGCCATGCGACCCGCCCTGTCGATGACACGACCATCGCCGCCGATTTCTCCGATCCGCCCGCCGCGCAGATGCTGTGGCAGGAGGCGCTGGACCGGCTGGATGGACGGATCGACGTGCTGGTCAACAATGCGGGGCTGTTCGAGCAGAACCCGCTCGGCGCGAGCGACATCGAATGGCTGGATCGGTGGGAGGACACGCTGCGCATCAACCTCACCAGCGCGGCGCAGCTCAGCCGCTTCGCGGTGCGGCACTGGCAGGAGCAAGGCGATGGCGGGCGGATTGTCCACATCGCGAGCCGCGCCGCCTATCGCGGGGACAGCCCGGCGCACTGGCATTACGCGGCGGCCAAAGGCGGGATGGTGGCGATGCACAAGACGATTGCGCGCGGCTATGCGAGCGAGGGCGTGCTCAGCTTCTGCATCGCGCCGGGCTTCACCGACACGAGCATGGCGGGCGATTACCTGCAAAGCCGTGGAGGCGACGGTCTGCTCGCCGACATTCCGCTAGGGCGCGTGGCCGAACCGGATGAAATCGCAGCCATCGCCGTATTCTGCGCAATGGACGCGCCCGCTAGCATGACCGGCGCCGTGATTGATGCGAATGGAGCCAGCTATGTTCGGTAAGGCTCCAGCAATCGCTGCTCTTTTGCTGTGTGCTTGCGCCTCCACACCCCCTTCACCTGTTTCACCAGCGTTGCAGATGGACGGCAGATCATGGGCTGAACGATGCGAGGACTGGGACGATTGGGACAAGCCCGCACCGCCTTTCCAGATCTTCGGCAATAGCTATTATGTCGGGACGTGCGGGATTGCTGCCGTCTTGATTACGGGGAACGATGGCCACGTGCTGATTGATACGGGCACGGAGCAGGGCGCTGTTTTGGTCGCAGAGAATATCGCGACACTCGGTTTTGATGTGCGAGACATCAAGGTAATCCTGCAAAGCCACGAACATCACGATCACATCGGCGGAGCGGCCATGCTGCAAAGTCTGACGGGTGCACGGCTGATTGCATCGGCACCAGCTGCCGAAGTCTTGCGAACAGGCAGGGCGTCTAGCGATGATCCGCAATTCGGTCAGTTGCCAGCGGTAGAACCGGTGGACGAATCCGCTACCGTCCAGATCATTGAATATGATGATTACGAATTGTCCGGCAGTGATTCCACCCTGAGAGCTGTAGCAACCCCCGGCCACACGTCGGGCGCAATGAGCTGGACGTGGAACAGCTGTGACGGCTTCGTCTGCGTCCGATTGGTGTTTGCCGACAGCCTTTCCGCGATAAGCAGTGATGGTTACCGGTTCTCCGACCATCCCGAAAACGTACAGGCATTCCGCGATAGCATTGCGCGCCTCTCCGCGCTTGATTGCGATATATTGCTCACCCCTCACCCCAGCGCGAGCGGCATGCGGGATAAGTTGATCGCGGAAGATGTCACCCTTGGCATGGATTGCGCTGCTTATGCCGCCGACAGGCTGCGACGGCTGGAAGCGCGGCTGGCAATTGAAGCTTCGGATGCGTCACAATGAGCTGGAAGCTCTCCGCCATCGCCAGCAAGGCGCGTGTCGAAGCGGCGCTCGCGGCGCGGGACGAAGCGGCGCTCGCGGCGCGGGACGAAGCGCCGGATTGGGACGATGCCGTCACTCTCGCAGCCTACGAAGTCGACCCGGACGAGCCCGATTGCTGGTGTCTCGACGCATACCTGCCGCGGAAGCCCACTACCGCCGATCGCAACGCCGTGCGCGCGCTGCTCGGCGAAAGGCCACCGCGTCTTGTTGCCGAGAAATTGCCCGATACCGACTGGGTCACCGAAAGCCAGCGAGGGGCGGAGCCGATCCGCGCAGGCTCTTTCTACGTCCACACGCCCGACCACGCACCGAGCGGGGAAGCGGGCGTCACCAATTTCTGTATCCCTGCCGCCCAGGCTTTCGGCACAGGGCATCACGAAACGACCGCTGGCTGCCTCGAAATGCTATATATGATGAAGCGCGCAGGCCAGCATCCGCGCCATTTCGCCGATATCGGCACCGGCACCGGCCTGCTCGCCTTTGCCGCACTGTCGCTCTGGCCGCGCGCAGTCGCGACTGCCAGCGATATAGACCCGGTGTGCGAGCCTGCGACGATCGACAATGCCCGCCGCAATAATATCGCACTCGGCCATGGGCCGGGCGAAATGACGATGGTTGTGGCGGATGGGATGGAAGATCCCATTCTCGAAGCCGCCGCGCCGTTCGACCTACTTATCGCCAATATTCTCGCCGGGCCGTTGGTGGAGATGGCCGGAGACTTTGCCGAGGCGACGGCGGATCGAGGCAATATCCTGCTCTCCGGCCTGCTTGTCACGCAGGAGCCTACCGTGCGCGCCGCTTATGCCCGCGCAGGATTCCGCCTGCAGAAGCGGCTGCATCGCGGCGACTGGTCGATCCTGTGGCTGCGACACCGCTTCCAGGGATAAGCCGCCGCCTGCGCGACGTGTCGCTGGCGCTGCTGACGATGCTGGCGCTGATCGTCGCGGGCTACCCGCTGGCGGCGTGGATCGGCAGTTCGGTGCCGCAAAATGCAGGCTGGCGCGAACCGGCAGAGGGAGTGGAGATCATGGTTTCCACCAACGGCACGCATACCGGGATCGTCATGCCGGTCGTCACGCCGATCAAGGACTGGCGCGAAACCTTCCCCAGCACCGCGAAGCCGACCGCCGCTGGCCGGATGCCGACGCATATCGACATTGGCTATGGCGAGCGCGAAGTGTTCATGGAGGTTCCTACCTGGAGCGATCTCAGCCCTGCCATCGCGCTGCGCATCGCGACGCTGGGCGGCGATGCGCTGATCCGGGTGAGCCATTATGTCCACCCCGCCCCGCGGGAGAACTACCGCCCGCTCACGCTCACCGACAAGCAATACGCCAGACTGGTAGCTTCGATCGAGACGCACCTGCCGCGAAGCCATCCGGCGCATCGCAAAACACTGCGCGGCACCTTCCCCGACGATGCCTATTACGAGGCGACGGGCCGCTATACTTTGGGCAACACCTGCAACACTTGGGTTGGCGCGCGACTGGCCGATGCGGGCGTGCCGATGGGCCTGTGGACTCCGCTGGCGGGCGGTGTGATGAAGTGGGTGCCGGTGCCGGAAAACAGGTCGCCGGAACTTGCGCCCGATTGACCGGAAAGCGCGGAACTATGCGGGTTTGCAAGCCATTGGTCAGGTAACCTCCATTCGCAAACCCAAGAGACTATCCATGACAAGGACCCTCCTCATCACCGGCGCCTCCAGCGGCATCGGGGAAGCCACCGCCCATGCGACCGCCAAAGCCGGATGGAACGTCGCCCTGCTCGCTCGCTCTGCCGACAAGCTACGCGCCATCGCCGACGAAATCGGGGATGCCGCTATGCCCCTGCCTTGCGATGTCTGCGAGCGCGAAGACCTCCAGGACGCGGTGCAGAAGACCGTCGCGAAGTTTGGCAGCCTTGACGGCGTGTTCGCCAATGCAGGGAAAGGCGTCGATAATCCCGGTGTCGAGAACGGCGACCCCGAGGAATGGCACGATATGATCCACCTCAACATCCTCGCCGTGCTTTATACCGCCCACGCCACGCTGCCCGAACTGCGCAAGACGAAGGGGCATTTCATCGTTACCGGCTCCAAAGCTGGGCGCGATCACATGAAGGGCTCGATCTACTCGGCGACCAAGTGGTTCGTCCACGGCTTTGCCGGCAACCTCGCCGAGGAAATGCGCGAATGGCAGGGCCGCTGCACTGTCATTTCGCCCGGGATGGTCAACACCGATTTCTTCGACAAGGCTAAGCCGACGAAGCTGCAACCAGCCGACATCGCCGACGCAGTCGTCTTCGCGCTCGAACAGCCCGAAACGAGCTGCGTACGCGAAGTGCATCTGATGCCGAACGACTAGGCAGGCGCGGCGTTGACGACGCGATCGGTCGTGCCTGGGCACAAGGCAGTATTCGAGATAGCGTTTCTCTGCAGGCGGCGGCTTGCAACCTAGTGCCTTCCGATAGACGCCACAGGGAAGCGCCCTCCGCGCTCGATCAGGGCGGCGCGCGCGATATGCAACGGACCGTGATCGGCGAGTCGCAAAGTATCGATTTCGTCGGGCGTTGCGAGACCTGATGCCAAACCCTTGACCTCGGCCAACGTCACCGCTTGGTTGATGGCCGTCACCGGTTCGGGACGCATCACGGCACTCTGGCGAAATCGTTCGCCGGTTGGGCCCCCGCGTTCGAATACGCGGCCCAAGTACCGACTTTTAATGCGCCCAGCACCGGGCCGATACGCTCGGGCCAGGCACGTCGCTCGGGCAGCTCGAACGGAATGCCGGCCTCACGCACCTTTGGCTTGGCGCGGGTGATGCGCTGCTACATTGTCGCCGCCTGCACGGCAGAGGCGCGGACGGCGGTCTCAAGCGGCATCCCGCACACGACCTTCAGTGACGGCACAACGCGAGCCTCGGCCGCCAGCGTCGGGTGGCGGCTTATGAACGACAAGCACAGACGCTCGTCCGGGATCGGATTCGGCGGGTGCAGGATATCGGCCTTTGCCATCGTCACCGCCGCCTGTCCTGCCTTGCACCGCACGCGCTCCACCTGCCGGCAAGCCGGTTTCGACAGGAGCGCGCGAAAAAGTCAGTCGGCGGGCGGTTCGTCGTCTTTCTCGTCGCGGCCCTTGCGGTCGGCGGCGCTGAACGCGGCCCCGAACGCTACGCCGAGCGCGAGACCGACACCGATATCCCCATCGCCACGCCGAGTGCGACGCCCACGGCGAGGCCGAGAGCCAGCTTGTCGCCCTTCATCCCCCCGCCTCCACGATGGCCGCCCAGCCCGCTTCGTCCAGAACCTCGATGCCCAACTCCTCCGCCTTCTTGAGCTTGCTACCCGCGCCCGGCCCGGCGACGAGCAGGTCGGTCTTCGCGCTGACGCTGCCGCTGGCCTTGGCGCCAAGCCGCTCGGCCTGCGCCTTGGCTTCGTCGCGGCTCATGGTTTCGAGCTTGCCGGTGAATACCACCGTCTTCCCTGCGACGGGACTGTCGACTGTCGCGACGACATAGTCGGGCGGCGAAACCTCGCTGAGCAGCTCGTCCCACACGGAGATGTTTTGCTCCTCGTGAAAAAAATCGCCGAGCGCCTCGGCCACCGGTGGGCCGATTCCGTCGAGGGAGGTGAGTTCGGCTGCCGCTTCTTCATCCCCGCCGCGCGCTTTCTCCGCCATGTCGCGCAGCGCCGGAAGCGTGTGGAAATGCTTGAGAAGGTCGCGCGCAGTCACCGCGCCGACATGGCGAATACCGAGACCAAACAGCAGGCGCGCAGCATCGGGTTGGCGCTTTGCCTCGATACTGGCGAGAAGGTTTTCGACCGACTTTTCCTTCCACCCGTCAAGCGCGATTATGTCGCGCTCCTTCAGCCGAAAGATATCGGCGGGACTTTCGAGCCAGCCCAGCGCGAAGAACTGGTCAATAGTCTTCTCGCCCAGCCCCTCGATATCGAGCGCGGCGCGGCTGACGAAATGTTTCAGCCTTTCAGTTCGTTGCGCCGGACAGATGAGACCGCCTGTGCAGCGCACGTCGACCTCGCCTTCCTCGCTGACGGCCTCGCTGCCGCATTCGGGGCAATGGTCGGGAAAGTCGAAGGCCGAACGCTTTTCGTCGCGCGTCTGGTTCTCAACCAACTGGGGGATGACATCTCCGGCGCGCTGGATCGTCACGCGGTCGCCCGGCCTGACACCGAGCCGCGCGATCTCGTCGCGATTATGCAGCGTGACATTGGTGACGGTCACCCCGCCGACCAGCACCGACGCCAGCCGCCCGACCGGAGTCAGCTTGCCGGTCCGCCCGACCTGGATGTCGATGCTCTCCAACGTCGTCTCGGCGCGCTCGGCGGGAAATTTGTGCGCCAGCGCCCAGCGCGGAGCTTTGGCGACGAAGCCAAGCCGCTGCTGGTAATCGAGCCGGTCGACCTTGTAGACGACACCGTCTATTTCGTAAGGTAGATCAGCACGTTCTGTGGAGATCTTCGCGTAATGCGCGAGCATGCTCTCGACGCTTTCGACACGTATAAATAGGGGGCTGACCGGCACGCCCCAACCTGCGATCGCGCACACCACCTCCTCCTGGGTCTCGCCCGGTACCGCACTCGCCGCGCCCCAGCCATGTGCCCAGAAGCGTAGCGGCCGAGCCGCGGTCACGCTCGCATCCTTCTGCCGTAATGACCCCGCCGCCGCATTGCGCGGATTGGCGAACAGCTTGCCGCCCGCCTCCTCCTGCGCAGCGTTGAGCGCAGCGAAGTCGGCCTTCGCCATATAAACCTCGCCACGCATCTCGAACACGTCCGGCACACCGCCCGGCAGGCGCTGCGGAATGCCGGCGATGTGCGCGACATTGGGCGTGACGTTCTCGCCAACGCTGCCGTCGCCGCGGGTAGCAGCGAGCACGAGTTCGCCCTTCTCGTAGCGCAGCGAGCAGGACAGGCCGTCGATCTTGTCCTCCGCCGTGAAGGCGAGCGGCGCATCCTCGTCCAGCGACAGGAACCGCCGCACCCGCGCGACGAATTCGCGCACCTCATCGTCGGCAAAGGCGTTGTCGAGGCTCAGCATCCGCATCTCGTGCGTCACCTTGGACAGCGGCGAGGCGGCGACTACGTGTCCGACATCCTGCGACGGCGAATCGGCGCGAATGAGATGCGGGAATTGCGCCTCCAGCTCGGCATTGCGCCGCACCAGCGCGTCGTATTCCGCGTCCGAAATTTCGGGCGCGTCATCGGCGTGGTAGAGCCGGTTGTGCCTGGCGATCTGCTTCGCCAGCCGCATCAGCTCATTGGCGGCTTCGGCTTCGGTGGGCTTGCTCATGTCACGACAATTCCAAGATCGCGCAGGGTGATGCGCCAGTATCCATCGAAATGCAGATCGTAATCGCTGCCCGAAATCAGCCGCGGCCCGCGCTGGATTCCGGCGGATGCTGTGCAGGTATCGCCCTCGCAAGTAAGGTCCCACGCTGTGACATCGATTGCCGCCTTGCCGGTGATGGCATCGACATGCGTCTCATCCGAAAGCTGGCACCGGTCGAAGGGCGCAACGCTTTCAAGGCGCAGGATGAGGCGGCGCTCGGCCCCAGCAGGGAGCGGACGAAGATCGCCGTCGCGGCCCTGGGCGAGGCATGTGGTTCGGGGCTTCACGGAGTTGTCCGCGAGTTCGCGCTCGGCGCGGTATTCAAGCAGGGCAAGGAGCGGCGTGTCGCGGTCTGCGGCGAGGGTGAGCGGATTTTGCGCGGCGCGATGGTTTAGCGGGAGGGTGCAGGCCGAAAGCGCGAGCGAGGCCGCAATCATGGGCAGAAAAACGGCGCCCCTCATGCTTCGAGCACCGGGCGGCAGAATCTTTCCCAGCGATCCAATTGCGCCTGCTTGTCCCAATTCGCCGGCATACGCCTGATTGAACCACGCCAGAGCATACCGCCCGTTCTCCATTCTTCCGAATATACTCGCAAGGCGTCGACCGGTGCGGATTGATCGACGCCCGACGCGGCTTGTACATCGTCGAAACCGGGTTCGTACCCGCAACAGACACAGATACCGCTACCGATCAGCGGACCAACTGCGTCAAAGGCGGGTGTTTGAAACGACCCTTCGTAGCCGCAGCTTGGGCAAAGCCAACCCGATCCCAACTTGATGTTGAGGCGTGAATAACCGAACGCGATCACACCCCCTCCAGCAATCGGTCCGCCTGCGCGCGCGCTTCGGGCGTCACCTCCGCCCCGCTTAGCATACGCGCGATTTCTTCCTGCCTCCCCCCGGCATCGAGCCGCGCGACGGAGGTCTTCGTCACCGTCCCCGTAGAGGATTTCGCGATCAGGTAGTGTGTCCCGCCCCTTGCGGCGACTTGCGGGGAGTGGGTAACGGCCAGCAACTGCCCGCCATCGGCCAGCCTTGCCAGACGCTCGCCGATCGCAGACGCCACCGCGCCGCCCACGCCGCGGTCTATCTCGTCGAAAATCACCGTCGCCGCGCCGCCCTGCTCCGCCAGCGCGACTTTCAGCGCGAGAATGAATCGGGAGAGTTCACCACCGCTCGCGATCTTGGCGAGAGGCGCGAAGTCGGCGCCGGGATTGGTGGCGATGAGGAATTCGACCACGTCCATGCCGCTCGCGCCCCAGCGATCCTCTGGCAGCACGGTGACGGCGGCGCGGAAACGCGCCGCGTCCAGCTTCAACGGCGCAAGTTCGCCCGCAACTGCCTTGTCCAGCTTCACGCCAGCCTTTTCACGCGCGTCATGCAGCGTTTCTGCCGCCTTGCGATAGGCCTCGCCCGCAGCCGCCTCGGCTTTCTCCAGATCAGCGAGGTTGGCATCGCCTTGCTCGATGGCATCGAGCTTTGCCCGCAAACCGCGCATCACCTCGGGCAAGTCGTCCACCTGCACCGAATGCTTGCGGGCGAGTGCGCGCAGCTCGAAGAGCCGCGTCTCGATCCGGTCGAGCTCGTGGGGTTCGTGCACCAGCGCCTCGGCCGCCGCTTCCAGCTTTTCCTCCGCCTCTCCCGCCTCGATCACCGCGCGGTCGAGCGCGGCCAGCGCCTCGGCCAGCAGCGCGTGTTCGGGTGCGATCCGGTCCAGCTTGCGGGCTGCAGCGCGCAGACGCGCGAGCGGGGCGTCGGAGCCGTCCCACACCAGCCGCAATTCCTCGAGATCGCCCGCCAGCTTTTCCCCCTTCTGCATGTCGGACCGCGCACCGGCGAGCTGCTCTTCCTCGCCTTGCTCAGGCTCGATGGCGGTCAGTTCGGTAAGGTG
>JBARVT010000110.1:0-23723 GCA_049646405.1 Alteraurantiacibacter sp.
GGCATGGGCTGCGCCTGCCTTTTGAGCGCGGTCTCGGTATCTGTGAGGAACCGGGCGAGTTCGTCGTCACTCATTAAATCGGCCATCGGGTTCCAACCGCTTGTGTCGACGCCTTGCCCGGCGAGCACCTGGAACCAGGCGACTTCGGTGAAGAGCTCTTCATGCTCGCGGTGGATATGGCCGTTCGCGCGCCATTGAGCGACCTTCGCCTCCAGCGTATCGGGCAGCGCCATCGTGCGGACGGCGTCCCAGAATGGCTCCCCCTCACGCGCATTGGCGGTGTAGTGCAGGACGAGGAAGTCGCGAATGCGCTCCCACTCGAAATCGGCTTGCGCGTTGAACCAGTCCACCGTCGCCGCCTTGCCCCGGCCCGTGGGAAGCACGGATAGGAAGCGGCTGATGGCGCTTTGCACGAGGTGGATGCTCGTCGATTCCAGCGGCTCCATGAACCCTGCCGCCAAACCCAGCGCGAGGCAGTTGCGGGCCCAGTGCGCGCGTCGCTTGCCTGTGGTGAAGCGGATCGGGCGCGGATCGCCCTGCGGCTCCCCATCGAGATTGGCGAGCAGGATGTCGGCGGCCTCTTCGTGAGACATATGCGCGCTCGCATAGACCATGCCGTTGCCGATGCGGTGCTGTAGCGGGATGCGCCATTGCCAGCCTGCTGTGCGCGCGGTGGCGCGCGTGTAGGGCGTGAAGTCCCCGCCGCCCGCGCAGGCGACGGCGAGGGCACGGTCGCAGGGGAGGTATTGGCTCCAGTCGTCGAAGCCCGTGCCCAGCGCCTGCTCGATCAGCAGCGCGCGAAAGCCGGTGCAGTCGATGAAGAAATCGCCCGCGATCCGCTCTCCGCCTTCCATCACCAGCGCCGCGACATCACCGCTCTCGCCGTCCTGCTCGACATCGCCGATCGTGCCCTCGACGCGCGTGACGCCGCGCTTCTCGGCGAAAGCGCGCAGGAAACCGGCATACAGCGTCGCGTCGAAGTGAAAGGCATAGGGCATCGCCCCGCCCTCCACCTGCGCCATGCGCAGGTTTCGCGCCGCCAACTCGTTTAGCGAGTAATGCGCGATCGGCTTGGCCACGCCCGCCTTGCGTCCGCGCAGCCAGTACTGATGGAACGGCAGCAGGCCGAGACTCCGCCCGGCGGGACCGAAGGCGTGCATGTAGCTCTCGCCCTCTTGCGTCCATCCGTCGAATGCGATGCCGAGCTTGAAGCTCGCCTTGGTGGCGCGCATGAACTCGCGCTCGTCGATCCCAAGCGCCTGATGCCAGAGATGGATCTGCGGGATCGTCGCCTCGCCGACACCGACCGTGCCGATGGCGTCGCTTTCGACCAGCACCGTGCGAACCGAGGGAGGGGCGAAGCGGGCGAGTGCTGCCGCCATCATCCAACCCGCGGTCCCGCCGCCGGCGATCACATAAGTGAACCTGTCCTTCTCCGTCATCATCGTTTCCCGCTCTGCCAGTGCCTTAGCGGCCTTGGCGGGGAAAGAAATGCCGGCGGGAGGACAAGGGAGGGAGCCCTCCCGCCGGCGCGCGACCCTCAGAACCGGTAGGTGGCCCCGAGCTGGAAACGGCGTCCATAGGTCTGGTAGTCTATCACGAGGAAATCATTGTCCTCGGTCGCTTGCGACACGAAGGGCTCGTCCGTCAGGTTCGAACCGTTAAGGTACAGCGACAGGCCTTCGAGCGAACCGCCGAAATCGTAGCCGATCTGCGCATCGACGATCAGTTCATCACGCGCGGTACGGCGCGTCGGCGAGCCGCCGAAGCCGGTAAAGTCGCCGAGGAAGGTGCTGCGATAGCGCACGCTGGTACGCGCGTTGAAGCCGCCCTGTTCGTAATACAGCGTGCCGTTGGCCACCCACTTCGAATAGCCTGGAATGCGGTCAACATCGCCGCTCGCATTCTCGATCTTCGTTTCGGTATAACCGAGACCGCCGGTGAAGCCGAAGCCGTCCAGCGCGCCCACGAATATGTCGAATGGAATCGTTGCCGACAGTTCGCCGCCGTAGAAATCGCCGCCGCCCGTATTCACATCGGAATCGAGCGTTCCGATCAGGGTCGCGACATCCTGTCCTTCGGGGATCGGGAAGCCGGTGTAGTCGAACACCGTGCGCGAACCGGAAATGTAGTTGACGATGTCCTTGTAATAGAGCTGCAGCGCGACGACGCCCGAACCGCCTGCGAAATACTTCTCCAGGTTGAAGTCCATTGCATTGGCGCGATACGGCCGCAGGCGCGGGTTGCCGCCGCCGCCGCTGATGAAGGGCGCTTCGCCCGTCGGGCTGTCGGCGACATTGTTGTTGATGCCGTAACCGATGGCCGAGCGCAGCGAATCGAGGCGCGGGCGCTGGATCTGGCGCGAGGCCGACAGGCGCACCACCCAGTCGGTGTCGAAGCGCAGCGACAGGTTCATGCTCGGCAGCACGTCCCAGTAATCGTCGCCCAGCGAAACATCGACCCGCTCACCGGCGGCAAAGGCGACGCCGGTAGAGTTCTGGTCCGTATGGATCGCCTGCACGCCGATATTGCCGGTGAGCACCGCATTGCTGATGTCCTGCTCCAGATCGAGCTGGACATAGCCTGTAATCAGCTTTTCTTCGATATTGTAGGCCTTGGCCGGGATGTCGTTCGACGGGTTGACCTGCAGCTCGAGGAAGCCCGCATCGATCACGTCGCGCGCGTCGTAGCTCACGATAGGGCCGAGGCCGAGATAGCCGAGATCGGTCGATTCCAGGAGGAATTCGGACGGGATCGGTACTTCGGTCGCGCCGTTTGCGGGCACGACGAAGAACTCGTCCGGCACCAGGCTCTTGCTGCGATCGGTGTAGCTCGCGCCGACATGCACAGCGGACAGCCAGCTCTGGAACTCGCGGGAGATGCCTGCGCGATACTGCATCAGCTCGTCTTCGATGATGCGGTTGTTGTAATAACCGGCCTGCACCCGGTCGCCGCCCCAGCCGAGCGGGTCGGTCAGGACGATCAGGTTCGGGTCCGAATAGTCCAGCGAAGGCGAAAACTGCGTGCCCTCGACGCCAGAGGTGAAGCCGATCGTGTCGGTAGCGCCCACGCCTGCATTGTAGCCCGTGCCCGAATAGCTTTCGATACTAAGCTCGTTGCGGTCGGTGCGCGAATAACCGACATCGACGAAGGCGGTGAATGCCTCGTTCTCGTAAGTCAGGTTGACGCCGCCCGAATACAGGTCCGCCTCGCGCTGGAAGATGTCGTTGCGCACGACGCCTTCTACGTTCTCGAACGTACCCGACTGCGCAAAGGTGCCGGTGGGCGTTTCGATGGTGGTGGCAGTCGAGGGATCGAAAGTCGTTCCGAAAGCGCCGAAACCAAGCGGCAGCTCGATGCCGCGCTTGGACTGGTCGTCATCAAAATTCGAATAGAAGCCGTCCACCGTCAGCATCAGCGCGGGCGAGAGTTCGGCCTGGAAGGTGCCGTTGAAACCGATCCGCTCGAGGCTGGTCGAGGTGACGAAGCTCTTGTTCCCGCCGATGACGAACGGGCTGTCTTCCGTGCCACCGCCGGCATAGCCCCAGGCGTTGAATTCCTGCAGCTGGTACGGTTCGTTGGTGTAGGCAGCGGACAGCGCGACGCCTATGGTGTCGTCGGCGAACTGGTCCACGAAGGTGGCGTTGGCGCGATATCCGATATCGTCTGACCCGGCATTCAACGCGCCGAGATCGGCGTAGGAGACGCGGCCACCGATGGCGAGCACGCTCTCACGCGCTTCGAGCGGGCGGATCGTGCGGATGTCGATCGTGCCGACGAGGCCCTGGCCGACGAGGCTGGCGCTCGGTGTCTTGTAGACGACGACCTGGTTGACGACTTCGGACGGATACTGGTCGAATTCGACCGCCCGGCTGTCTCCCGTCGAGGTCTGCTCGCGCCCGTTAAGCAGCGTCTGCGAGAAGTCGGGGCCGAAACCGCGGATCGAGATGACGTTCGCGCGCCCGTTCAGGCGTTGCGAGGTCACGCCGGGCAGGCGGGCAATGCTTTCGCCGATCGAGGCGTCGGGCAGGCGACCAATATCCTCGGCGGACACCGATTCCAGGATCAGGTCGGTATCGCGCTTTTCGGCAACTGCATTATCCAGCGCCGCGCGAAAGCCGGTGACGATGATCGCATCGGGATCATCCTCGGGATCGACCGGGTTGGCCTGCGAATCCTCGTCGGTGTCCTGCGCCATGGCGACACCCGGCAGCGTCAGGGTGGCAATGGCGAAAGCGGTGGTGCTGGCGCCGGTGCGAAGCATGTTGCGGAATTTCATTGTCGTCCCCGTCAAGCGCCGGGCGGGCGTCTCGCACCCGTAACCGGCTAATCCTCTATCAAAATCCCATGCAGTCGACGCCATGCATCGCTGCAACTGTGACTAGCCATATCCCGCGTCGGGGGGGCGAGCGGAAGACAGCATACGTATACGCAATCTATGCGCCGGGGGGCGCTGTTGCGGAATTGTTACAGCCCCCGCCCGCCTTTCGGACCGGTTTGCAAAGCATGGCTCCACCGCGTAATCCTTCGGAATACGGGCGAAAGGGAGACGCCCGCAGGAGGTTCCATGGGACGCGCTCCGACTGGTCGGTCGACCAGTTTCGACATCGCCTATCTCGCGGGCGTTTCGCAGCCCACCGTCAGCCGTGCCCTGCGCGGCGACAAGGCGGTGAGCGAGGCGACGCGAAAGAAGATCGAAGGCATTGCGCGCGACCTGAATTACACGGTCGACAAGAATGCAAGTTCGCTGCGCTCGCAACGCTCCAACACCATCGCGCTGCTGTTCTTCGAGGACGAGACGGCGGACGACAGCATGATCAACCCGTTCTTCCTCGGCATGCTCGGCTCGATCACGCGGGCCTGCGCCAATCGCGGGCTGGACCTGCTGATTTCCTTCCAGCGGATGGAAGATGACTGGCACATGCAATACCAGGACAGCCATCGCGCTGACGGGCTGATCCTCCTGGGATACGGCGACTTCACACTTTATCGCAAACGGCTGGAGCAGTTGCAGGCGCAGGGCACGCACTTCGCCCGCTGGGGTTCGGTATCGAGCGATATGAGCGGGACGACGGTCGGCTCAGACAATTTCGATGCGGGGCGGCAGGCCGGGCAGCACCTTCTCGCCCGCGGGCGGGAGCGCATCGCCTTTCTCGGCCATGCCGACGAGCATTATCCCGAATTCGAAAGCCGCTTTCAGGGCCTGTATGCCGCGCAGGTGGAAGATGGTATCGAGCCGGACCTCGACCTGCAATTCGACGCCATCACTACGCAGGATGCGGGCTATCGTGCGGCCAGCCGCCTGATTGCCTCGAAAAAGCCGTTCGATGCGATATTCGCCGCGAGCGACCTCATCGCCATTGGCGCGATGCGCGCTCTTGCGGAAGCGGGCCGGACAGTGCCGGGTGACGTGGCGGTTGTCGGCTTCGACGACATTCCCGCCGCCAGCCTCACCAACCCTCCGCTCACCACTATAAGCCAGGACATTCGCGGCGCGGGGGAACGGCTGGTCGAGACGCTGCTCGCGGATGTCGAGGGAAGCGACAAGCCGGGCAACCGCCTGCCTGCAACGCTGATCGAGCGCGCCAGCACGGCGGGCTGAAACCGCCAACGTATTCGTATACATATTGCCGCCCGGCAGGCCGCATGCCAGCCACGGCGGATGACAGGACGAGATGCCGCAGATGCATCCGTCCACAAGGGACAGAGGATTTGCCAATGGCATCGGTTCACGGCGCACCCGAGGCGGCGGCAGCGACGACGAGCACTACCACGAGCCGCGCCCGAAAGCCCCGTATGGGCGCAGGCGGGCTCGCCAATATCAGCTTCGGTTTCTTTGGCATCCAGATCGGCTTCGTGTTGCAGAACAGCAATATGAGCCGCATTTTCCAGACGCTTGGCGCGAGCATGGACGACCTGCCCGCGCTGTGGGTCGCCGCGCCGTTGACGGGGCTGATCGTGCAGCCGATCATCGGCCACCTGTCCGACCGGACATGGAACCGCTTCGGCCGTCGCCGCCCCTATTTCATGACCGGGGCGCTGCTCGCCGCGATCAGTCTCATCCTCATGCCGCTCGCCCCGCAATTCGGCGCACCGCTGCTGTTCGCCGCCGCGTTGCTGTGGGTGCTCGATGCCAGCCTGAACATCGCGATGGAGCCGTTCCGCGCCTTTGTCGGCGACATGCTCGACAAGTCGCAGCACGCAACAGGATACGCCGTGCAGACCGCCTTCATCGGGGCGGGCGCAGTGGTGGCAGCAATCTTCCCGTGGCTGCTGGAACAGTTCGGGGTCAGCAATGTCGCGGCAGCGGGCGAGATACCCGCCACCGTGCGCTGGAGCTTCTGGGCCGGTGCGGTCGCGCTGTTCTGCGCCATCGGCTGGACGGTGTGGAGCACGAAGGAATATTCGCCAGAGCAAATGGCCGCATTCGAAGCGGATTGCGAGGTCGAGCAAGCGGCGGGCGTCGATGCGCTGGCGACGAAATCCTACACCGGTCCTGTCGCGTGGATCGCGGCGGGCGTGGTCGTCGCGCTGATCGTCGAGCCGCTCGGCCTCGAAAAGGAAATATACCTGTTGGGGGGCCTGCTTGCGACTTATGGCGTGCTATCCGCGCTCGGCATCTCGATGGCGAAGCAGGGCAAATCTGCCAATATGCTCTCTAGCATCGTGGGCGATTTTTCCGGTATGCCGGACACGATGAAACGCCTCGCGCTGGTGCAGTTCTTCAGCTGGTCCGCGCTTTTCATCATGTGGATCTATTCCGGCCCGATCGTGTCGCAATATTTCTACGGCAGCGCCGATCCCACCACCGCCGCCTATAACGAAGGGGCCAAGTGGTGGAACCTCATCTACACGGTGCAGAACGCAGTCGCAGCCGTTGCAGCCCTGTTGCTGCTACCTGCCATGGCCAGACGACTGGGCAAGGCGAAGACACATATGGTCTGCCTGCTGCTGGGTGCGGCAGGTTTCCTCGGCTATTTCGTGCTGCGCGACCCGAACCTGCTCATCGTGTGCGAGATATTGAAAGGCATCGCCTGGGCCAGCATCCTCGCTATGCCCTACGCCATCCTCGCAAGCAGCCTGCCGCAGAAGAAACTCGGCATCTTCATGGGCCTGTTCAACATCTTCATCGTCGTGCCGCAGCTGCTGGTGGCAACAGTAATGGGCAGCGTGATGAATGCGCTGTTCCCGAACGATCCCATCTGGACGATGCTGTTCGCCGCCGCCGCCTGGACCCTCGCTGCCTTCGCGATGCTGCGCGTGAGGGTGCCGGGTGAAACCACGGAGACCGCCAATGCGTAACCTCGCGCTCACCGCCATCGCCGCCAGCCTGCTGGTCGCGCCAGCCGCCGCGCAGGACAATCCGTGGCAACCGCAGGCTTTCGTCCAGATCGAACATCCGGAATGGAGCCGGGATGCCGTACTTTACCAGATCAACACTCGCCATTTCACGCCCGAAGGCACCTTTGCCGCCGCCGAGCGGGAGCTGCCGCGCCTCAGGGAACTGGGTGTCGACATCCTCTGGCTCATGCCGATCCATCCTATCGGCGATGTCAATCGCAAGGGCGCGCTGGGTAGCCCCTATTCGGTGCAGGACTATTACGCCGTGAACCCGGAATTCGGCACGAAGGAGACATTCCGCAGCTTCGTCGATGCCGCGCATGCCCAGGGCTTTCACGTCATTCTCGATCTCGTTGCCAACCACACCGCATGGGACAATGCGCTCGCGAGTGAGCACCCCGACTGGTACGAGAAGACCTGGGACGGCGATTTCCGGCCGACCCCGTGGTGGGACTGGTCCGACATCATCGACCTCGACTGGTCGCAGCCGGGCGTGCGCCAGCATCTCGGCGAGGCGATGGAATACTGGGTGCGCGAATTCGGCGTGGACGGATACCGCGCCGATGTGGCGGGCTATGTCCCGGTCGATTTCTGGGAAACGATGCGCGCCCGGCTGGATGCAATTCGCCCGGTCTTCATGCTCGGCGAGGTGCAGCAGACAAGCTATCACCGCGCCAGCTTCGACGCGACCTATGCGTGGGACTGGCACAACACGTCAAAGAATGTCGCGCATGGCGATGGCAACGCGATGAGCTTCTTCGGCTACTATGCCGAAAACGAGAGCCTGTGGCCGCGCAAAGCGATGCGCATGACTTATATCGAGAACCACGACAGCAATGCGTGGGAAGGCACGATGGAGGAGAATTACGGCGCGGCGCTGGAGGCGATGACCGCGCTGAGCTTCGCCGGCGAAGGGCTGCCGTTGATCCATAACGGAATGGAGGCATGCAATGCCAAGCGGCTCGAATTCTTCGAGCGCGATCCGATCGAATGGGGCCAGAACCCCGACTGCACGTATGGCGAGCTGCTGCGCGACCTGATCGCCTTCCGCACCGACAATCCGGCGCTGCATAACGGCGAATGGGGCGCGCGGATGCACCAGGTCGCCAATTCAGCGCCCGAACAGATGTTCGCCTTCGTGCGGCAACAGGACGGCAACAAGGTCGTCGGCCTGTTCAACATGTCCGACAAACCCGTCGAGGCGACGCTGGCTGACGGGCTGGCAGCTGGCAACTATACGGAGTTTCGCGGCGACGCCGTAACGCTGGCAGCGGGCGACACCGTCGCCCTGCCCGCGTGGGGCTTCCGCCTGCTGTCAAGCGGTGGGGAATAGTCAGAGAGCAAGCGACATTTCCGGATAGGGATCCTCGCGGCCCAGCCAGCCCGCGACACGCTTCTTGCCGCGCATATGGATCATCGCGAGTGCCGGGATGACGAGCATCAGCAGGCCGGTTCCGATCAGCACGCCGAAGCCAAGGCTGGCCGACATCGGGATGAGGAACTGCGCCTGCAGGCTCGTTTCGAAAGTGATGGGAGCGACGCCCAGAAAGGTGGTGACTGCGGTCAGCATGATGGGGCGAAAGCGCGTCTTCGCCGCTTCCACCATGGCGTCTGCCGGGGCCATGCCCTGTTCGAGGTTCTCGTTCAGAAAATCGATCAGAACCAGCGAACCGTTGATGATGACGCCCGATAGCGCGACGATGCCGAACATCGACAGGATGCCGATGGGAATGCCCAGCAAAAGGTGAGCGAACAATGCGCCCACCATGCCGAAGGGAATGGCCAGCATGATGATAATTGGCTGGGTGTAAGATTTGAACGGGATCGCCAGCAGGGCATAGATGACGATCAGCGCCAGCCCGAATGCCCCGGCCAGCGCACCGAAGCTTTCCTGCTGTTCGGCCTGCTCCCCGCCGAAAGATGCGCGAAGCTCCGGGTAGTCGGCCTCGATCTCAGGCAGGATATCGTTCTGCACTAATTGCGTCGCTTCCTGTCCGGTTATCACGTCGTCATCGATATCGGCGGTAATGGTAACGATGCGGCGACCGTCCTGTCGGCGGATGGTGGTGGGCGCCTGCGTGAAGCTCGCATCTGCCACCGCGCCGACCGCGGTGAAACCGCCCGGCGTGCGAATGCGGAAATTTTCGACATCGGCAATGGAATCGCGCTCTTCTTCCGGCAGGCGGACATAGACGCGCACGTCTTCCTGCCCCCGCTGTACCCGCACGGCCTCGGCGCCGAAAAAGGCAGCCCGCACCTGGCCCGCCACGTCCTGCAACGTGATGCCGAGAGAGCGAGCCTCCGGTTTCAGCCGCAATTCGATTTCGCGCAGGCCAGCATCCTGATCGCTCTGGATGTCGTAGACGCCGTTGATCGTGCGAAGGCCGTCCATGATCCGGTCGCGGGCGGTGCGAAGGACGGCATCGTCGGGATGCGAGATTTCGACATCGACCGGAGCGCCGACCGAGAGCAGGGAAGAGCTGATCGTCAGCGATTTGGCTTCCGGCACGTCGCCCAGTTCGTCGCGCCACGCCTCTTCCAGCGCCGTCGCCGTCACTTCCCGCTCGCTCGACGGGACGAGGGAGAGGCGGATGTCGGCAAGGTTCGGGCGGAAGGTCTGTTGGAGGCCATTCGACCCGCCCTGCACGGCGCGCAGCCCCACCGTGGTGTAGGTCGCCTCCAGAAAGCTTTCGTCCCCTTCGCGCAGCCGCTCGAGAGCGCGCTGTCCCGCCGACTCGATGCGCTCCACGACGGCCTCGGTCCGCTCGATCGTGGTGCCCGCCGGCATTTCAAGCGAAGCTGTGACGAGATCGGCTTCGATCTCGGGGAAGAAGCTCGCCTTGATAAGCCCACCCGGGATCATGGCGAAGAAGACGATCAGCAGCGCCACTGCTCCGGCGAGGATCACGTAGGGAAACGCGACGCTGTAACGCAGCGCGCGTTCCAACGGCCCATCGACAAAGCTTTTCAGCCGCTGGTCAACCGCCTTCTGCATCCTTTCGAAGAAGCGCGTGACACGATTGCCCGGCTCGTGTCCGGCAGGCGGCAGGTGCGACAGGTGATACGGCAGGACGAGCAGCGCCTCGATCAGAGACAGGCTCAGCACCGCCAACACGACGAGCGGGATATCAGCGAGGATCTTGCCGATCACGCCGCCCACCGCCAGCAGCGGCAGGAAGGCGGTGATGGTGGTGAGGACAGCAAAGATCACCGGCACGCGCACCCTCTGCGCTCCGGCGATTGCCGCGCCCAGCCCGCTGCGCCCTCGCTCGCGCTCGGCATAGATGTTCTCGCCAACGACGACGGCATCGTCCACCACAAGCCCCAGCGCGAGAATGAAGCCGAACAGCGAAAACATGTTTATGCTGGAGCCTGCAAATTCCAGCACGAAGATGGCACCAATGAAGGTCGCGCCGATGCCCACTGCGGTCCACCCCGCCAGCCGCAGGTCGAGGAACAGCGTCAGCGCAACGAGCACGAGGATCAGGCCGAGCGCAGCGTTCTTCAACAGCAGCGAAAGGCGGTCCTCCAGCAATTCCGAATTGTCGTCCCAGATGGCGTAGCTGATGCCGGAAGGCAGTTGATAATCGTCCGCCAGCAAATCTTTCACCGCCCCTGCCACATCGAGCACGCGCTCGTCGCTGGTGCGATAGACATCGACGAAGGCGACAGGCTGATCGTTGAACCTGGTGACGAGGTCGAAATCTTCGAATTCGTCACGCACCGTGGCGATATCGCCCAGCCGCAGCACGCCGCCGCTGCCGGTTGAGACGAGCACCACATCTTCGAAATCCTGCTGGTCGTAATTCTGCCCGACTGTGCGCACGCGCACTTCTTCCGTCTCGGTGTCGATCGAGCCTGCCGGACTGTCGAGGCTGCTGGCCGATACGATGCGCGCAACATCGTTCAGCGACAGGTCGAGCGCGCGCAGCCGATCCTGCGGAACATCGGCGAAGATCTGGTAATCGCGTACCGCACTTGTCTGCACGTAACTGACTTCGTCGAGACCGCTGATTGCGTCCTCGAGGTTGTAGGCGGTTTCCTTGAGGCTGCGTTCCGACGCATCGCCATAGAGTGCGATGCGCAGGACGACCTGACGCGTGGTGAGTTCGCGCACGTCGGGCTCTTCGGCATCGTCTGGGAAAGTATCGATCTGGTCGACCTCGGATTTCACCTCGTCCAGCGCGTCGGACACGTTCGTTCCGAGTTCTAGCTCGACATTGACCGTTCCCGAACCCTCGCTGGCGACCGAAGTGATTTCCTTTACGCCTTCGACAGCCTCGACCGCCTGTTCGACGCGCTGAAGGATCGATTCTTCGACTTCCTCCGGCGTTGCACCGGGATAAACGACGGTCACGGCGACGGTGTCGAGGCTGGTTTCGGGAAATACCTCCTGAACAATCCTTCCGAAGGAGACGATGCCTGCGACCACCATGAACAAAAGCAGCAGGTTCGCCGCGACCCCGTTGCGCGCCATGAAGGCGATTATACCCTTGCGGTCGCGCGCCCGCTCGTCCGAGACGTGGCCGAAGCGGTCGGTCGGGCCGTCGTCCAGTACAGTGTCGGTGGTGTCGCTCACTGCGGCTGTCGCCCGGCGACGCGGACGGCCATGCCATTGACCGGTGTGCCGAGGCTGCTCGTCACGATCCGCCCGCCTCGCGCCAGTTCGGGCGTGGCGATATAGGCGGTGTCGTCCCTGCGCTGGATGACGCGGACCGGAACGATGGCGAGCTTGCCGTCGCGCGCGATCCAGATTTCGTTGCCCGGGCGCAGTGCATTGGAGGGGATCGCTGCGTAGCTTTCCAGCACCGTGCCGGTAATCTGCGTGCGCACGAAAGCGCCGAGGAGCAGAGGCGGTGCGGCACCGACTGCTTCGTCACCGTCCGATATAAGCTGCCCGCCCGTAAGCGGGTTCGGCACGCGCAGAAACACCTCGACATTGCGCGTCGCCGCGTCGAGGCCCGCATCGGCGCGATCGACAATTGCGTCCCAGCGCCAGGTCCGCCCGCCGAAATCGTAGAAGACGCTCGCCGCGATGCCGCCGCTCGCGCCGCCTACAAGGCCGGGAACGAGCGCCGCCTCGTTCGGCGTCAGCGAAACGCGCACTTCGAAGGCACCGGTCGCGGCCATCGTGCCGAGCGCCTGCCCCGGCTGCACCAGCGAGCCGACCGAGACGCTTTCCTCCTGCACCAGCCCGCTGAATGGCGCAGCGACGCTCGTTCGCGACAGTGCCAGCTGCGCGACCGAGAGGTTCGCCGCTGCACGCTCGCGTGCCGCGCGGGCGGAGCGTAGCTGCGGCTCGCGCGTGGCGAGGCTGCCTGTCGCGACGGTGCTGCGCTGTTCCTGCTGGAGGCGTGCCAGTTCATCGGGCGGCAGGATACGCGCGGCGTAATCGTTGCCGTCGATCACCGTTCCGATACCCGCCCCGCGCTCACGCGCGGCGAAACGGTCCAGTTCCTCGCGCGCGATCTGCGCTTCCTCGCGCGCCTGCAAGACGGCGACATCCTGCGCCGCGACATCGGCTTCGGCCACGCGCACCTGGTTGCGGAAATCGCGCCCGTCGATCCGCATCAGCACCGCGCCCGCAGGCACGATGCCGCCTTCGCGAAAGGCAGGGTGGACATAAGTGAGGCGACCTGCGACCTGCGCGCCGATCACTGCCTCTTCGCGAGGTTCGACGCTGCCCGAGGCCATGACGGGTATGGGGCCGGAAGCAGGCTCAAACGCCACTGCCTCCACCAGCGGCACACGCTCCTGCCGTGCCTGCTCTTCCGGCTCGGGCCGCAGCACGATCATCAGCGCGGCGATGGCGATGGCGCCTGCCAGCAGGCCGAGCGCGATCTTGACTTGCTTGCTCATTCTTGCGGCTCCTCGACCGGTTGCATTGCCACCGGTGTAACGGGGATGTCAGGTGCCCAGTCGCCGCCCAGTGAGCGGTGCACGCCAAGCCGGGCAAGCGCGGTAGCGCGCGCGGCGCTGGAGAGGCTGGTCTCGACCTGCTGCACGGCTCGCAGCGCGTCGAGATAGGCGAGGTAGCTGCCCACGCCCGCCGCATAACGGCGGCGCTGGAGATCGAGCGAACCCTGCGCTTCGGCGAGTTGCGCGGTGGTCAGGCGATAGCGCTGGCGCTGCTCCTCGTAATCGGCGAGAGCGCTTTCGACTTCGGCATAAGCGGTGACGACGGCGCGGGCATAGGTTGCGGCATTGGCGTCGTATTGCGCCCGTGCCACTTCGATATTCGCGCTTGTCCTTCCGCCATCGAACAGCGGCGCGACGATACTGGCGGCGAGCGAGGCGGCCCAGTTGTTGACGATGTCGAACGCGCCCGGCAGCGTGCCACCTTGCGTGCCGAGCGAGGCATTGAGACTGGGCGCAGGATAGCGTTCCGCCCGGCGCGCGCCGATCCTTAGCCGCGATGCCTCCAATCGCGCCCATGCCGCGCCGATATCGGGCCGCTGGGCAAGCAGGTCCGCCGGAAGGCCCGACGGCACCGGGTCGAAGACGAGGCGCGGGGTAAGCCGCGTTTCCATCCGCGCCAGCACCTCGGCACGCGAGGTACCGAGCAGGACGGCGAGCCGCCCCTCCTGCGCAGCCAGCGCACTTTCCAGCTGCGGAAGCGACGACTGCACGCTGCGCAGGTCCTGTCGCACCTGATACAGTTCGAAGCTCTCCACCAGCCCGCGCTCGAACCGCTCGTTTGTGCGCGCGGCGCGGTCCTGTAGCAGCTCCGCTGTCGCCAGCGTCAGCGCGATACGGCGGCGGCTGTCGACCACGTCGAAATAGGCACTGATCGTTTCCGCCGCGACGGCGAGGCGAACGCTGCGCAAGTCCTGCGCCGCTGCCAGCGCATCGCGACGAGCCGCGCCAAGGTCGTTGCGCGCGCGGCCGAACAAGTCGAGCTCGTAAGCCGCGCCGAGGCTGAGCGAATAGCTGTCGTTCTCGATGCGGTCGATGCCGCTACCCGGCCCTGCGAGTCCGCCCAAGGCATTGCCTGACAGCGGCGCGTTCGAATAGCTCGCATCCGCTCCGCCATTCACGTTCGGGAGCAGCGCACTGCGCGCCAGTCGCGCCTGCGCGCTGGCCTGCGCCACCCGCGCGGCGGACTCGGCAATATCGAAATTGGCGGCAAGCGCATCCTCCACCAGCGTATCGAGCACCGGATCTTCGAACCCCTGCCACCACGCTTCGGGCCGATATTCCGCAACAGTTTCTGCGTAGACGTAGGCGACGGGCGGCACGGCAGCGGCGACGGGCACCTCCGGCTCCGGCGCGAGCGACACACATCCGGCCAGGGCCGCCAGCGGCAGGAGCGCAAGCCACCTCATCGCCCCGCCTCCAGCACTTCGCGCGCTTGCACTTCGAGCCTGTCGAGCAGCATCGCGCCAAGCGTTTCGTCGATGTCGGTCACGTCCATGAAGATGCACAACGACAGCCGCGAACTGCGCAGCGATATGGCCATGGAGAGAAGGAAGAAGACGGTCGCCTTGCACTGCTCCCGCGCAAGTTCTGGGCGCAGCGCGCGCACCTGCGCTTCCATCTTGTCGATCTCGGGATGCACGTCACGGGCAAAATATTCGCGCATGACGCTGCCGGGATCCTGCTGTTCGCGGGCCACGAAGATGGCCAGTGGCTTTGCCTCGTCGCTAAGCATGAAGGCGCCGAAACTGCGCAGGATGGCACACACCCAGCGGGTGCGCTCGTCCGGCGAAGCACCCTCGCCCGGAACCGCCGCAACCTGCGCCGCCGTAACGTCGCGAAACCGCTGCACGATGGCTTCCGCCGCAGCGCGATAGAGCCCGTCCTTGCTGCCGAAGTGATAAGTGATGTTGCTCATCGTCGTGCCGGCATCGGCGGCGATGTCGCGCGTGCCGGTGCCGTCGAGACCGAATTTGCCAAACCGCCGGATGGCCGCTGCGATAAGCTTGTCCCTCATTGTCTGGCGCATACTGTTCGGTCGAACGAATTGCAACCGAAGATCTGTTGCGAAACGAATCCGTCGCTCATTCGCTGAGTCGGGCGGAAAGGATTTCGCAAATGGCGGCACGCGCATACTGGCAGGGGCAGATCAGGCTCGCCCTGGTCTCGATCCCGGTGGAAATCTATTCGGCATCGAAATCGGGGGCGAAGATCAGCTTCAACCAGATCCACGAGCCGAGCGGGAAGCGCATCTCCTACGAGAAAGTCGTCCCCGGCATCGGCCCGGTCGACCGCGACGAAATCATCAAGGGCTACGAGATATCGAGGGGCGAGTACGTTCTGCTAGAAGATGAGGAAATCGAGGCAGTGAAGATCGAAAGCCGCAAGACGCTGGAACTGGTCCAGTTCGTCGAGCAATGCGAGATCGACCCGCTCTATTTCGAAAAACCCTATTACGTCGTGCCGAAGGACGAGCTTGCCGAAGAAGCCTTCGTCGTGCTGCGCGAAGCACTGCGCAAGGCGAAGAAGGTGGCGCTCGGCCAGCTGTCGGTGCGCGGTTCGGAAAAGCTCGTCGCCATCAAGCCGTGCGGCAAGGGCCTGCTGCTGGAAACGCTGCGTTACGCAGATGAGGTTCGCAAAGGGCAGGCGTTCTTCAGCGAGATCGACGATGCGAAGCCGAAGAAGGAATTGCTCGACCTTGCCACTACGCTGATCGAGGACAAGAGCGCGCCGTTCGATGCGAGCGAGTTCGAGGATCGGTATGTCGATGCGCTGCGCAAGCTGATCGACAAGAAGGCAAAATCGAAAAGCAAGACAGCGATTATCGAGGATGCGGGCGAGCCAGATGCAGCGGGCGGCAATGTCATCGACCTGATGGCGGCACTCAAGAAATCGGTCGGCGAGAAGAAAGCGCCATCGAAGTCCTCGGCGAAGCGCAAGAAGTCCGCCTGACATGGCGCGCGCCAGAAAGGCGGCAGACCCGCTCGCCACTTACAACGCCAAGCGCGATTTCCAGAAGACACCCGAGCCGTCCGGCAAGGCGCAGGCGAGCGAGAGCGGCGATTTGTTCATCGTGCAGAAGCACGACGCCACCCGGCTGCACTGGGACTTGCGGCTCGAAGTCGACGGCGTACTGAAAAGCTGGGCGGTAACCAAAGGTCCCTCGCCCGATCCCGATATCAAGCGCCTCGCGGTGCGCACCGAGGATCATCCAATGTCCTATGCCGAGTTCGAAGGCACGATTCCGAAGGGCGAATATGGCGGTGGCACCGTCATGCTGTGGGATCGCGGTCGCTGGGCGCCGGTCGAAGGCAAGAGCGCGAAAGATCTGGAAAAAGGCCACCTGCACTTCACGCTCGAAGGCGAGCGGATGCAAGGGGAATGGCTGTTGATAAGGCTGAAGAAAAGGCCGGGAGAAAAGCGGGAAAACTGGCTGCTGCGTAAGTTGCAGGACGACCATGCCGAACCGGGCGACGGGCTGGTGGAGCGCGAGCTTACTTCGCTGCTGACGGGCCGCTCCATGGCGGAAATCGCGGCGGACAAGGCGGGCGAATATCCGCTGGCGGGCAAGAAGGACGACGCCTTCCTCGCGCAGATGGAAAAGGCGTCCGCGCGCAATGCGAAGAAGGCAAAGCCGCGCAAATCCGCGCCGCTGCCGAAATTTCGCAAGCCGCAACTCGCCACACTGGTCGACGATGTGCCCACCGGCAATCACTGGATGCACGAGATCAAGTTCGACGGTTACCGCGCTGTGATCGCCGCGAAGGGCGACGAGGTGCGTGTCTATACCCGCAGCGGGAAGGACTGGACCGAGAAGTTCGGCCCGCTGGTGGAAGCCATCGCCGCGCTCGACCTGCCCGCCTGCCTGATCGACGGCGAAATCGTCGCGACCAACAACGACGGCAACCCCGATTTCTCCACCCTGCAAAAAGTGCTGAAGCGCGGCCACGGGTCGCAGGGCAAGGCCGACAAGCTGGAGCTTCACGCATTCGACCTCGTTGAACTCGACCGCGACGATCTGGGAGACCTGTCGAACATCGAGCGCAAGGAGCGGCTCGAAGCCCTGCTCGCCACCGCCGCGCCGCCGATCTTCGTCGCCGACCATGTCATCGGCGCGGGCGAGCAGCTGTATGAGACGATGTGCCGTGCGGGGCAGGAAGGCATCATCTCGAAAAGGATCGACGCGGTCTATCGTCATGCGCGCAGCAAGGCGTGGGTGAAGGTCAAATGCACGCGGCGCCAGGAATTCGTGATCGTTGGCTGGAAAAAATCCTCCGCCAAGGGACGCCCCTTCGCCTCGCTCCTAATGGCGCAGCACGAGGGCGATACGCTGATATACAAGGGTAATGTCGGCACTGGCTTCAGCGCCGACGATCTCGATATGCTGGCGGCAAAGATGAAGCGGCTGGAGCGCAAGACGCCCCCGGTCGGAACCGACACGGCGAGTGCGCGTGGCGTAACCTGGGTGACCCCGAAACTGGTTGCCGAAATCGCCTTTGCCGAGTTCACGGCCGACGGGAATATCCGCCACGGCAGCTTTCTCGGCCTGCGCGAAGACAAGGACGCTGCCAAGGTAGCGCCCGAGAAAGCTGTACCGCCGCCAAAGACCCCTGCCCAAGTTAGAATCTCCAGCAGGGATCGGGTTATCTTTCCCGACAGCGGTCAGACCAAGGGCGCGCTTGCCGACTATTACGAAGCCGTCGCGCCAATCATGCTGCCCTTTGCCGCGCGCCGCCCGGTGAGCCTGGTGCGCTGCCCGCAAGGCCGCGCGAAGAAATGCTTCTTCCAGAAGCACGATAGCGGCGCGTTCGGCGACGCTATCCATCACGTCCCGATCCGCGAGAAGGATGGCGGCAGTGAGGACTATCTTTATATCGAGGACGCACGCGGCATTCTGCAATGTGTGCAGATGGGCACCATCGAATTCCACGGTTGGGCGTCGCGCAGCGTCGATGTGGAGGAGCCCGACCGGATGATCTTCGATCTCGACCCGGACGAGGGGCTGGATTTCGGCGACGTGAGGCGGGCGGCCCGCGACATCCGCGCGCGCCTTTCCGATATCGGGCTCGTCAGTTTTGCCATGCTCTCGGGCGGCAAGGGCGTGCATGTCGTGGTGCCGCTGGAAACCGGGCACAGCTGGGATGCGCACAAGGATTTCGCCCGCCGCTTTGCCGAGGCGCTGTCGCTCGCCGAGCCCGACCGCTTCACCGCGACGATGAGCAAGGTCAGGCGCAAGGGGAAAATCTTCATCGATTGGCTGCGCAACCAACGCGGTAGCACCGCCGTCCTGCCTTACTCCGCCCGCGCCCGCAGCGGCGCGCCGGTTGCGGTGCCCATCGGCTGGAACGAGCTTAACGACATGGCCGACGCGAAACCCTATTCGATCGACGACGCCAGACGCCTCCTATCGCGTTCCTCGAGCAAGACGCTGGCAGGCTGGGGCTTCGCCGCGCAGTCGTTGCCGGACCTGTAGCCGCGCGTGATCGTGCGCTACCGTACAGTAGGGAGTTATCGCTAGTTCGTCTGCAAGCAACGGGCGACAGCGACACTTCTTGAAAGAACCTGAATCCGGGAGCGAAAGAGCACGCCACGTTGCCGGATCGCGGCGGGAAACCGTGGGTGCCCTGGCTGAGCGTGAACGGCTATCGCCGCCATTCCGGGGATAGCGTGGCCGGGCGACCGTGCGTGCGGTCGCCCGGGCACAGCGTTCAGAAGCTCAGCGTTGCGCCGAAGGTGAGCCTGCGGTCTGGCAGCCCCTGGAAGCAGAGCAGTGCGTCGTCGTTGACGCAGTATTGGCGGATGTCGGACTTGGTGAGGTTGACGCCCTCGACCCCAACGCTGAGGAAATCGGTGATGTCGTAGACAATGCTGGCGTTGAGCTGGCCGCGCGCCGCAGTCACCACCGGATACCCGAAGGTCGAGTTGAGCGAGGCACCGCCTGCCGTATCGAGCGTGCGGAACGCATCGCGCCAGGTGTAGCGGGCGCGCGCCGAGATGCCGTATTTCTCGTAGAACAGCGTCACGTTGTAGGCGTGCGGCGAGAAGTCGAGCAGGCCCTGCACCGCCGTGACCGGCACGAAATTGGCGTCGTTGTAGATGCCGTTGATCGCGTTGAACACGTCGGTGCCGCGCGTTGCGGACTCGTTCTCCGCCTCGCCCCCGCCGAACTCCTGGTAGGTATAGTTCGCGATCACGCCGAAGCCCGAAGCGAAGCCCAGCGTGTCCTCGAAATCCGAAAGGTCGTACTGGAACGTCACTTCCACGCCGGTCTGCGTGGTGCTGGCGGTATCGTTGATGGTCGTCTGGATATCGACACAGATGCCGGTTCCGGGCACGTCGGACGACACGTTGCGATCGGCGATGGGGTTGAAGATGCCGCCGCCTTCGCATGGCGGCGTGATGTCGCCAAAGCCGTTGCCGTCACGGAAGGCCTCTTCCAGCTGCGCGACGAACAGATTGGTGCGCTTCTTGTGGAACACACCCACGCTCAGCAGCGCGGACGGCGCGAAATACCAGTCGGCCGATGCGTCGTAGGACTGCACGGTTTCGGGCGAAAGGTTCGGGTTGCCAATCGGAATCGCCGCCTGCGAACTCGTGCCGAACACGACCGAGGTGGACAGCGCATTGAAATCCGGCCGGTTGATGTCTTCGGTATAGGATGCGCGGAAAACGAGGTCTTCAAGCGCTTCGAGCGTCACGTTCACGCGCGGCAGCCATTCCTCATATCCACCGGTCGTGGTCACCTGGTTCACCACACCGTTCGAGATGGTGTTGCCGACCGATTCCACATTCGAGGCGACATAGCGCAGGCCGACATTGCCGCGCAGCGCGCCGAAGTCGAAATTGGCCTGCGCATACATCGCCGCGGTTTCCTCGGTGATGTCGTAGAAACCCTGCGGATTGGGCTCGATGGGCGGAATTTCCTCCATGTCGGGCACGGTGAGCAAAGCGGCCTGCAGGATGTCGAGCGTGCCTTGCGGATCGCTGAAGGCGCGGTCCGGGTCGATCAGCAGGAAGTCGCCGAAGAACAGGCTGCGCCCGTCAGCATCGCCGAAATTGTCCGGGCCGGGCACGAGCAGCTCGGCAAAGGCCGTGCCGCGCGGGCTGTCGCTGAGCCGGGTCGGGTTGAGGTTGGATCCGATATCCTGGAACCGGCTGTTGCGGTTGTTGTAGCGGAAGCCGGCATCGAAGGAGGTCATGAACCCGGTCAGGCCTAGCGTGTCGTAGGACAGGTCGACGCGGAAGGCGTCTTCGGAATTCTCCGTCTCGTCCGCACCGATATTGATGGCGTTGAGCACCACGTTGGCCGGGTCGAGCAGCTGCGCCGTCGTCGGGGCGAAGGGGGAATCGAAATCGAGCCCGAACGCAAGACCGTCGGTCAGATCGTAACGGAACGGCACCGCATTGTCGTTCCCGCCGCCCGCATCGAGCGGGGTGACGGGGTTGATGAAGTTGAGCGTAGTGCTGAGGTTCGGGTTGGTCGTGTCCGCGCGCGAGGTCGATCCCTCGACAAACAGCGAAACGAGGCCCAGCTCCCACTCGAAGCCGAGGCGGTAGAGCTGGCTTTCGGTCAGCCGCGCGCCGGTGTCAGAGGAGAAACGCAGGTTCGGATCGTCATCATCGACGCCCAGATTGGGCTGGATCGTGCCGGTCAGCGCCGCCTGTATGCTGCCCAGCTCCACCCCGTCGAGCGAGCCGAAATTCACCGTCTCGAACGTGTCGGGCACGTTAAAGTTGAGCACCGCGCTGACGCCAGAGCCCTGCACCCGGCTGCTGTCCTGCCGCCGTTCCTGATCGTTGTAGAACGCGTCGAAAAAGATCTTGAGATTGTCCGATGGCGCCCATTCGAGAGAGCCGGCGAAATTGATCGTCTCGTACTCGAAATTCTCGATTTCCTGGTTGAGGAACTGGATGCCAAGGAAATCGAACTCCTGAGCGGCGGGGCGACGGGTCGCCTGGTTTTCGAGACCGCCATTGCGGATGACGTCGGCGTTGACGTTCTCGACAAGGCCACCGTCGCGGTCGACACGCGGGCGGAAGCTGACGGCTTCCTGCTCGGTGTAGGAGCCGGCGAGCACGATGCCGATCTCGCCCGCGCCGGTTTCCCAGTTGTCGCCGAAACTCGCCGCGATGCGCGGGGTAATGCTGTCGGCGAATTCGCTGTATTCGCCCTGTACGCGGATGGTTGCGACGCGGTCGACGATGTCGAGCGGGCGGATGGTGCGCAGGTTGATCGTGCCGCCAACCGAGCCTTCGATCGTGCGCGCCTCGGGCGCCTTGATGACCTCGAGCGAGGCGATGATCGCGGCGTTCACATCCTCGAAATTGATGCCGCCGCGCCCCTGGCCCGAGCCAACCGTGGACACGCCGTTGATCTCTGTGCGGTTGTCGTTTGTGCCGCGGATCTGCACCCCGCTGCCCACGCCCGCGCGGCGGGTGATCTGAACGCCGGGAATATTCTCGAGCACCTCGGCAAGGTTCTGGTCGGGCAGCTTACCGATATCTTCCGCCTGGATGACCTCGACGAGGCTGTCGGCATTACGCTCTTCGTTGAGTGCGCTCTGCAATGCCGAACGGATGCCTGTGACGACGATTACGCCGTCTTCTGTCTCGGTCACGAAATCGTTGTCGACAACTGCATCGACCGCGCCGTCATCGTCGGGATCCGCATCCTGTGCCAGCGCGGCGGGGGCGGCAAGTGTCAGCGCGGTACCCGCCATCAGCGTTCCGAGCAAACCGGACTTGCGCGCGGCAATCGAACTGAAAATCACCTTTTTCATTATCGTGCTCCTCTCCCGAACATGTGCATTAAAGGTCAGGTGATACGTTCGTCACCTAGAATGTCAACATTTCTGTAACGCCGATAAGCTGACTTTTGTCATACCAATTTGTGCGCCACTCTGGAACCTTGAAGATTGTCCAGCGGTGTCATTGCACATTCTGGGAAAAACGCAATCAGATATGTCCTGCGGTGTCATTTTTGGCATCCGCAACGCCACGCGGGCACACAACGCCTGCGGAGCTGAAGCGGCTGGCGGAGAAGCTGCTGTCGGCGTAAGGGGGCAGCCCATCGTGATTGCCGAACCAGCCCCAGACCTCGCCCCGCCTCAAAGCGCCGTGACCATCCTCGTCGATGCCGACGCCTGCCCGGTGAAGGAGGAGATCTACCGCGTCGCCGAGCGGCACGGCGCGCATGTCCGCGTGGTCAGCAACCAGAAGTTCCGCGTGCCGGTGAGCGCGCGGGTGAAGCGGGTGACGGTTTCGGATGCCTTCGACGCGGCGGACGACTGGATCGCGACGCACGCGTCCCCAAGCACGCTGGTGGTGACCGGCGACATCCTCCTCGCCGACCGCTGTCTAAAGGTTGGCGCGAGGGTGCTGGCGCACACCGGCAAGCCTTTCGACGCCGCCAGCATCGGCAGCGCGGTCGCCACCCGCGCGATCATGGCCGACCTGCGCGCCGGAATGGACGGCCCGCTCGGCGGCAGCGGCGGCGGGCCGGCGCCGTTCCGCAAGGACGACCGCTCGCGTTTCCTGCAAGCGCTGGACCGGATGCTGGTGCACATGGGGCGCTAATTTCGCTCCCCGGACGAAATGATGCGCGCTTCGCAGCCGACAGGCGTAGGGTGCGCGCGGGGCATTCCGCCCCGATGGGAACCGATCATGGCCAAGGGCCAAGCGAAGAAGAGCCGCGAAGCACGCAAACCCAAGCGGGAAAAGGTCAAGACCAACGCCTCCCAGCCCAGCACGAAGCCTGGCTGGATCAAGGGACTGGAAAATATGCGGAACAGCTAGAGGGCGTCAGTCCTCCCCGCGCTCGACCGGCGGCTGCTGCTGCTTCGCCTTGTGCTCCGCCAGCAGCCGGTCGATCTCGGCAATCCGCATCCGCTGCGGCGTGCCCTTGGGCAAGCCCTTGAAGCGACACTCGCCCCACAGCTTGCGACGTTCGGATTCGAGGTTCTTGCGATAGAGATCGGCCATGGGGCGCTATGGACGCTGGGCCGTGGAAACGCCAGCAGCCGGAAAGCCAGTACCCATAATGCCGGCAATGCGCGGCGTTACCGGCTCAATCGCCTGCGATTGGCGCGTACCGGCCCCCGGTAATGCGCGATGGCGCGCCCCGTGGCCTCCTCCGCCGACTGGCCCATGCCGCCTGCCATGATTGCGGGGAAAAGCGCCATCGCGGCAGACATCTTCTCGCTCACCATCCGCTGCGCTTCACGGTCAGCCAGCCTGCCTCCCGTCATCATCCGCACGCTGCGCAGCCAGATCACCACCGACATCTCCGCCCCCAGCACCCACCCCTCGATCGCGAGTTCGGGCCAGGTCTTTGTGGGGGTCTTGGTCATGGGAGATACTCCGGCAACGAGATGCTGCACTGCAACAACGGCGGGAGGGGAGATGGTGCCAGAGCAATGTCGTGAGCCGCTGTGCGCGATGCGATGAAGATCAATACCCTTCCTTAA
>JBARVT010000111.1:0-8138 GCA_049646405.1 Alteraurantiacibacter sp.
AGCTCGGGCCAGCTATCCGCACCTTCCTCTTCCGGTTCTTCGTAAACCGGCGGGGAGGGGGCGCCGACGATCTGGTTGATCCCCGCATCGGTCCAACGGGCAAAGTCATCGACGAAGGGTTCCGCCACGGGGTCGTCGAAGGCGAAGCTGGGTTCATCGAGCGCAAAACTATCGGCAATCAGCGCGCCCTCGGCATCATAGAGCCGCAGCCGCATGCTCTGCTCCTTGCCGATCTGGCTGAGCAAGGCCTCCTGCCGCTCCAGCGTCGCCCCGGCCAGTGCCTCCGCCGTAATCTGCGCCTCGATCCGCGCGAGCTTGAACCGCTCGTCCAGCAGCTGGCGGCGATAGGAATCGAGGAAGAACAGGCTGCCTGCCAGCACCAGCAGCGGGATCAGGTTCACGGCGAGGATGCGCTTGGTGAGCGAAGTGCCCAGCGGCAGCGAAAGCCGTTCCAGCCCTACCGCATGATCCGCCTCCTCAGCCATCGCCCGTCAGCCGTCGGTAAAGCTGTAGCCCGCACCGTAAAGCGTCTCGATCGCGCCGAACTCCGGGTCCGCCTTGCGGAACTTGCGCCGCAGTCGCTTGATGTGGGAATCGACCGTCCGGTCGTCGACGAAGACATCGTCCGGGTAAGCGGCATCCATGAGCTGGTTGCGGCTTTTGATGACGCCAGGGCGCTGGGCCAGCGCCTCCAGGATCAGGAATTCGGTGACGGTCAGGCTGACGGGGCGGCCGTCCCACGTCACCTGGTGGCGGGCCGGGTCCATCCCCAGCCTCCCGCGCACAATCATACCGCGCTCGCCATCCCTTGGCGGCGTGCTGCCCGTGTCGTCGGCCTCCACCGGCGCGGCGCGGCGCAGGATCGCGCGGATGCGGGCGAGCAGCAGGCGCTGGCTAAACGGCTTGGCGATGTAATCGTCCGCGCCCATCGCAAGGCCGGCTTCCTCGTCGGCTTCCTCATCCTTGCTGGTGAGGAAGATGACGGGAAGCTCGCTCGTCTCGCGCAGGCGCTGGAGCAGTTCCATCCCGTCCATGCGCGGCATCTTGATGTCGAACACGGCAAGGTCGGGCGGATTGGATTGCAGCGCGGCCAGCGCCGCCTCGCCATCGGAATAGAGCCGCGTGGCATATCCTTCGGCCTGCAATGCAATGGAGAGCGTGGTGAGGATGTTGCGGTCGTCGTCCACCAGCGCGATCACGCGCTGCGCCTCGCCCGGCACAGGTGCGCCGTCGCCGGGAATATCGTCCTGCTGCACTGCCTCTGTCATCGCCTTCCTCGCGTTCACCTCCCGCCTAACCGCGCGCGCCCGATAGCACAACGCGCAGGCCGGATTATCCCGGCGAAAATGCGCTTCGGCGTGTTGGGAACGCTCACAAAAGCTGTTGTTATACCCACGCGGCGCGGCGGAAATTGACGCGCGCGGCGCGCATCCCTATTGGCGAGCCGAATCCATTACGCATACGAATGCATTGACACCCTTGTCAGTGCCAGACCTGCTTCGCAAAAGGAGCCCGTTTCCGTGTCCACACCGCTTTCCGTCCCGCTCTCGCAGCAGGGCATCGCCACTTCCGCCACTCTGCACACCAATCTCGGCAGCGAGGCGCTGGTCGAGCATGCCCTGAAAAATGGCGAGGGGCGGCAGGCCAGGCATGGCCCGCTGGTGGTCGAGACCGGCCAGCACACCGGCCGCAGCGCGAAGGACAAGTTCATCGTCCGGGACGCCGAGACTGAGGACACGGTGTGGTGGGACAACAATGCGAGCATGTCGCCGGAGCACTTCGCCGAGCTGAAGGCCGATTTCATGGCCGCGCTTGGAGAGAAAGAGACGCTCTACGTCGCTGATTTGTTCGGCGGCTCGCAGCCAGAGCACCGCGTGAATGTGCGCGTCGTCAACGAGTTCGCCTGGCATAACCTGTTCATCCGCACGATGCTGTGCCGCCCGACGCCGGACGAGCTGGACGGCTTCGCGCCGGAATACACCGTCATCGACCTGCCGAGCTTTAAGGCTGATCCGGCCCGCCACGGCACGCGCAGCGAGACAGTGATCGCGGTCAACCTCTCCGAAAAGCTGATCCTGATCGGCGGCACCGAATATGCGGGCGAGATGAAGAAGAGCGTCTTCGGCATCCTCAATTACCTGCTGCCGCCCGAAGGTGTGATGCCGATGCATTGCAGCGCGAATGTCGGGCCGGACGGCAAGACCGCGGTGTTCTTCGGCCTTTCTGGCACCGGCAAGACGACGCTCAGCGCTGATGCTAGCCGCAAGCTGATCGGCGACGACGAGCATGGCTGGTCGGACACGGCGGTCTTCAATTTCGAAGGCGGCTGCTACGCCAAGATGATCCGGCTCGATCCCGAGGCCGAGCCAGAAATCTACGCCACGACGCGGATGGAAGGCACGGTGCTGGAAAACGTGGTGATGGACGAGGATGGCGAGATCGACCTCGACGACAACTCGCTCGCCGAGAACACGCGCGGTGCCTATCCGCTCAGCTCCATCCCCAACACAACGCCAGAAAACATGGGGCCGGTGCCGAGCACCGTCATCATGCTGACCGCCGACGCATTCGGCGTGCTGCCCCCGATTGCGCGGATGACACCGGACCAGGCGATGTACCACTTCCTTTCCGGCTACACCGCCAAGGTGGCAGGAACCGAGATCGGCGTGACCGAGCCGGAAGCGACGTTTTCCACCTGCTTCGGCGCGCCCTTCATGCCGCGCCATCCGTCCGTGTACGGCAATTTGCTGAAAGAGCGCATCGCGAAGGGCGGCGTGCAGTGCTGGCTGCTCAATACCGGCTGGACGGGCGGCAAATACGGCACCGGAAGCCGCATGCCGATCAAGGCGACCCGCGCGCTTCTGAACGCCGCACTCGACGGCAAGATGGAGGATGTGGAGTTCCGCAAGGACGCCAATTTCGGCTTTGACGTGCCCGTCAGCGTGCCCGCTTTGGCCGAAGCCGGCATCGACCAGACCATCCTCGACCCGCGCAGCACCTGGGCCGATGCGGACGAATACGACCGGACGGCGGAAAAGCTGGTGCAGCTTTTCGTCGACAATTTCCGCCCTTTCGCCGCGCATGTCGACGAGGGTGTGCGGCAGGCGGCACCGCAGGCCGCCTGATTACCGCGGTTTACACGGCTGGAGAGGGGAGCCCCGCCCGACGCAGGCATCGAACCCTGGCCGGAGGGGGCTTTTTATCGGCACGATCGCGCGGGCGGCGCGTCTTTCCCATGAGTAAAGACAGGAAACCCGACATGAGCATATTCGACAAAATACTCGGTGCCGCGCACAACCATCCCACGGTCAAGAACATGGCCGACAAGCTTGGCATCGACCAGCAGACCGCCGAGAAGGCCATCGCAGCGCTGACCGAAGGGCACCAGGCGGAAGGCGAAACGCTCGACGTGGCCGCTGGGAAGAGCGGCATCGACAAGGGCGTGCTGTCGCAGGTGATGGAGCAGGTCGGCGGGGAAGGATCGCTGACGGGCTTCATGCAGATGCTCGACAAGGATCATGACGGCAATCCGCTGAACGACATCACCTCCATGTTCGGGAAGAAGTGAGATGAGCTTGGCACAGGGCCTGATGCAGGCAGGCGTCGTCGATTCGATGGCGCGCGAATTCGATGTGGATCAACGCACGGCGCAGATGGGCATGAACGCGCTGCTTCCCGCCATCGTCGCCGGGATGGGGCGCAGCTCCACCGGCGGCGGTTCTGCCGATCCACTTGGCGGGCTGGGCGGCATTCTTGGCGGAGCGCTTGGCGGCGGTGCGGGCGGCGGCCTGCTCGACATCGTGCTCGGCCAGCAGCCGACGCCGAAGTCGCAGGGCAACGACATTCTGGGCAGCATCTTTGGTAACAAGGACGTCAGCCGCTCGGTCGCGGGCGAGGTCGCCGCAGCGACGGGGCTCGACGAAGGGTTGCTCAAGAAGATGCTGCCGATCCTCGCCATGGCAGTGATCGGCTATCTCACCCGGCAGGCGACCCAGGGGCAGAGCGGCACCGCCGCGCCTTCCGGCGGCGGTTTGGGCGGTATCCTCGGCTCTATTGTCGGCGGACTGGCCCAAAGGCGCTAGGGCACCATCGAGCCTTAGCCGCCCCGCGCAATATAGCGGTCAATATTGCCCGCCAGCACGTCGAGCGGTGCGTTGCCACCTTCCACGACGGCGAGGTTGAAGTCCTTGACGTCGTAGGCGCTACCCAGCGCATCCATTGCGCGTTGCCGCTGCCGCAAGATTTCGAGCTTGCCGACCATGTAGCCGCAGGCCTGTCCCGGCCAGCTGCAATAGCGGTCGATCTCGTTGGTCGTCTCCGCCACGCCCACGCCGGTATTGGTGTGGAAGAAGTCAATCGCTTGCTGCCGGCCCCAGCCCTGTGCGTGGAGCCCGGTATCGACAACCAGCCGCACCGCGCGATAGGCGGCGGCCTGCAAATAGCCGAGCCGCCATGCGGGATTGTCGTCGTAAGCGCCAAGTTCGTCGCCCAGTTGCTCCGCATAAAGCGCCCAGCCTTCGGAAAAGGCGTTGAAGGCAAGGATCGCACGGATCAGCGGCAACTGGTTCGAATACTCGCCCTCCCAGACATGGCCCGGAATTGCCTCGTGATGGGTGAGCGTGACGAGATCGTAGGTGCGGTGCAGGTCTGTATCGCGCAGATTGATCCAGAACGTGCCGGGGCGCGACCCGTCGACCGAACCGGCACCGCCATAGGCAGTGGGCGCACCCAGTTCTTCGTTGGGCGGGATGCGTTTGACGTCCACCTTGGCGTCGATCACGCGGGCAAAAGCGCGCGGCATCTGCTCGCGGGCCCACTCGATCCGTTCTTCGAGAAAGGTCATGATCTCTGCCCGCCCGGCATCGCCCTCGGCGAACTTGAACCGCTCGTCCTGCGACAGCTCGATCATCCGCATACCGGCATTGCCGTCGGTGTAGCCAAGACTGCGCAGGATCGGGTCCATCTCGCCCTGGATATCGGCTAGCGTATCCATGCCCAACTGGTGGATTTCGGCGGGCGACATCGTGGTGGTAGTCGATGATTTGAGCGACCAGCGATACCAGTCGGCCCCGTGCGGCTGCGTGCCCATGCCGGGCGCGCTGCCGGCCAGCCCCATCTGCGTGCGGATTTCGGCAAGCTGGCCTTCCAGCCCGATCGCCACGGGACCGGTGACGATGGCCTGCGCGCGCGCCTGCCAGTCGCCCGCAATGCCCTTCTCGCGCGTGCGGCGGACGAGGGATTCGACCATCGCGCCGCCGCCCATGGCGTCAGTCAGTTGACGCTCCATCTGGTCGTTGGCGCGTTCGAGCAGGAAGTCCGGCGGGATCACGCCCATTTCGCGCGCCGCCTGCATCCGCTCCAGCTCGCCTGCCAGCACCAGCGGGATCTCCTCCAGCCGCGCGACATAGGCTTCGGCATCGCCCTCGTTCTCGATGGGATGATCCGAATCGAGGAAGCGCGGCAGGTCGATATAGGCGCCGACATTCTGGATGACGGGGTAGGGCGCGGTGCGCCAGCTGCCGACGGGAATGTCGCCATAGGGCAGGGCGAAGCCTTCGATGGCGGTTTCGTAGGCGCTCTCGACAACTTCAAAGCTGGTGCGCGTGGCGGGATCGAGGCCGATCTTCGGGAATTCGCGCACCCGCTGCAGGTCGCGCCACAGCACGGCGGCCTTGGTCGCTTGCCCGGCGATAGAGGCATCGCCCAGTTCGCTGCGCAAATTCGCATACTGCCCGACATCGACGCCGAGGCTGGTCGCGCGGGTCGGCTCCACCTTGAGCAGCTCGTAAGCGATATCATCGAGCAACCCTTGCCCCGCGTCCTGCCCTGCGGGCGGAGTCATGGTGGTCGTGACCGTTTCGACATCCTGCGTCGCGGCGCAGCCGGGCAGCAGGGTGAGCGCGGTGGTCCCGCCCAACGCCCCAATAAAGGAGCGGCGGGAAAGCGAAGCGTCGGTAATGTCATGCATAAAAGCGATGGTTGCCCCTGCAACCGGCGTGCGTCAAGCGGGCTGTAGCTGGCGTGGCGCTCACGGCGGCGCTAAGAGGTGTCCGTGTTCAATTTGGTCATCTCGCTCGTGATCCTCGCTGCCCTTGCGCTGGTCGCCGGAGCCATCGTCATGGTCCGGCGCGGCAATCGCAAGCAGGCGGGGCTAATGGCTCTGCTCGCGGCGGTGATGATCGTGAATGCGGCGATCTGGCTGGTGCCGACCGAAAGCGGGCAATCGCTCGCTGACGCGGCCGCCGAATAGCGCGCCGCCCGCCAGACGGACGGCGCGCCGTAGCAGCGCTTACCGCTCAGGGATGCGCCAGGTCACGCTGCCGGAATAGGTGCCGACCACCCGTTCCCCGCGCGAATCGGTCGCGGCATCGAACTGCGCGCGGCGCTGAATCAGGCGACAGGTCGAGCTGTCGAGGCTGGAGTGGCCGGTGCTCTGCGTGATCTCGCAGGAATTGACCCGGCCATTGCTGCCGATGACGAGGCGATAGCGCGCCGTGCCCTCGCGCTCGCGGCGTAGGTCGCTGTTCGAATAATCGTCATTGGTGATCCAGCCCTGCGGCCCGTTGCGCGGTGCCGCGGCGACCGGGGTGATGCTCGGAATCGGGCTAGGGGTTGTGGGCGGTGCTGGGGTGGCCGAGGGAATTGGCGTTGGGACGACCACGCGTACCGGGTCGGTCGGTCGCTCGCGCGGTGGTTCGACCGGGATATTGGTCGGCTGGTTAAGCACGAGCGGCGGCATCGGAGCCGTGACTGTGGACGGCGCCTGCGCTTCGTTCGGCTCTGGCGGGGTTTCCGGCTCGGGCGGCGGGGGAGGCGGTTCCATTTCGAACTCGGTCGCCTTGATCCGCGTGTCTGGTTCGACAAGATGACCCGAAACGGCGAGGCCGAAGACCAATCCCGCGCCGATGAGCGCGTGGATGGCGATGACGGTGGTGGCGGCCTTGGCGCGGTCCGCCGGGCTGGCCGTGGCATTGGCATAGGACATTAGCAGGCTCTCCTTCGTGACGCTCACTTTTCCGCGAGTCATGTTATACTATAACATACACGGTTCGCAGACGCGCGCAAGGGGTCGCGCCAGCGCGGTCGCTCTGCCGGAGTTTGGGAATGCGCCGGAGCGCCCGAAATCAGGTGATCGGGCAGCTCGGATCAAGGCGGAAGTCGAGATAGTTGTCAACCGACTTCATAAGCTCGTCCTGCTCGTTCTCGAAGAAGTGGTTCGCCCGAGGAATCTCGTCGTGGTGGATCGTGATGTGTTTTTGCGTGCGCAGTTTCTCGACCAGCTTTTCCACCGCTTGCGGTTGCACCACCGTGTCGTTCGTCCCCTGAATGAAGATGCCACTGGCGGGGCAGGGGGCGAGGAAGGAAAAATCGTACATGTTCGCCGGCGGGGCGACGGAGATGAAGCCGCGGATTTCCGGGCGGCGCATAAGCAACTGCATCCCGATCAACGCACCGAAGCTGACGCCCGCGACCCAGGTCACCTGCGCTTCGGGATGGATCTGCTGCACCCAGTCGAGCGCGCTGGCCGCATCGCTCAGTTCGCCGATGCCGTTATCGAAGCTGCCCTGCGAACGCCCAACGCCGCGAAAGTTGAAGCGAAGCGTTGCGAAGCCGCGATCGACGAAGGTCTTGTAGAGCCTCTGCACGATCCGGTCGTTCATCGTGCCGCCGCCCTGCGAATGCGGGTGCAGGATCATGGCGACGGGCGCACGCGGGCGCGGGCCGGGAGAGAAGCGACCTTCGAGACGGCCTTCGGGGCCGGGAAAAATGACGTGCGGCATGGGCGGATGGAGCCTTGGCAGAATGTGGTTCGCACGCGACTGGCGCGGCGCAAGTGCGCGGCTATATAGGGATGATGCCGCTTTTCGCAATTGTTACGTGGGTGCTGTCGCGATGAGCCGCATCTATCTCGATCACGCCGCCACCTCGCCTCTTCGCCCGGAGGCTCGCGCGGCTATGGAGGAAGGCTTCGCGGTCTGGGCCAACCCGTCCTCCCCGCACGCCGAGGGCCGCAAGGCGCGCGCCGCGCTGGAGGATGCGCGCGAACGCTGCAAGCGGGCGCTGGGCTGGGAGGGCGAGCTTATTTTCACCAGCGGCGCGAGCGAGGCAGCGGCGCTGGCACTTACGCAGGCGAAGGC
>JBARVT010000112.1:0-5546 GCA_049646405.1 Alteraurantiacibacter sp.
GATCAATATCGATATCCAGCGCAGCAAGGACCTCGAGGAAGACCTGAAGGAAGCGCGCCGCAAGGCCATCCACCAGGCGCGCGCCAAGTCGCAATTCCTCGCCAGTATGAGCCACGAAATCCGCACGCCGATGAACGGCGTCGTCGGCTTCACCGAACTGCTGCTGAAAAGCGACCTCGACGAAGAACAGCGCGCGCAGGCACAGCTGATCGCCGATTCGGGCCGCGCGATGATGCAACTGCTCAACGATGTGCTCGATCATGCGAAGATCGAGTCGGGTCAGATGCAACTGCAACCCGAACCCACCGATTTGCGCCACAAGCTGCAACATGCGGTCAAGCTGATGGAGCCGATGGCGCGCGCCAAGGGCCTCTCGCTCGGCGTATGGGTCGACGACACGGTGCCGCAGCAGGTGGAGATGGACCGGCTGCGCATGCGGCAGGTGCTCCTCAACCTTGTCGGCAACGCGATCAAGTTCACCCAAAACGGCGGCATCGATGTCGAGGCACGGGTGGAGAACAGCACCGACGGGCGAACGCTGCTCATCAGCGTAATCGACACCGGCATCGGCATCCATGACAGCAAGCTCGACGCGATATTCTCGCCCTTCAAGCAGGAGGATGGCTCCACCGCGCGCAAGTTCGGCGGCACCGGTCTGGGCCTCGCCATTTCCAGCCAGCTGGTCGGCATGATGGGTGGGCGCATCACCGTGCATTCGAAGCAGGGTGTCGGCACGCAGTTTACCATCCGCCTGCCGCTGAAGGCTGCCGCCGCGCCCGGCGAGCCGCTGGCCGGGGAGCGACTGGCGGGCGAGCAGTCGACCTCCTGCCTCGCAGGCAAGCGCGTGTTGATCGCGGAAGACCATACCATCAACCAGGAACTGATTATGGCCATGGCCGTGTCGCTCGAACTCGACGCCGTCCTGACCGCGAATGGTGACGAGGCGGTGCGCGCGGTGCGCGATGCCGAGCATGCCGGAAAACCCTTCGCCGTCGTGCTGATGGATATGCAAATGCCCGAAGTCGACGGCCTCGCAGCGACGCGCCGCCTGCGCGAGCAGGGCTACGACGCCGCGACGCTTCCCATCATCGCGCTGACCGCGAATTGCTATCCGGAGGATGTCGCGGCGTGCAAGGAAGCGGGCATGCAATCGCACCTCGGCAAGCCGGTGACGACCGTCGCTCTCGCCCGCGAACTGGCGCGCTGGCTCTCGGACGATGGGGGCACAAGCGCGCCTGTCGCCGAGATCGCGCCCGCGCGGTCAGCCGGTCTCGAAGACCGCTACCGCAGCCGCAAGCAGGAGCTGGTCGAGCAGCTGCGACACTCGCTAGAACGCGCGCCCGCGCAGACCGACTGGAGCGAACTTGCCCGGCAGTTGCACAAGATGGCAGGCGTCGCCGCCAATTTTGGCGAGCCCGAACTTGGCGAAGCCTCACGCCGTCTCGAGCACCAGTTCGTGACGATCGGTGAACCCGAAGCGGCCCAGCGCGCGCTCGCGCGCGAGATGCCACTGTTCGAGAAAGCAGCCTAGCCGCTCGCCGCCCGGAGCGCGTCGGCCATAGCGTCGAACGTGACGGAGGGCGCGTTGCAGCAGGTCTATTCGCACCGGGTGGGAAAAGCACAGAGACGGCAGAGCATACCCCTTTCGATTCAAGGCTTTCGGCGCGTCTTGGCGAACCCGTCCCTCATCTGGTGCGCAAGCGCGTGACGACGCAGAAATCGCCGTCCGTCGTGTCCTAGTCTCTCCCGAATGAAGCTATCGCTAGCGCTATCTATCTACGATTGCGTGGTGCCCGCGACTTTCATCCAGCGCCAACGCTCTTTATTGCGATGGCTATGACCACGCGTACCACAGTCCTGGGCGTCGACCGCTCACTTTCTGGCAAGGTCTGGCGCTGGCGTGGCGGAAACATGGAAATCGGGGGAGATGCATCGGGCACAGGCAGCCTGCATGACGACATCGCCACGCAGTTGTTGTTGTCTCGCGGCGTCGCTCGCGACGATCTTGCCATACACCGCCGACCTTCGATCCGCGATTTCCTGCCCAACCCTTCCGCCTTCGCTGACATGGACCGCGCGGCGCAGCGCATCGCGGAAGCGGTCATCGCGCGCGAGCCGGTGACGGTGTACGGCGATTACGATGTCGATGGCGCGACCAGTTCGGCCCTGCTCATCCGCCTGCTGCGCATGCTCGGCCACGATGCAAAGCACTATATCCCGGACAGACTTCTCGAAGGTTACGGGCCAAGCGGCGAGGCGCTGCTCAGGATCGGGCAGGAAGGCTCCAGCCTGATCGTAACGGTCGATTGCGGCGCGATGGCGCATGAAGCGCTGGGCATGGCGCACGAGGCCGGGATCGACGTGATCGTCGTCGATCACCACAAATGCTCGCCCGACCTGCCGCGCACCTATGCGCTCGTGAACCCCAACCGGCTCGACGAGAGCGACCTTGCCGCAGGCCACGGCCACCTCGCGGCCGTCGGCGTCGCGTTCGTGCTGGCGGTCGCCGTCGTGCGCACCTTGCGGGAGCGCGACTATTTCCAGGGCCGCAAGCGGCCCGACCTCATGGCGCTGCTTGATCTCGTGGCGCTCGGCACCGTCGCCGATGTCGCGGCAATCCACGGGCTCAACCGCGCCTTCGTCGCGCAAGGCCTGAAAGTCATGGCGAAGCGCGGCAATACCGGCATGGCGGCGCTGATCGACGCTAGCCGGTTGAAAGCCGCGCCTGCCGCCAGCGATTGCGGCTTCGCGCTCGGCCCGCGCATCAATGCCGGCGGGCGCGTGGGAGAGGCGACGCTGGGCGTGCGGCTGCTCACCACCGAAGACCCGGACGAGGCGCGCGCCATCGCCGAACAGCTCAGCCGCCTGAACGAGGAGCGCCGTGCCATTGAGGCAGCGGTGCAGGAATCCGCCGAGGCGCAGCTCGCCGCGCAGCACAACGCTGCGGTCGTCGTCTGCGCGGGCGAAGGCTGGCATCCGGGCGTGATCGGCATCGTCGCAGGACGCATCAAGGAAAAGACCGGCAAGCCCGCCGTCGTCATCGCGCTCGACGAGAATGGCGAAGGCAAGGGTTCGGGCCGCTCGATCCCCGGTGTCGATCTCGGCGCGGCGATCATCGGTGCGTGCGAACAGGGACTGCTGGTAAAAGGCGGCGGGCATGCGATGGCGGCGGGGTTGACCGTCGCGGCGGAGAAGCTGGGCGCATTTTCGGACTGGCTGGCCGAGCGGCTCGAAGGCCCGGTCTCGCGCGCTTCGGCCGAACAGACCATGCTGCTTGACCTTGCCCTCGCCCCCGGCGGGCTCACGCCCGACCTCGTTGAAATGCTCGACACTGCCGGTCCCTATGGCGTCGGCTGGCCCGGGCCGCGCGTCGCGGTGGGGCCGGTGCAGCTGGTAAAGGCGGACGTGGTTGGCACCGATCACCTGCGCCTCATCGCTGCAGGACAGGACGGCGCGCGGTTCAAGGCTATCGCCTTTCGCGCGGCAGAAAGCGAGATGGGGCAGGCGCTGCTCCACGGCGCGACCGGGCGCCGCGTCTGGCTTGCAGGGCGCGCAAAGATCGACGACTGGGGCAACCGGCCTGCCGCCGAACTGCACCTTGAAGATGCCGCCTGGGCCGACTGACGCGCGTCCCCGAATTTAGCCGCGAAACAGGCTTGACCGCGCGCCGCCCCCCTCCTAAACGCGCCGCTCCATCGCAGGATGGCCCCTTCGTCTAGCGGTTAGGACGCGGCCCTTTCACGGCTGAAACACGGGTTCGATTCCCGTAGGGGTCACCAGCGGTGGCGTTTCCCATGATCGCTGCGCTCTGTTCCGCGAAATTTTCGCGCGTATGCTGGCAATCGTCACAAAACTGTGGTGAGGCCCGCATCCATGGAGGGGCGCTTTTTCCCGACCGCCGGTATCGTCATCGCGCTGCTCTGCGGCGCGGGTCTGCTTGTTGCCGGTGTGGATCTCATCCTCGTGATCGCCATCCTCGTGCTGTGGATCGCGAGCTTCTGGATTGCGGCCCCTGCCCCCGCACCCATCGCCTCGCCCATGCCCGAGGGATTGACCATAACTCAGTCGGGAATGCGCGACCTGATCGAGCATTCGGGCCTTCCGGTCCTGTTGCTCGACGGCAACCGCATCATCGTTGCCAACGGACAGGCGCGGCACGAAATCGGAAGGCATATCGTCGGGCAGGATGCCCGCGTCGCGCTTCGCCATCCTGCCGCCATCGACCTGCTGTCGCGGCCCGAGGGCGGCACCGAGACGGTGCAGGGACTCACCGGCCCAAAGAGTAACTGGCAGATGAGCGTGGAGCGGATCGACGCGCGCTACAGTCTCGTCGAGCTCATTAACCGCACCAGCGAGGCCGATGTCAGCCGCGCGCATACCGATTTTGTCGCTAATGCGAGCCACGAACTGCGCACCCCGCTTGCCTCGATCATAGGTTACATGGAAACTCTCGAGGATGCGGGGCAGGGCATCGAGCCGTCCAAGGCCGCGAAGTTCTATGGCACCGTGCTGCGCGAGGCGCGGCGCCTGCAATCGCTGATCGAAGATCTGATGAGCCTCAGCCGCGTCGAGGCGGAGAAGCATGACCAGCCCCGCGACCCGCTCGACCTGGCCCTCCTCGTGCGGCAAGCCGCCCGCGACGGCGCCGGACCGGACCGCCTGGACCGACTCGACATGGCGTTCTCGGAGTCAGGTGTTTCTGTGCGCGGCGACGCGCGGCAGCTCGAACAACTCGTTCGCAACCTCGTCGACAACGCGCTGAAATACGGCGCGGAGGGCACGCCGGTAACGGTGGGTTTGGAGCGCGGGGAGCGGGACATGGCGGTGCTGCGCATCGTCGATCGCGGTGAGGGGATCGATGCCGAGCACCTGCCCCATCTCACCCGCCGGTTCTATCGCACCGATCCGAGCCGGAGCCGCGCGGGCGGCGGAACCGGCCTCGGCCTCGCTATCGTCAAACATATCGTGGAGCGGCATCGCGGTCGACTAGATATCGCGAGCACACGCGGCGAAGGGACAACGGTAAGTGTGCGTCTTCCGTTGATCTCAAAGGATTGAGCGCGACCGGCCGAACGGTTCTCCACAGGCCATTTCGCGATGTCACAAAAACGTAATGTCACAAATTTAGGAGCGCGGTCACATTTTGGACTTGTGACGGGAATGTGACACCCATGAAACCGATCTATACCTTGCCGCTCGCCGCGCTCGCTCTCGTTGCCGCGCCGCAGACCTCCTTCGCGCAAGACACGGCGAGCGGATCGGCTGCCGACCCGGCGGAAGTCGCACGTTTGCGAGCGCAGGTCGCGGCGCTCAGCGCTCAGCTCGAAGCCGTCACCGCGCGGCTCGATGCGCTGGCCACGCAGCAGACCGCCACGCAAGCCGAGATTGCGGCGATGCCCGCACCCGTCGCCCCGACCGTCACCGCCGATGCGCCGGTCGAAATCGCGATGGGCGCCGCGCCCGAGGTGGAAAGCGAAGACGGCTTCAGCTTCAAGCCCTTCGGTCGCCTGATGCTCGATGCAGGCGTTTCCAGCCTGCCCGACGGA
>JBARVT010000113.1:0-10151 GCA_049646405.1 Alteraurantiacibacter sp.
GCAGTATCGTTGCGAGCGAGAACGGGCCGTATCTCGTAGACGAAGGTAATGGCCGCGCGCTGGAGGATTCGCTGCGCAAGCTGTCTGCCGACGCGGCGGAGCGCAACCGCATCGGCCGCGCCAACAAGCAAAAGGCGCGGGCGGAGTATGACGAACAGCGCATGATCGAACGCTACCGCGCGCTCTATTGGGGGCTGATGGCGAAATACCCCAAGCCTGCTGCCGCCGCCCCGGCGCGCGAACAGGCTTAATCCACCATTCAGCGCGGCGGGGACACTCGTGGCTTGCCGATTGAAAAGCGTGCGCGTCCCGCCTAACAGCGCGTGACTTTTCCGCAATCGATACGAGACGCGAAGAAAACCTTGGCCAAGACACCCACCACCACCACGCCCGCTACAGGCACCGGCACAGGCAAAGGCACTGCCACCGCAACCCCGCGCGCAGACAAGGAGCAGGAAATGCTCATGCGCGAGGTGGACGAGGCCGTCCGGCAGGACCAGGCGAAGGATTTCGCGCAGAGATATGGCCTGATCATCGGCGGCGTCGTCGCGCTTGCGCTGGTCGCCTTCGGCGGCTGGCTGTGGTGGGATTCGAGCAATGAATCGCGTGCGCAGCAGCAGTCCGAACAGCTGGTTCAGGCACTGGACGAGCTGGAAGCGGGCAATCCGGGTGTCGCCGATACCGAGCTCGCCGAACTGTCCGAAGGCAGCGATGGCGCGGCTGCCGCGGCCGCCATGCTGCGCGCGGGTATCGCGGTGGAGCAGGATCGCCCGCAGGACGCCGTGGAATTGTTCGACCGGGTGGCAAACAATGCCGATCTTCCTGCCGAAATCCGCGACATTGCGACGATCCGCTCGGTCACCGTGCAATATGACACCATGAACAAGCAGGCCGTCATCGACCGCATCGGCCCGCTCGCCCAGCCGCAGAACCCCTATTACGGCAGCGCGGCTGAAATCGTTGCCCATGCCTATATCGCGCAGGGCAAGCGGGACCAGGCCGGGCCGCTGCTGGTGGCGGTGGCCAAGGACGAGAACGTGCCCGAATCGATTCGCGCTCGCACCCGCCAGCTCGCGGGCCTGCTCGGCTACGACGCGATCGAGGATGTCGACGCGGCGCTTGCACAGATTACGGGCGAAGACCCGGACGAGGCCGAAGGGTCTGCCGTCCAGCTCGTGGAATAGGATGACGATGACCAATACTTTCTCCTTAGCCCGCCTCGCGCGCCCCGCCATCGTGGCGGTCGGTGCGCTGGCGCTGGCCGGTTGCAGCACGCTGGGCATCGGTGGCGGCGACGATGACGAGGACGAAACCCCGACGCTCGGCAATCGCCAGCCGATCCTCTCGCGCATCGCGACCGAGATCGTTGCCGATCCCGCGCTCGCCAATGTCGCTGTGGTGGTCCCTCCTGCCGAGACGAACACCGTATGGGAGCAGGCGGGCGGCACCGCTTCGAAGGTCGCCGGACACGTCACGCTGCCCGCTTCGCCGGCCCGCGCGTGGACCGCACAGATCGCAGGCACGACCAAAACGCGCCGCCTCGCCGCCGCGCCCGTCGTGGCTGACGGCACGCTGTTCGCGGTCGACACCTCCGCCGTGGTCCATGCCTTCGACACACGAACCGGCGCGCGCCGCTGGCAACACCGCATTCAGGTTTCGGGCGATCTGGAGGACGCGACATTCGGCGGCGGCGCGGCTTACGCCAATGGCCGCGTCTATGCGACGAACGGCGTGGGCGACGTTGTCGCGCTTGATGCGGCGACGGGCGCGCAGATCTGGCGCGTGAAGCCAGGCGGCCCTTTGCGCGGTGCGCCGACCCTGGCATTCAACTCCGTCTTCGTGATGACGCAGAACAACCAGATTTTCTCGCTGTCGGCGACCGATGGCGAAATCGTTTGGCAGAAATCCGCCGCCGTCGGCCAGCAGGGCGTGTTTGGTGTCGCCGCGCCTGCCGCCGGGCAAGGCACGGTACTTGCAGGCTTCTCCAGCGGAGAACTGGTCGCCTATCGCTACGAGAACGGGCGCGAATTGTGGTCCGACGCGCTGGCGCGCACATCGATCAGCACGCAGGTCGGCACGCTGACCGATGTGGACGCCGATCCGATCATCGACCAGGGCCGCGTCTATGCGCTGGGGCAGGGCGGGCGCATGGCGGCCTATGAACTGCTCACCGGCCAACGCATCTGGGAACTGACGCTGGCGGGCATTTCCACGCCGACCATCGCGGGCGAATGGGTGTTCACTCTCACCGATGATGCGCGCATCCTCGCGATCCAGCGCAACACCGGCCGCATCCGCTGGATGACGCAGCTGGAGCAATGGCGCGATCCGAAGGACAAGGAAGGCCCGATCTTCTGGACCGGCCCCGTGCTTGCCAGCAACCGGTTGTGGATCGCCAGCTCCCGCGGCGCGGTGCGCTCGGTCGACGTGATGACGGGCGACGCGGCGGATTTCACCGCGCTCGACGACGGCGTATCTCTGCCGCCGATCGTGGCCGAGAACACGCTGTTCATCCTCGACGACAGCGGGCGGATCACGGCCTGGCGGTAAACGGAGAATAATGGGGGCGGCGGCGCTCCCATTACCGCGCCTTTAACCATTCTGGCCTAAGCCCGCTCCCCATGAGCGCGCCCTCGCCCACACAATCGCGGCCACCCGTCAGCGACGTTCCTGCGCGCGTTGGCTTCATCGGGCTGGCGGTGCTGCTCGCCTACATCCTGTTTGCGCGCGCCTTTCCCGAGATCTCTGCGGCGCTCGGCTATTCCAGCAATTACGGCCGCCTCTCCGGCCCGTCCTCCGCCATGCTGGCCATGTTGTTGACGGGCGGGGCGATGGCGGCGTGGTCGGTTTTCGTCGAGAAGGTGCATCGCAATCCCTCGACCGGCATCGACTGGAACAAGCGCCGCTCATTGGGCGAAACGCGCGACATCTCGATTACCAAGCTCGCCGGCCTGTGGTCGACATGGTTCATCATTGGCGGACTGTATTGCCTCGGTCGCTGGTACTGGGACGGGCAGTATCTTTTCGCGATGGAGGTGCTCGGCCTTGCCATCGGCCCACTGGTCGTCCTGTCCGTCCCGTATGTGCTGTGGATCGACCGGGTGATGGTGAACCCGCGCGATGCCTCCTGGCATTTCGGCGCGATGCTGGTCGGGCGCGAAGGCTACGATATCGAGCAGGTGAAGAAGCACTGGCGCGGCTGGATCATCAAGGGGTTCTTCACCGCCTTCATGATCTCGATCCTGCCCATCGGCTTCGCCACTATCGTCGACACGGACACGGCGGACATCCTCGCCAATCCTGTGCGCCTTGGCGTGTTCCTGTTCGAGATCCTGTTCGTGATCGACGTGCAGATCGGGACGGTGGGATACCTGCTGACATTCCGCCCGCTAGATTCGCATATCCGCAGCGGCAATCCGTTTCTCGCCGGATGGATCGCGGCGCTCGCCTGCTACCCGCCTTTCGCGTGGGGCATCCTCGGCAACATCATCAAGTACGATGTGAACACGGCGGACTGGGCCTACTGGTTCGCCGACTATCCCGCGCTGCTGTGGGTCTGGGCGGCGTGGCTGGTGTTCCTCACCGCCGTCTATGCTTGGGCGACGGTCGCCTTCGGCATCCGCTTTTCCAACCTCACCTATCGCGGGATCATCACCAACGGGCCGTACCGTTTCACGCGGCATCCGGCCTATGTGGCAAAAAACCTGTTCTGGTGGAGCAGCACCATGCCCTTCCTCGTCACCAGCGAATCGATGGTCGACATGGTTCGCAACACCGCCTTCATCGTGATCGTCAGCGCCATCTATTACTGGCGCGCCCGCACGGAAGAGGCGCATCTGCTGATGGAGGACGCGAAATACCGTGAGTATTACGACTGGATGCAGGATAACGGCTGGCTCACGGCGCGGTTGGCGAAGCTCCTGCACTGGGCGAACCCGCGCAAGGAGCAGGGCGGGGTGGTGCAACCGGCGGAGTAAGCCTCAGGCCCCCGCGTTACCTACGACAAAGCACGCCGCGGCCATCAAAGCTCCCGCAAACCGGTTCGACCGGAACCGCGCGAGCGGATTGTCCGGATCATCCGCATCAAGCGTCGCGACCTGCCACGCGAGATGCAGCGCAACGGGAAGCAGCGCGAACAATGCCAGCCCGTCGCTCCGCAGCAGCCAGAATGCGAGCGCCCACAATCCCGCCGCCAGCGCGTAGAACAGCGCCACGCCGCCTTTCACCCGCCCGCCGAGCCGCAGGGCCGAACTCTTGATGCCCACCAGCGCATCGTCCTCACGGTCCTGCAGCGCGTAGATCGTGTCGTAACCGACCGTCCAGAACACTGCGCCCGCATAGAGCGCGAACATCACCGGCAAGTTGTCGCCCCGCAAAGCCGTCCAGCCGACCAGCGCTCCCAAGTTGAACACCAGTCCCAGCCACGCCTGCGGCCACCACGTGATCCGCTTCATGAAGGGATAGGCGGCGACCATCGCGAGACTGCCCAGCGCCACCAGCTGCGCCTGCCACCGCAATTGGAGCAACACCACCAGTCCGACACTGCACAGCACGAGCAGCCAGACCCACGCCGCGCGCTTGCTCACGCGTCCGCTGGCGATCGGTCGGGCAGCTGTGCGGGCCACTTTCCGGTCCAGATCGGCATCGACGATATCGTTGTAAACGCAGCCCGCCGCGCGCATCGCTATGGCGCCAAGCAGCAGCCACCCGACCAGCGCCCACTGCACCCCCGCGCCCGTCAGCCACACGCCCCAGGCGCACGGCCAGAACAGCAGCCACCAGCCAATGGGCCGGTCGAACCGCCCCAACAGCGCGTAGTCGCGAAAGGGCTGCGGCAGGCGCTCGGCCAGCGATCTGTGCTCGCTATCGGGAGTGACGGTGTCGGCGTTCATGGTCGGGCTTGCCTGTTAGCGGCGCTTGGCCCTAGTGCCTAGCCATGCCCGCAACCCCCGCATGGCCTCCGCGCAGCGCCCCGCGCCTTTTCGTCGAGCAGCGTATCGAGCAGGGCGAAACCGTGCAGGTGGAAGGCCAGCAGGCACATTACCTCGCTGCCGTCATGCGGTTGCGCCCGGGCGACGTCGTGATCCTGTGCGACGATGCGACAGGCGAATGGGCCGCCATCCCGACCGAGATCGGCAAGCGCCGCGTTGTGCTCGAACCGACGAACCGCCTGCGCCCGCGCGAGGAGGTGCCGGATGTGTGGCTTTGCCCCGCGCTGCTGAAGAAGGATCGCTACGACACGGTCCTGGAGAAAGCGACCGAACTGGGCGCGGCGCGCATCCAGCCGGTGCTCACCCGCCGCTGCGTTGCCGACAAGCTCAACCCGGAGCGTGCGCGGACCATCGTCGCCGAAGCCGCCGAACAATGCGCGCGTACCGCTTTGCCCGAAATCGCCGAAGTGGCGAAACTGGAAGACCTGCTGCGCAACTGGCCCGATAATCGCGCGCTGTTCTTCGCGGACGAACTGGGCGGCGATCCGGCAAGCGAAGCGTTTGCCAAGGCAGGCTCTCCGGCGGCGATCCTGATCGGCCCCGAAGGCGGCTTCGACGGTGCCGAGCGCGAGGCCATTCGCGCGCATCCTCGAATTAGAGCCATAACCCTCGGCCCCCGCATCCTGCGCGGCGAGACCGCAGCCATCGCGGCGCTTGCGCTCTGGATGGGTACGACGGGCGACTGGCGATAGGCGCGGTGCTAGCCGGGCAAACGAAAATTTGCGTGGCGCGCTGCAACGCGTTTGATAAGGCCGCCGCGAAAGGGGAGCGCCGATGAGCACACGCAAGGCCAGCGCCGAAGACGAACCGCGCATCGAAAGCCGCGACCAACTCGTTGCGCCAATGCAGGCGGGCGAGAAGTCCAAGGAGCAGTGGCGCATTGGCACCGAGCACGAAAAGCTCGTCTACAAGACTAGCGACCATCGCGCCCCGTCATACGCCGAGCCGGGCGGCATTCGCGATATCCTTCTCGCCATGCGGCAATTCGGGTGGGAGCCGATAGAGGAAGCCGGGCCGGACGGCACAGTGGACGTCATCGCCATGGCGGGAGATGACGGCACGATCAGTCTCGAACCCGCAGGCCAGCTCGAACTCAGCGGCGCGCCGGTCGATACGCTGCACCAGACCTGCGCGGAAACTGGGCGGCACCTGACGCAGGTGAAGATCGTCGGGCGCACGCAGGAGGTCGGCTTTCTCGGCCTCGGCATGTGGCCGGACAAGACGCGCGCCGACCTGCCGACCATGCCCAAGCAGCGCTATGCCATCATGAAACGGCATATGCCCACGGTCGGCTCGCTCGGCCTCGACATGATGCTGCGCACCTGCACGATCCAGGTCAATCTCGACTATTCGAGCGAGGCGGATATGGCGAAGAAGTTCCGCACCGGCCTTGCCCTGCAACCGCTCGCCACCGCGCTCTTCGCCAACTCGCCCTTCACCGAAGGCAAGCCAAACGGGTTCCTGTCCTTCAGGAGCCATATCTGGACCGACACCGACCCGCACCGGACCGGGATGCTCCCCTTCGTGTTCGACGAGGATTTCGGCTACGAACGCTGGACCGACTACATGCTCGACGTGCCGATGTATTTCGTCTTCCGCGACGGCAAATATATCGACGCGGCAGGGCAGAGCTTCCGCGATTTCCTGCGCGGCGAACTTCCCGCGCTGCCCGGCGAATTGCCGACGCCGAGCGACTGGTGGGATCACCTCTCCACCGCTTTTCCCGAAGTTCGCCTCAAGAGCTTCCTCGAAATGCGCGGAGCCGATGGCGGGCCATGGAACCGCATCTGCGCTTTGCCCGCGCTCTGGGTCGGCCTGCTCTACGATCAGGGCGCGCTCGATGCGGCCTGGGACCTCGTCAAGAACTGGTCGATGGAAGAGCGCGAAGCTTTGCGAGCCGTCGTGCCGAGGCAGGCGCTCGCCGCATCCGTCCCAGGCGGCGGTACGCTGCGCGAACTTGCTCGCGAGTTGCTCGATATCGCGCATGAGGGGCTGAAGGCGCGAGAGCGGCTCAACAGCATGGGCGATAACGAGACGGGCTTCCTCAACCCGCTGCGCCGCATCGTGGAGGAGGGCAGGGTGCCCGCGGAAGTGCTGCTGGACAAGTATCACGGAGAATGGGGCGGCGATATTTCGAGGATTTACGAAGAAAGCTTCTAACCCATGTGCAACCTTTACCGCATGACACGCACCGTGGACGAGGTGGCCGCTTTGTTCGATGCGGGGATCGGCCAGGCGGGCAATGCGGGCGGAGAGGTGTTTCCCGGCTATCCGGCGATGGTGGTCGCGGGGGGCGAGGTTCGTTCCATGGTCTGGGGCTTCCCCTTCGCCACGCGCGGCAAAAGCGGTAAGATGCTGAAGCCGCGCCCGGTCAACAATGCCCGCACGGACAAGCTGGCCGGCGGGTTCTGGAAGCCCAGCTTCGTCGCGCGCCGCTGCCTGATCCCGGTCGATGCCTTTGCCGAGGCGGAGGGGGCGAAAGGCACGAAGACCCGCACCTGGTTCTCCGATCCCGGAGGGGAGCTGCTTGCTCTCGCCGGCATCTGGCGGCGTAGCGACGAGTGGGGCGAAGTGTTCTCCATGATCATGACCGGGGCGAACGAGACTGTCGCCCCGGTGCACGACCGGATGCCCGTCATCCTGCCTGTGGATGCGCGCGAGGCGTGGCTGGCGGGGACACCGGACGAGGCCTTCGCCTTGTGTCGTCCGTTCCCCGGCGATCTTGCTCGGGATGCGACACGCGATCCGTGGGTGCAGCGAAAAGCGGCTGGCGCAGGATAATCTCATTCATAGCTGACCACCTCGAACTCGATCCCGTCCCAGTCGAAGAAGTAGAAGGTGTGCGGGCCGGGTTCGTATTTGCCGTGATTGTCCGTCGTCAGGCCATGGCGCATCACCACCCCTTCCGCAGCGCGAATATCGTCCACCGCCACGCCGATATGGTTTAGCGGCTTGCCCTTGGCCTGACCCGAATAGTCGCCGCCATCGGCCCATAACGCGATGTAGCTGTCGTCCGACCCGACATGCGCGAATTCGCCGCGCACGCCGTGCGCGGCGCGGATGCGGACATGCCAGCCGAATGCTTCCTTCAGCAGTGCGATCGAGCGATCGAGATCGCTGACGGTGATGTTCACATGTTCGATGCGAGCGGCGGTCTGGGGATGTGTCATGCTTGCAGGTCCTTTCGCTAAACCTTTGGTTTCGTGTCGGTCGGCGCAGGCATTCACATACAGCTCCGACTCGGGACTTGCTCCTTGTGCAACCTCAAGCTAAGTTGAGGTCAAGCGTTTGTGGAAAATTGATGCGGGAGACGCGAGGTGGCGCAACCGTCATTCATCTCGATCGGCCAGCTGGCCAAGCGCACCGGAGTCGCCGTATCGGCGCTGCGCTTTTACGAAGAGAAGGGCCTGCTGGACCCGATCCGAAGCCACGGCAATCAGAGGCGATATTTGCGCGGAGACATCCGCCGGGTGAGCTTCATCCTGATCGCGCAGAAGCTCGGGCTGGGGCTGGCGGAGATCGAGGCGCATCTCGCCGAACTGCCGCACGGCCGCAATCCCACCCTCGCCGACTGGCAGAAGATCAGCCGCGCGATGAGGACCCAGATCGACGCAAAGATCACCCTGCTGAACCGCACTCGCGACCAGCTCGATCAGTGCATCGGCTGCGGTTGCCTGTCGCTGAACAAGTGCCAGCTTTACAACAAGGACGACAAGCTCGGGCTTAAAGGGTCGGGGCCCAGAGCTGTTCTGGATTAGGTGCGGTGCTGGATTGATGGCTGAAGCGTTTCTCCACGGAACAGTCCATAAAGCTGGCGACGACATGCGCGCTGCAGTAAAGGCCGATGGCGCGGTGCTGGCTCTGTGGCAGAGCCTCACACCGCTGGCGCGCAACGAATATATCTGCTGGGTCGACGATGCCAAGCGCGCTTCGACGCGCGAGAAACGCATTGCGCGCACGGTCGAGAGCCTTCTGCAGGGCAAGTGTCGCCCGTGTTGCTGGCCGGGATGCATCCACCGGACCGACAAGGAGCCGAGCCAGTGGCAAAAGGACAACCTGCTCGAAGGCAGAGGCAAATAGCGCCTACTCCGCCGCCAGAGCCTCGGCTTCGCCCAGATCGACGCTGACCAGTCGCGACACGCCTTTCTCCACCATGGTCACGCCGAACAGGCGGTGCATGCGGCTCATGGTGACGGCGTTGTGGGTGACGATGAGGTAGCGGGTGTTGGTCTCGCGTACCATGGAGTCGAGTAGGTCGCAGAAGCGTTCGATATTGGCGTCGTCCAATGGCGCGTCGACCTCGTCGAGCACGCAGATCGGTGCCGGATTGGTTAGGAACAGCGCGAAGATCAGCGCCGTTGCGGTTAGCGCCTGCTCGCCCCCCGATAGCAGGCTGAGCGATTGCAGGCGCTTGCCCGGCGGTTGGGCGTAAATTTCGAGTCCGGCCTCCAACGGATCGTCGCTGTCGACCAGTGCGAGATGCGCCTGCCCGCCTTCGAACAGGCGGGTGAAGAGCTTGCGGAAATGGCCGTCGACTTCCTCGAATGCAGCGCGCAACCGCTCGCGGCCTTCGCGGTTCAGATTGCCGATGCTGCCGCGCAGCCGGTGGACCGCCTCGGCCAGTTCGGTCTGTTCTTGCGCGCTCGCCCCGTGCTCTTCCTCGATCTTCGCGAGTTCCTCGGCGGCGACGAGGTTGACCGGGCCGATCCGTTCGCGGCTGGCGGTCAGCCGGTCCATCTCCTCGCTTTCGAGGCCGGAATTCTTGACCGCCTCCTCGTCGAATGCAAAGCGCCCGGCCAGCAGCGATGGCGGGCACTGGAAGCGTTCGCCCGAAATGCGCGACATCTCCTCGCGCCGTTGCTCTTGATTTTCGGCCCGCGCGGAAAGCGTCGCGCGCTGTTCGCGCGTGGCCGACAAAGCCTCGTTGAGGTCGGCCAAAGCCGCCTCCGCCTCGCGCGCCTCGCCTTCTGCGCCGCGCACCGCATCCTCGGCCTTGGCCAACTCGTCGGTAAGCCGCTCGCGGACGCTCTCGCCGCTCTCGATCTCGCGCATCAGTCCCTCGGGCTTGGCGGCGATGATGGCGCGTTCTTCGGCGATCTCCTCGAAGCGAGCGGACATGCCGGCGAGGCGGCCTGCGGCATCGCCCGCGCGCGCCTGCCA
>JBARVT010000114.1:0-2798 GCA_049646405.1 Alteraurantiacibacter sp.
CGTTGTGATGTGAAATGATGTTTGCAACTCTTACGACAGCTGCGCTCCTTTCGAGCCAGTTGCACCCGACAGCCATTGACCCATTTGACGTTCACGATGCGAGAGAATATTTGTCGGCTTGCGCCCCTGAGACTCTTGGAGAGGTTCAGGGGGAGATTTTTGGGCTTTGCCTTGGCTTCGTCGAAGGAATACTAGCGCGAGAAAGCTTAGCTCTGGATCAACATTATTGTCTGCCAGAAGAGGCCACTCGCATCGAAGGGCTCACGATCTTAATCGATTATATGCGCGAGGATGAGGATCGACTTGGTCAATCGACCGGGGCTCTCGCGTTGCAGGCCTTTTCGATAGCTTTCCCGTGCGAGCAAGCGGACTGAAACTCGGCCGCTTCAACCACATCGGCATCGCCACGCCGTCCATCGCCGACTCCATCGCGCATTATCGTGACACGATGGGCGCTACCGCCATCACCGAACCGTTCGACCTGCCCGCGCAGGGGGTGAAGGTCTGCTTTGTCGATACGCCGACGGACAGCGGCATGAACGGCACGCAGATCGAGCTGATCGAGCCGCTCGAAGACACCTCCCCCATCGCCGGCTTCCTCGCGAAGAACCCAGCGGGCGGGCAGCATCATGTCTGTTTCGAGGTCGAAGACATCGCCGAGGCGCGCAAATGGTTCGAGGGGCAGGGCAAGCGCATCCTCGGCCCCACCCGCACCGGCGCGCACGGCACGCCGATCTTCTTCCTCCACCCCAAGGACATGATGGGCCAGCTGACCGAGATCATGGAGACGCCGCGTGACCACTAAGTCCGACTGGCAGGACAAGGCCGCGAAGGAAGTCAAAGGCCGCGACCTGACCTGGCACACACCCGAGGGCATTGCCGTTCAGCCGCTCTACACCGCGGAAGACGTGCCTGCCGAACCGTCGCCCCCCGGCTTCGAACCCTTCACCCGCGGCCCCTACGCGTCGATGTACACCGGCCGCCCGTGGACGATCCGGCAATATGCGGGCTTCTCCACCGCCGAGGAATCGAACGCCTTCTACCGCCGCAACCTCGCCGCGGGTCAGAAGGGGCTAAGCGTCGCCTTCGACCTCGCCACGCACCGCGGTTACGACAGCGATCACCCGCGCGTGGTCGGCGATGTGGGCAAGGCGGGGGTCGCCATCGACACGGTGCGCGACATGGAAATCCTGTTCGATCAGATCCCGCTCGATGAAATGTCCGTCTCCATGACGATGAACGGGGCGGTGATCCCGGTGATGGCGTTCTACATCGTCGCGGCCGAGCGCGCGGGGGTATCGCAGGACAAGCTCGGCGGCACGATCCAGAACGACATCCTGAAGGAGTTCATGGTCCGCAACACCTACATCTATCCGCCCGAACCATCGATGCGGATCGTGTCGGACATCATTGCCTACACCAGCGCGCACATGCCGCGCTTCAATTCGATCTCGATCAGCGGCTATCACATGCACGAGGCGGGGGCGACGGCGGTGCAGGAACTCGCCTTCACCATCGCCGACGGCAAGGAATATGCCCGCCGCGCCATCGCCACCGGCCTCGACATCGACGCCTTTGCCCCGCGCCTCAGCTTCTTCTGGGGCATCGGCATGAACTTCTTCATGGAGATTGCCAAGATGCGCGCCGCGCGCACGCTGTGGCACGAGGTGATGACCGAGCTGGGGGCGCAGAACCCCAAGTCCAAGATGCTGCGCACCCACTGCCAGACGAGCGGTGTCAGCCTGCAGGAGCAGGATCCCTACAACAACGTCATCCGCACCACGCTGGAGGCGCTTTCGGCCGTGCTTGGCGGCACGCAGTCGCTGCACACCAATGCGCTCGACGAGGCGATCGCGCTCCCCACCGATTTCTCCGCCCGCATCGCGAGGAACACGCAGCTTATCCTGCAGGAAGAGACGGGCATAACCAATGTCGCTGATCCGCTCGGCGGCAGCTATTACATCGAGGCACTGACGGCCGAGATCGCCGACAAGGCACGAGAGCTGCTGGCCGAGGTCGAGGAAGCGGGCGGAATGACCGCTTACGTCGCCAGCGGCGCGCCTAAGGCCGCCATCGAAAGTGCCGCCGCCGCCAAGCAGGCGAGCGTGGACCGGGGTGAGACGGTGATCGTGGGCGTGAACAAGTATCGCCGCGACGAGGAAGACCATCTTGACACGCTCGACATCGACAATCACGCCGTACGCGCGAGCCAGGTCGAGCGCATCCGCCGTGTGAAGGAGAGCCGCGACGAGGCGGCGTGCTCGGAAGCGCTCGAAGCGCTGACCCGCGCGGCTTTCAGCCAGGGCAAACCGGACTTCGACGGCCGCGACGAGAACAGCGTCCCGCTGCCGCCCTCGCAACTGGAAAAGCTGGCGGCGGAAAGCGAGAACAATTTGCTCGCGCTCGCGGTCGAATGCGCGCGCCGCGATGCGACGCTGGGCGAAATCTCCGCCGCGATGGAGGCGGCCTTCGGTCGCTACGACACCGTGCCTACGCCGGTTAAGGGCGTGTACTCCGCCGCCTATGAAGGCGATGCGCGATATGCCGCCGTGGTCGAGGGCGTAGAGGCCGTCGCCCGCCGCCTTGAGCACGCCCCCCGCATCCTCGTCGCCAAGATGGGCCAGGACGGCCATGATCGCGGTGCCAACGTGATCGCCAGCGCCTTTGCCGACATGGGCTTCGAGGTGATCAGCGGCCCGCTGTTCCAGACGCCCGAGGAAACCGCGAAGATGGCGCTGGAGCACGCGGTCGATGCGGTCGGCGCAAGCTCGCTCGCGGCAGGCCACAAGACGCTGATC
>JBARVT010000115.1:0-1558 GCA_049646405.1 Alteraurantiacibacter sp.
ACATTGGCCGGACCATCGGCCCAGTCGGTCATGTCGGCGCGCTGCACGTCGCGCTCGCCCGGTTCGAGGATGTCGTCCAGCGCCTGGTCGATTTCCAGCATCAACGCGTCGGCGGAGCGGGCGTCGACCGTCTCCTTCCAGTTGATCACGCCGTAGATGAAATCGATCGCCTCGTCGTCGCTGGAAAAGGGCAGGAGGATGCCGCGATAGAGGATCGTCGCATGGGCCGCGTTCACGAATTCGGCCTCGAACCCGATCGGCGACTGGTTGGCGAGGATTTGCATGTAATGGTCGGTGATCCGGCTCAGCAGCGAGCGCGGCGGCACGTCGGACAGCTTCTTCGGCACGCGCCCGTCGGTCTCGCATTCGGCGGCCAGCGCGTCGCCGATATAGGCGATGGACGGATCTTCCAGGCCGGCCGAGAAATCGAGCAGTACGCTGTGCGGACCGAAATCGGGCAGCAGCGTCGGGTCGAGATCCTCGATAGAAGGAAAGTTGCGGTCTTCGAGCAGGCCGGCCCAGAAATTGTAGGCGCGCACCTGCATGCGCCGCTCGTCCGTCCCGATGAGGGGGGGCGGGCCGTCATCATGGTCGTTTGCGACATCGACGTCGCCATCGAAATCGTCGTCGCGGTCAGGCTCGGGATCGGGCGCATAAGCGTCCGGCAGTGAGAAGTCCTCGCCGTCATGCGCGTCGTAAAAGCCGCGAAGCGTGTCCATGCGCAAATGCCTTTCCTTACCTTTCGCAAGGGCCCTTGTGGCGGCGCATGGTAAATTTATCGTAAAGTTTCAGCCGTGTCCGATGCCGGATTGGCTCTCGCGCGGCGCAGATACCCTAAAGCATGTAGCGCATGCGGATCGTCTGGCGCACCGGCGCGGTGCCGACGGTGATTGCGGCATCGGCAAAATCGGGCGGCCCCATGCGCACCGGCGCATCGCGCGAGAAGCCGAAGCCTTCCTTTGGCATCATGCCGAGCGCCCGGTCCGCGCGGCCATTGCCGTTCTCGTCATGCAACAGCGCAATGGCATAGGTGCCTGCCGCGACATCAGTGAAGCGCAGCGTTGCCGCTTCGCCCGCAGGAATGACGACGCGGTAGCTGTGCGCCGCCCCCTGGCAGCGCGGAAAGCGCCCCTCGTCCCGCGTCATGCAGGCGCGCACCACACCGTCGGTATTGCGCATGTTCGTGACTTGCACCGTCACCGTCGCGCCGGTTTCCACGCCTGCGCCGACACCTGCAGGCACAGCGGCGAGCGGGGTTGCCGCCGCCGCGCTCAGCAGCGCGAGCGCACTGGCGCCGGATTTCTTTCGGTCAGTCCCTTGTCCGTTTTGCACAGTCGATCCCACACCCTGAAATAGAGCCCGTAATTGCAGCGATATTCGTCGTGATGCCGCTGGTGATGGCTCGCCGTTATCACCCAGTTCCCTACGCGCGAATGAACGAGCGCGCGCGGGAACATCTCCCATCCCATATGATTGGTGACCCCCATCACCGTCATGATCGTCAGCACCAGCGCCAGTGCGCCGGTATGAATCGGAATCGCGAATACCAGCAGCGGGA
>JBARVT010000116.1:0-5597 GCA_049646405.1 Alteraurantiacibacter sp.
GGTCTGGTGCACGTTCCACAGAGGGCAAGCGCCGCCATGCTTGGCGAAAGGAAATCCCGCGCCGTCGAGCCGCTTCGAGACGTTCCCTGCCCGGTCCACCCGCAGAAAAAAGAACGGCACGCCTTCCTCCCCCGGTTTCTGCAGCGTGGTGAGACGGTGAGCGGCCTGTTCGAAGCTGACGGTGAAGCGGGAACAGAGCGCGGCGAGGTCGTGGCGCAGCTCGGTCGCGGCGCGGGCGAAGTCGCGATAGGGCATCAGCAGCGCGGCAGCCCAATAGGATTGCAATGCGCGGCGGACGAGGCGCTTGCCGTCCTCGCTGGCGATGCGGCCCTCGGCAACCACGGCGTCGATGGCCTCGCCTTGTTCGAGGATGGCGATCTGCAACGCGGCCTGGAACCGCCGCCCGGCATGATCGAGCCGTTCGGCGATATAGATGCGGCATCGGTGATAATCGTGCCAGCGAAGCGCGCCGCGCAGCAGCCCGTCGTCGGTCAGGCGCAGTTCGAGGCCGTGCGCGTCGGCAAGGTGCTCGCGCATGGCGGTGAAGCTGTCGAGCCTGCGCGCCATCGCGGCGGCGCTGTCGTCGAGTGCGGGGAAGCAGTTGCGACGGGCGGCGAGGAACGCGCGCGCTTCGCCCACAGGATCGGCGGGTGTTTCGGCGCTTCCGGTTTCGCCTTCGCGGCGTTCGGCGAGCGCCAGCTGCTCCTCCCCGAAGGCCGTATGCAGCCGCAGCAGCGCCTCGGCCATGCCGGGATAGCTGGTGGCGATATCGGCGACGATCGGGTCTTTGAGTACGCTCTGCAATCGCGCCGCCGCCTCGTCCGCATCCTGCGAGGCAAGGTCGGCCACATCGATGCGATAGGTGGTGGCGAGTTTAACCAGCATGTCCGCCGTGACGGGCCGCTGGTTGCGCTCCATCAGCGCGATGTAGCTGGGCGAAATCTCTAGGTCGTCGGCCATATTGGCCTGTGTGAGCCCAAGATCGCGCCGCAGCTTCTTCAGCCGCGGCCCAAGATAGAGTGCCTTTCCAGCCATGCCCATTACGCCTCCTTACAACTGCACAAACATAGCTTGTAAAGTTTGACAAGTCGACATCGCAGAGCGCGACTTCCGCCAGATCTTCGTTGAAGCAAGCTGCAGAACGTACATCCACTGGAGCAACCATGACCTATTTCGCCGAGATCCACCGCCAGACCGGCTTCAAGCAGCGCGGCGGCCATAGCTGGCAGGGGATCGACCCTGAATTTGCGGCACGTCTGAAGATACAGAACCGGTTCCAGACCGGCCTCGATATCGCCCGCTACACTGCGAAGATCATGCGTGAGGACATGGCCGCCTACGACCGCGACCCGGCCGCCTACACCCAGTCGCTCGGCTGTTGGCACGGCTTCATCGGCCAGCAAAAGATGATCAGCATCAAGAAGCATTTTGGCACGACCAACGGCCGCTACCTATACCTGTCGGGGTGGATGATTGCCGCGCTGCGCAGCGAGTTTGGCCCTCTGCCCGACCAGTCGATGCATGAGAAAACCAGTGTACCTGCGCTGATCGAGGAACTTTACACCTTCCTGCGCCAGGCCGACGCGCGCGAACTCGGGATGCTGTTCCGCGATTTCGACGCCGCGCGCGAGGCCGGTGACGAGGAAGCGGCCGCGCGCGCACAGCAGGCTATCGACAATCACGAAACGCATGTCGTGCCGATCATTGCCGATATCGATGCAGGCTTCGGTAATGCCGAGGCGACGTATCTGCTCGCCAAGAAGATGATCGAGGCAGGTGCCTGCGCGCTCCAGATCGAAAACCAGGTGTCCGACGAAAAGCAGTGCGGCCACCAGGATGGCAAGGTTACCGTGCCGCACGAGGACTTCCTGCAGAAGATCCGCGCCATCCGCTACGCCTTCCTCGAGCTCGGCGTGCCCGAAGGCGTTATCGTCGCCCGCACCGACTCGCTCGGAGCCGGACTGACGAAGCAGATTGCCTACACGCGCACGCCGGGCGACCTTGGCGACCAGTACAACGCATTTCTTGATTGCGAGGAAGTGGACACGGCTGACATTGGCACGGGAGAGGTGCTGATCAGCCGCGAGGGCAGGTTGCTGCGACCGCGGCGCTTGCCCTCGAACCTTTACCAGTTCCGGGCCGGAACGGGGGAGGACCGCTGCGTTCTCGACTGCATCACCGCGATGCAGAACGGCGCCGACCTGCTGTGGATCGAAACCGAGAGACCTCATGTCGAGCAGATCGCGGGCATGGTCGATCGCATTCGTGCCGTCGTTCCGCACGCAAAGCTCGTTTACAACAACTCGCCCAGCTTCAACTGGACGCTCAACTTCCGCCAGCAAGTTTATGACAAATGGGCGGAAGAAGGTCGCGATCTGACGGACTTTGAGCGCGAACGGCTGATGAGCCAGCATTATGACGACAGCGACCTGGCGAAGGAGGCCGACGAAAAGATCCGCACATTCCAGGCCGATGCGGCAAAGCGGGCAGGAATCTTCCACCACCTCATCACGCTGCCGACCTATCACACGGCTGCGCTGAGCACGGACAATCTCGCCAAGCGCTATTTCGGCGAGGAAGGCATGCTCGGCTATGTCAAGCAGGTGCAGCGCGAGGAAATTCGCCAGGGCATCGCCTGCGTGAAGCATCAGAACATGGCCGGCTCCGATATCGGGGACGATCACAAGGAAGCCTTTGCAGGGGAAGCCGCGCTGAAAGCGAGCGGCAAGCACAACACGATGAATCAATTCGCGGCTTGAAGTCCGGCACGCAACCTTTTGAAGGAGTTACGATTATGGCACAGCCTACCCTCGCCCGCCCGGTGTTCAGCACCGAGGATTTTGGCCTCATCCGCAACGCACTCGCCGTCGCGATCCGCAACGGCGATGACACGGCCGAAACGCGCAAGCTGGTTAACCTCCATCACCGCCTGGGCCGCTTCTCCCGATGAGCGGCACGGCCCTGGCAGAGCCCGGAGCGCAGACTGGTGGCGTGGGCCAGGGCGGCGACTTTGTCGTCCGCTCCGGCCTGCGGGTCGCCGCAGCGCTGGCGGATTTTGCCGAGAACGAGGCGCTTCCCGGAACCGGCGTTTCTGCGGATCGCTTCTGGCAAGGCCTGGCCGACATGACCGGTGTGTTGTCGCCTGAGAACCGCCGCCTGCTCGACCGCCGTACCGAGCTACAGCACCAGATCGACGACTGGCACCGCGCCAATCCCGAAGCAGGCACCGGCGCCCCGGAGACTTTCCTCCGCGAAATCGGCTATCTCGTCGACGAACCGGAGCCCTTTGCGATCGGCACCGCGGGTGTCGACCCCGAAATCGCTGAGATCGCCGGGCCGCAACTAGTTGTGCCGGTTCTCAATGCGCGCTTCCTGCTCAACGCCGTCAATGCGCGCTGGGGCAGCCTATACGATGCGTTCTACGGCACCGATGCGCTCTATGGCGAAGCGGCGCCGCGCGGCGATTACGACGATACCCGCGGCGCAAACGTTATCGCGCGCGCGAAAGCCTTTCTCGACGATGCCGTTCCGCTTGCCGAAGGCAAATGGAGAGACTGGACCGGCGGCACACCCGCCCTTGCCGATCCTTCGCAACTCCGGGGGATGGCTGGTTCCAATCCGATCTTCGCCAACAATGGCCTGCATATCGAAATCGTCATAGACCGCGAGCATACCATCGGCCGAAGCGATCCGGCCGGCATTGCCGGCATCCGGCTGGAAGCTGCGCTGTCCACCATCGTCGATCTCGAGGATTCGGTCGCCGCCGTGGATGCGGACGACAAGGTCGCCGCCTATCGCAACTGGCTTGGCGCGATGACCGGCGATTTGCGCGCGCGATTCACCAAGAACGGCGAGTCGATGATCCGCAAGCCTGCCAGCGATCGCGTCTACACCGACATGGCAGGCGCGACGCGCACGTTGCGTGCACGATCGCTCCTGCTGGTTCGCAATGTCGGCCATCTGATGACGACGCCCGCCGTCCAGCTGCCAGACGGGACCGATATGTTCGAAGGCATGCTCGATGCCGCGATGACGGTGCTGATCGGCATGCACGACCTGCGCGGCGAGAACGCGGGGCGTAACAGCCGGACGGGCAACATCTATGTCGTGAAACCCAAGATGCACGGGCCAAAGGAATGCGCCTTCACCGATACGATCTACGGTGTGGTTGAAGACTTGCTCGGCCTGCCGCGCAACACGGTCAAAATTGGCGTAATGGACGAGGAGCGGCGCACCAGCGCCAATCTCGCCGCCTGCATCCATGCGGTGAAGGACCGCATCTTCTTCATCAATACCGGCTTTCTGGATCGCACGGGTGATGAGATCCATACATCAATGCTTGCCGGGCCTATGCTGCGAAAGGCGGAGATCAAGCAGGCGGAGTGGATCGCGGCCTACGAGGATCGCAATGTCCAGATCGGGCTGGCCTGCGGATTTGCGGGCAAGGCGCAGATCGGAAAGGGCATGTGGGCCGCACCGGACCGGATGCACGCGATGCTGGCGGAGAAGGCGGGCCATCCGCAAAGCGGCGCAAGCTGCGCTTGGGTTCCCTCCCCCACTGCCGCGGTGCTTCACGCGATGCATTATCACACTGTCGATGTCGCCGAACGGCAACGCGAGCGCGCGTCCGAGACCATCGTGCCGCTTGGCAAGCTGCTGACCGTCCCGCTTGCCAAGGAACGCAATTGGACGGCGGAGGAGATCGCCGAGGAACTGCGGAACAACGTACAGGGTATCCTCGGCTACATGGTCCGCTGGATCGATCAGGGCGTCGGCTGTTCGAAAGTGCCGGACATTCACGATGTCGGGCTAATGGAAGACCGCGCGACGCTGCGCATCTCGGCCCAGCACATCGCCAACTGGCTCAAACACGGTGTTGTCGACCGGCTCGCCATCGACGAGGCGCTGCATGAGATGGCGAAAATCGTCGATGCGCAAAATGCGGGCGACCCGGCCTATCGCCCCATGGCCGCCGAAGCGCGGACTTCGATTGCGCTGGCGGCGGCGCGCGAATTGATCGTGACGGGAGCAGAGCAACCTTCGGGCTATACCGAACCTGTTCTGCACCGCGCACGAGCGCGGGCGAAAGCTCTCGGCTGACCGAGAGGCTCGGGGCGAGGAAAACCCTCGCCCCGACCTGCACTTCTTTACAGCAAGTGCTCGTTACCGTGGATCATGGCGATGGTCCACGGCTGGTGCTCGTCAACGACCGGAAGCGCGGCGTAGTCCGCCGTTCCGCCCCACGATGCGCTCGCTGAAGCGCCGACGATGTCGATTGCCGCTTCCACCGATTTGACGGAAGCACCCAGCACGGTCGCTACCAGCACGCCGTCGGCGATGATTTGCGTGTCCGCCCCGGCCTGCACGAATGCAACTTCGCGGCCTTCGGCATTATCGAGCAAGATCGAATCCTTGCCCGATCCCTTCGCCGAGAAATCCGCGATGACATCCGCGTCGCCTGCATCGCCATCGGCGTTAAGTACGAAGGTATCCGGTCCGTTGCCGCCGGTGAGCACATCCATGCCGCTGCCGCCGTCGAGCCAGTCGGGGCCGTTGCCGCCGAACAGATCGTCGTCGCCAGCGCCGCCGAACAACCA
>JBARVT010000117.1:0-10652 GCA_049646405.1 Alteraurantiacibacter sp.
GACCGGTTCGGCGACCTCTTCTCCGCCGACGAGCAACGGATGCCGGCTGGCCGCACCGCGCGGGGAGCGGAATATTGCGCGCACCCGCCCGCCGCCTCCTGCGTCTGCGATAACCTGCGGCGCGCGCTCGGCCAGCTCGGCGCTGAAGCCTGGCGCGCTCGCTCCGGCGACGAAACGCGCGAGAAGAAGGACAACGAAGGCGCCGAGCGCGATGGCGACGAGGGGACGACGTAGAAACGACATGCGCCGCTCCTAGCCGCATCGCTTACCGTTCGTCGAGGCTGTCGGCGAGCGCGGCGAGCTGGAGGAACTCCTCGCGCCAGAAGCCGTCCTGCCGTCCGGCGAGCGTGCCGACATCGGCAAAGCTGAATCCGTTCATCAGCGTATCGCCGCGCAGCAACTGGCCATAAGCAGCAACCGCGCTGGCAAAGGCCATGTCGCCACTCGTGCGCCTCGCACTTTGCAACAACCGCGCGGGCAGCGGGCGCTGGATCAGGCGTGAGCGGTCTTCGCCCGGCAGCTTGTAGCGCAGTTGCACGAAGGCCATCTCGTCGGTGCGGTTCTGTGGCACCTCGGGCTGGTCGGCATAGCGGCGCGGACGGATCCAGCCTTGCGCACCCGCAGGCACGATCTCGTACAGCGCGGTGACCTGGTGGCCCGCCCCGATCTCGCCCGCATCGACCGCATCGTTGTCGAAATCCTCTTCGGCCAGCGCACGATTTTCGTATCCGATCAGGCGATACTGGCTGACAAGCGCGGGATTGAATTCGACCTGGATCTTCACGTCGTGCGCGATGGTGAAGAGCGTCGACTGCATTTCCTCGGACAGCACCTTGCGCGCTTCCATCGCCGAATCGATGTAGCCGTAATTGCCGTTCCCGTGATTGGCGATCTGCTCCATCAGCGATTCGTTGTAATTGCCCGTGCCGAAGCCGAGCGTTGTGAGCGTGATGCCGCTGTCGCGCTCGCGCTCGATCATCTCGACCAGCGCATCGCGGTCCGAAACGCCGACATTGAAATCGCCGTCGGTGGCGAGGATGACGCGGTTGACGCCGCCATCGATGAAGCTGCCGCGCGCCACATCGTAGGCGAGGCGTATGCCCGCGCCGCCTGCGGTCGAGCCGCCTGCGCGAAGGGAGTCGATGGCCGCGCGAATGTCGTCCGCATCGTTGGTCGGTTCGAGCACGAGGCCTGCCGCGCCGGCATAAACGACGATGGAGACGCGGTCCTGGTCCTGCAATTCGCCCGCAAGCTGGCGCATCGCCGTCTGCACCAGCGGCAGCTTGTCCGCGCGGTTCATGCTGCCCGAAACATCGAGCAGGAAGACAAGGTTGGCAGGCGGCCGCTCGTCGCGCGGCAGATCGTATCCGCGCAGGCCCACGCGCAGCAGGCGGGTGTCCGAATTCCACGGCGTCACCGCCATGTCGGTCGTCACCGAGAAAGGCTGCGAGGGATCTTCGGGCAGCGGGTAATCGTAGCGGAAATAGTTGACCATCTCCTCGGTCCGCACCGCGTCGGCGGGCGGCAGGCGCCCTTCGGACAGGAAGCGCCGCGCATTGGCATAGGCGCCGGTATCGACATCGACGGAAAAGGTGCTGACCGGCTCGTATAGCGCGAGATGGACGGGAGACACTTCCTCGCCATCATAGCGTTCGCGGTCCGGCTCTTCGGGCAGGCGGATGGCGGGGACGTAACGGTATTCGTCGAGGTCGGGATCGGCGGCGGTAGTTTCGCCGGGCGCAACCGTTTCGCCGACATCCTCCGCCGAGACGACGGCGAGCGGGGAAACCGATGCCTGTGTTTGTCTTTCCAGCCGCTGGCCGGTGACCGTGATCGGCGCGCCTGCAACGGGCGGAGGCGGCGGCGGAGGAGGAGGGGGTGGTGGCGGAGGGGGCGGCGGTGGCGGCACGGCCTCGGACGCGGTTTCCCCGCCCATCGTGCCAGTGGTCTCGCAGGCGGCAAGCCCCATCATCATCGTCAACGCAACCAGCGTTCCGCCGATTTTCTGCATATCATGTCCCCTCTGTTCTTGTTGCGACAAAGGCTCCGGAAATCGCCGTGAATGCGTTGTGAATGCGAGCGTCAGGATGCTGTCAGGCAGGCGGCGCGTCCCCTTCCGCTTCGCGGTTGCGGCGGAACAGGACGCGGTCCTCCTCGCTGAATCCGCGTGTCCAGATGACCCAGCCATAAACAGCGAGGATCGCGGGGATGCCGATGGCGAGTTCCGCCCATTCGGGGAGCAGGATGATGCTTTGACCCACCAGTACCGCCGCGCCCGTCGCCCAGACGAGCGCAATGCGCAAATTACCGACCGGCGCGCCGAGAAGTTTCTTGAGCAGCAGCGCCTTCACCACGCTCGACGCGCCGAGCGCCAGCAACAAGGCGGTCGCAGCGCCGGCCGCCTCGAATCCTTCGTCGAAGCCCAGCCTGTCAGCAAGCATGATAAGGCCCGTCGTCATCGCAACCTGCAACAGTATGACGCCCGTCGAGATGGCGAGGTTGCGCTTCTTGGCAATGTAGACGAGCACGCCTTCGGACACGACCGCCATCGAAGCCACCGCTTCGGCCACCAGCAGCAGCGCGAGCGCCGCCGTGCCGCCGACGACTTCCGGCCCGCCGAGGCCCATCACGGCTTCGCCGGGGACTGCCAGCGCCAGCGCAATGCCGAGTTGCAGCGCCACGATCCAGAAGCCGACCTGCCGGACCTGCTTCGCAATCGCGGCCATGTTGCCGGTTTTCAAATTCTTGGTGATGACCGGCGACAGAACCGGCTCGAAACTGGTTTTCAACTTTTGCGGCAGGCTGGCGACCTCCTTCGCGAAATAATAGATGCCGACCGCCGTGGACGACGCGCTGAGGCCGAGGATGAACACATCGATCAGCCGCGTCCCGCGCTCGATCACATCTGCCCCCGCCAGCGGGAAGGCGCGCCCCATCATCTGCACGAGATATCGCGGGCGCGGTCGCCAGGCGCGCGGCGGGCCATAAGTGCGCAAGAAGGACCACGCCGCCGTCGCCAGCGCGGCGTAGATCGACAGGAGATAGGCCAGCGCCACCCCCCCTTCGCGCACCGCCGGGATGAACCAGAAAGCGATAACCGCGAAGCTGCGCGTCCACGGCTCTACCACGGCGCGAGCGCGAACCGTCGTGGCAATGTCATAGCGATAGGCCTGTGCGGCGAGCAGGATCTCGGTCAGCGCAAACGCCGGGATCGCGGCGATGATGAGGATATCGTATGGCCCGCTCGTCCCGTTGGGAAAGATCGGATAGGGGAAGATCGCGAGCAGCGTGACCACCAGCGCGGACATGGCGAGCGAAGCGAGCACCCCGTCGAAAACGAGATTGACGCGTTTCTGCCCGTCCACCTCCGAGCCTTGGGTGAGCCGCTGTGCCAGCCCGCGTTTCTCGCCCAGCGCGCAGATCAGCGCGAACAGCTCCACCACCACCACGGCGGAGGCGAAGCGGCCCATCTCATCGACACCGTAGAGACGAAAGCCGATGAACAGGAAGGGGATGCCGCCGATCAGCCGGATGACGAAACCGAGCGTGTTGGTGCGCCCACCCTTGACGAGTGCATTCATGTCCTCGCGGCCCGGATCGGGCGCGGGGTCCGGCTTCACGGGATCGGCCAACTAGCGCAGCCCTTCGGCTTTCAGCGGGCGGGCGAGCAGTCCGGCGACGACCTCTCTTGCGGGCCGACCGTCCAGCAGGTGGTTGACCGCCTCCACGATGGGCATCTGCACGCCGTGCTTGGCCGCCAGGTCGCGCAGGACAGGAGCGGTGTGCGCTCCCTCGGCGACAGTGCGCTTGTCGGCCAGCGCCTCGTCCGCGCTCATGCCTTCGCCAAGCGCCTTGCCGAGCGAGAAATTGCGGCTGGAAGTGGAGGAGCAGGTGAGGACGAGATCGCCGAGCCCGCACAAACCGTTGAGCGTTTCCGCCTGCGCGCCGAGCGCAACGCCGTATCGTTGCATCTCGGCAAAGCCGCGGGTGATGAGCGCGTTGCGGGCGTTCTGGCCTAAGCCCAGCCCGTCCACGACACCGCAAGCGATGGCGAGTACGTTCTTCACCGCGCCGCCGACTTCCGCGCCCACAACGTCGTCCGAGAAATAGGGGCGGAAATTCTGCCGCGCGATGGCGGGCGCGAGCCGCTCCCACTGTTCGCTCCCGCCTTCGCAGGCGAGCGTCACCGCGCAAGGGAGGCCGGCGGCGACTTCGTGCGCGAAGGTCGGGCCGGAGAGGACGGCAAGCTGGCTGCCAGATGCCGCCTCATGCGCGGCGTCGTGCATCATGCGCCCGGTGCTCGCTTCGATGCCTTTCGAGCATAGCACGAGGTCGCGCGGGTAGCGCGCCATCTGCGCCAGCGTCGCGCCCATGTGCTGGGCAGGGGTGACAAGCAGCAGGATGTCGCACGCTTCCATTGCGGAAAGGTTGCCGGTGGCGTGGATGCTTTCGTGCAGGTTGGCGGAGGGCAGATAGGGCTCGTTGCGATGCGAGGTGTTGATGGCCTGGGCCAGCTCCTCCTCCAGCGCCCAGAGCTTTACCGCACGCCCGTCGCTCGCCAAAGCCTGCGCGAGCGCCGTACCCCACGCCCCTGCGCCGACGACACCGATACTTGCCTGGCTCATGCCTTCACTCCCGCCCCGCGCGCCGGCTCCGCATCGGGATCGAGCGGCCAGCGTGGCCTCGCCCGGAAATCCAGCGCATCGGGCGCGAATCCGGCCGCCAGCCGCTCCACGCCCGCCCAGCCGATCATCGCGGCGTTGTCCGTACACAGCGCGAGCGGCGGAGCGGTGAAAGGCAAGGCAAACTCGCCCGCCAGCTGTTCGAGCCCTGTGCGGATGGTTTCATTCGCTGCCACTCCACCTGCGACGACGAGCGCGGTAACGGGCTCCATCCGCTGCAATGCGCGGCGGGTGCGGTCTAGGATGCAGTCAAGCGCTGCCTGCTGGAAGGAAGCGGCGATGTCGGCATCGGTGTAGTTGTCAGTTTCGTTCGCACGCAGGACTGCGCTCTTCAGTCCGGCAAAGGAGAAGTGTGGCTCCCCTCGACCGACAAGCGGCCTCGGCAGCGGCACGGCGTCCGGATCGCCTTCCTTCGCCAATTGCTCAACCGCAGGCCCGCCGGGGTAGCCGAGACCCAAAATCTTCGCCGTCTTGTCGAACGCTTCGCCCAGCGCGTCGTCGATCGTCGTCGCCAGACGCTGGTACTTGCCGACACCCTCGACCCGCAGGATCTGGCAATGCCCGCCGCTCACCAGCAGCAGCGCGTAAGGAAATTCAAGCCTCGCATCCGCCAGCCGCGGCGACAGCGCGTGGCCCTCGAGATGGTTAACCGCCAGCAGCGGCACGTCGCTCGCCATGGCCAATGCCTTGGCGGTAACGAGGCCGACCATCACCCCGCCGATAAGGCCCGGTCCCGCGGTCGCGGCGATGGCGTCGCACTCGCTCAGCCCCACCTCGGCCTCTTGCAGCACCCGTTCGATCATCGGGGCGAGCCGCTCCGCATGGGCACGCGCGGCAATTTCCGGCACCACGCCACCATAGGGCGCATGCTCCGCCTCCTGGCTGGCAATGGCCTGCGCAAGGATGCGCCGGTCATGCGTCACCAGCGCGGCGGCGGTTTCGTCGCACGAGCTTTCTATGCCGAGAACCAGCGTCATCGAGCTTCCCATTAGACGATGCGGTGTCTAGGGCAAGCGAACCGATGGCAGATGCCCCGCTCCTGAAACTCGGAACCCGCCAGTCCCCGCTCGCGATGGCGCAGGCGGAAGAGACACGGCGGCGGTTGTGCAACGAGCATGGCTGGAGCGAGGATGCGGTCGAACTGGTGCCCGTCGTGGCCAGTGGCGACAAGATACAGGATCGCCCGCTGGCAGAGATCGGCGGGAAGGCGCTATGGACCAAGGAACTGGATGCATGGCTCGGCGAGGGGCGGATCGACCTGGCCGTGCATTCGCTCAAGGATGTCGAGACATTGCGGCCCGATGCGCTGCACATCGCAGCGATCCTGCCGCGCGCCGACAAACGCGACCGGCTGCTGGGCGCGGAGAGTATCGCTGCACTGCCGCCGGGCGCAGTTGTGGGGACATGCGCGCCGCGGAGGGCAGCACAGTTGCTGCATGTGCGCCCGGACTGCAAAGTCGTGACTTTTCGCGGCAATGTCGCCACGCGGCTCGCCAAGCTGGCAGCAGGAGAGGCGGATGCGACCTTCCTGGCGGCGGCGGGGCTGGAGCGGCTGGGCGAGGATGCCGTGGGAATGGCGCTTTCGCCGGAGGACTGGCTGCCTGCACCCTCGCAAGGGGCGATCGCTCTGGAATGCCGCACCGATGATATGCGCATGCGCGAATTGCTCACTCCGCTCGACAGCGCGCCGAGTCGTGCCGAGGTAATGGCCGAACGCGCATTGCTGCTGGCGCTGGGCGGAAACTGCCACTCGCCCATCGCGGTGCTGTGCGACCATGCCGACGGCGAGTTGGCGATGCGTGCGGCGATCTTCAGCGCGGACGGGGCGGAGCGTGCAGAGGGCGAGGTGCGTTTCGCTGTCGGCGATGACGAAGCGCCTGCCGATCTCGCCCGCAGCCTGCTAGGCAAAGCAACACCCGGCATCCGCGCAGTTTTCGGAGCGCCGGCATGATCTTCGCCATCCGTCCCGAACCGGGCCTGCAATCGACTCTGCGATCGGCGCGCGAGTTAGGCCTCGCCATTATCGGGCGACCCTTGTTCGAAGTTGTGCCTATCCGCTGGAAAGTGCCCGATGCGGCAGGTTTCGACGGCTTGCTCATCGGTAGTGCCAACGCCATCCGGCACGGCGGCGACGCGCTGGAAGCGCTGCATGACCTGCCGATCCATGCGGTGGGCGAGGCAACCGCCGAGGAAGCGCGAGAGCGCGGCTTTGCCATCGCCACCATCGGCGACGGCGGCTTGCAGCAAGTCGTCGAAAGCCTCGATGGCGAGCACCGACTCCTGCGCCTCGCAGGTACCGAACACGTTCCGCTCGCCCTGTCCGAAACCATCACCGTGGATACGCGCGTAGTCTACGACGTGCGCGCCCTCCCGCTTACCGGCAGCGATGAAATCAGCCTGCGCGCTGCAGAGCCGCTCGTCCTGCTCCATTCTGCGGCTGCCGCCCGCCATTTCGCTGCCGAATGCGGGCGGCGCGGGCTGGACAAGACGCGCATCGGCCTCGCCTGCATCGGGCCGCGCGTGGCGGAGGCAGCGGGGAAGGGCTGGCGTGTGAAGGAATCGGCTCCACACCCCGATGACGCCGCGCTCTTGGCCTTGGCGCAAAAAATGTGGCAATGACACAACATCCTGTAAGGCCGATTGCGTGCGGGGAGTGGGACCTGATGCGCTAACGGTAATCGCCGAAGGGAAAGATGGAGCAGAATTTCGATTTCGAGCCGGCTGGCACCACGACGCGGCAGCGGTCGCTGCGCCCGTTGCTGCTCGCGACCGGCGCCGCCTTCCTGCTCGGTGTTGCGGCGACGTGGTTCCTCGTTAGCGACAATGCGACCGGCGGCCTGTTTGCCTTGCGCGGCGAGGCCGGGACCCCCACCGCCGTGCCGTCCGTAGCCGAAAGCCAAACCGACGTGCTGGTCGGCCCAACGCCGAGCGCCAGCCCGACGACCGTGGCCGAAGCGACCCAACAAGTGGAACAGGTCGTAGAAACGCAGGGCGGGCTCGACAGCCGCATCGCCGCGCTCGAACAGCGCCTTACCCGGCTCGACATTCAGGCGCAGTCCGCTGCCGGCAACGCCGCGCGCGCGGAAGCGCTGCTGATCGCCTTCGCCAGCCGCCGCGTCATCGAGCGGGGCGAACCGCTCGGCTACCTTGCCGACCAGCTGCGGCTGCGCTTCGGCGAAGAGCGGCCCAATGCCGTGCAGACCGTAATAAACGCGGCGCAGAATCCGGTGACGCTCGACCAGTTGCTCGCGCGGCTGGAAGGCCTGGCCCCCACACTCGACGACGCTCCGGAAGGCGAGGGAGTTTTCACCCGGCTGGGCCGCGAACTGTCCGAAATCTTCATCGTCCGGCGGGAGGACACCGCGTCGCCCGTCGCCGAGCGGCGGCTGGAGCGGGCGCGGCTATTCCTCGAAAGCGGGCGGATCGAGGCGGCGGTATCCGAAGTGCGCAATCTGCCCAACGCGGTGATCGCGGAAGACTGGATCGACGACGCCGAACGCTACGCCGCCGCCCAGCGCGCGCTCGAAACACTCGAAACCGCCGCCGTGCTCGATCCACGCGAATTGCGCGACGGGGAAGGCCAGCGCGTCGAACAGCGCAGCCCGGCAGGCAATACAAGGCGCTAAGACAGGCTCATTCGAGCCATTCGGGCAAAACCCTCGCTTTTAAGGAAAAGCGGGTTACGAAGTTCAGCCCTTCAGCAATTCCGGCAAGTCGCCGCTCATCCCGCGGGCTTCATCCATGAACCAGCGCTTCAGCATCGGCGCTCGCTGCACGCCCGCCATGCCGAGGCGGCGGATGGCGCTGGGGGCCTTGCCGGGAATGCCGAACAGGCGGGTGAGGCCATCGGTGGCGAGCGCGACCATAAAGGCGTCGAGCCCGCGCCACGTCTCGTAGCGGGCCAGCCCCTGCGCATCGCCCGGCTCCAGTCCGATCCGCCTGCCGTCCGCCAGCACCTCCACCAGCGCGCCGACATCGCGCAGGCCCAAATTGAGGCCCTGTCCCGCAATCGGGTGGATGCCGTGCGCCGCATCGCCGACCAGCGCGAGCCGGTCCTCCACAATGCGCGCGGTGTGGTGGAAGCCGAGCGGGTAGGAACTGCGCCCGCCATCCAGCTCGATCATGCCGTAGAGGCCGTGCATGCGTTTTTCGACTTCTGCGACGAAAGCGCGCGGGCCGAGCTTCAGCACGCCTTCGGCATCGGCCTCGTCCACCGTCCAAACGAGCGCAGAGCGATGGCGGCCCGCACCGTCGTCGAGCAGGGGCAGAAGCGCGAAGGGGCCGGCGGGATAGAAAATCTCCCACGCCACACCCTCATGTGGCTCTTCGTGGACCAGTCCCTGGATGATGGCGCGGTGGCTGTAATCCCACTTGGCGAGCGCGATGCCCGCATCCTCGCGCGTGGGAGAGCCGCGCCCTTCGGCGGCGACCATCAGTCTCGCTTCTAGAACGGTGCCGTCCGCCAGTGTCGCGGAAACGCCGTGCGACCCCCGCTGGCGGCCCATCACCTCGGCTTTCGAATGCCACGTGATCAGCGCCTCGTCCTTCGCCGCTTCGAACAAGGCCAGCCGCACCTGGCGATTGGCGAACATCCGGCCCAAAGTGTCTCCATTGGGCGTGCCTTCAAGCTCTTCGGGCGTGAAATCGATCCGCCCCGGGCGCATCGCGTCGGTCACGGCGATGCTCGCGATGCGGCAGCCATGCGGCCCTAGCGCATCGGCGAGGCCGATATTCCTGAACAAATTCCAGCTTGCGGTGGAAACCGCGGAGGCGCGCCCATCGAACCCTTCATCGAGAAGTTCCGCCGGGTCGGCGCGATCGACGACATGGGACGCCATGCCCTTCTTCGCTGCCGCCAGCGCCAGCGTCATGCCGACGAGGCCGCCGCCAAGGATCAGGAGATCACGCTTGTCGCTCATCGTCCCCGCACCTAGGTGTCGCGCGTGATGCAGGCAAGCCTATCTCTTATACGGTATCTGCTCGCCGCACTGCTGCTGTGGAGCCTGCCGCTCGCTGCGCAGGACGACACCTATATCGCCGCAGACCTCGTCGCCGAAGGCCGACCGGAGCCGGGCAAGACGCTGGCCGTGGCACTGCGCTTCCGCCCCGATGCGGGCTGGCACGGATACTGGTCCAATCCCGGCGAGGCTGGGCTGGGCATGGTGCTCGAATGGCGGCTGCCGGAAGGCTGGGAAGCCGGCGAGCCGCAATATCCGGTGCCCGAGGTGCTGACGCTGTTCGGCATCGTGAACCACTCCTATGAGAGCGATTACACGGTGCTCGTGCCTATCTTCGTGCCCGAGCAGGCGGCGGTGCAGAATATCGCGCCGATCACGGTGGATGCGCGATGGCTTGCCTGTTCGGACGAATTGTGCGTGCCCGAACAGGCGACGTTGACGCTGCGTATTCCCGCCTCCGCCGACGCGGTGCGCGCCGATTTCGACGCTGCGCGTGCTGCTATTCCGCCGCTGATCGACCGGAAGGCGCGATACGCCTACACCGACACGCATCTGCGCCTTGCCATCCCGCTGCCAGAAGGGCTGGACCTCGCCGCTCCGCATGTCTTCGTCGAGACGCTCGACACCGTCGATTACGCGGGCGAGCAAGGTTTCTACCGCAACGGCAATACGGTGATCGCAGCAATCCCGCGCGGGTCGCTCCGCTCCGAACCGGATGCGCTGTCCGGCATCCTCGCATTCGGAGAAGGCGGAGAGGGCGTGCGCTTCGAAGCAGTACCGGGCGAGGTGCCCACTGGCGGCTCGCGGCTCGGCGGCGCGATGGCGGACACCTCGCTGCCGCTGCTGCTCGGCGCGGCACTGCTCGGCGGGCTAATTCTTAACCTCATGCCCTGCGTATTCCCGATCCTCAGCCTCAAGGCGCTGACTCTGGCTCGCGCGGGCGAGAGCGAGGCACAGGCGCGCAGCGAGGGGCTGGCCTATACGGCAGGCGTGATGCTCGCCTGCATCGCGC
>JBARVT010000118.1:0-8318 GCA_049646405.1 Alteraurantiacibacter sp.
TGACGGCGCTGATGTCGGATGCGTGACGCCCGGCGGCGAGCCAGTCGAGGATTTTCGCCCGGATCGCGCCGCGCTTGCTGCCCCGGTCCGCCGCATCGACGGGGCGATACTTGCCGGTGACGACCAGCACCAGTCGCGCACCCATCGCTTTTGCCTGGACCAGCCCGTCGTCGAGACGGCGATAGGCCTGGTCGAGCGTGTGGCCGTGCAGGTCGAGCGTGAAGTCGGGTTCGGTGGAGGAACGCGCGAGGCGGCGCTGCCAGTGGGTGTTGAGTGGCTCGTCTTCAGACTGTCCCCGCGAAGGCGGGGAGGAAGGTGGGCGCGGCGCAGCGGAAGTCGGAGCGGTCTTTTGGCTGGGTGTGATGCTGGTGGCCCTAACCGTCGGCGACCTTGCCGAGGGTGCCCCTGCACCACGCTTCGCGCGGTCCCCCTCCCCCTCAGGGGGAGGATTTATTGGGTCTACCGTCTGCGCCAGCCGTTCCCATGCTGCCTGTTCGTCAGGGTTCAGCCCGCGTGGGGCAGTCATCGTCCGAGGCGCTGGGCGGCGGCGCGGGGAAGCAGGATCGTCGCCTGTCCGCGCGCGCTCATGCCGCCCGCGATCTCGCGCGCCTGCTCTCCCGCACCCCAGAAGGTGTCGAAGCGGTTCGGCCCTTTTATCGCGCCGCCCGTGTCCTGCGCCACCCACAGCCCGTTGGCGACGCTGCGGTCGACATCGAGCAGCACGGGCGCGCCGTAGGGCACGAAGCGCGGATCGACCGCGACCGAGCTCTGCCCGCGCACTGGCACGCCGATACTGCCGAGCGGCCCGATCCGTGCATTCGGCCCGGTCAGCTCTGTGAAGAAGATCCAGCTTGCGTTCTCGCGCATGATCGCACGCCCCTGCGCCGGATGATCGCGAAGGTATTGGACGATGCCCTGCATGGAGGTGGCATAGTCCGTACCCTCCCCGATTAGCCCGCGCTGGCGCATCAGCGCACCGATACCGGTATAACCGTGCCCATTCTGATTGGCGTAACCGATGCGGATGACCTCGCCGCTATCGGTTACTAGGCGACCCGATCCCTGGATCTGCAGGAAAAAGAACTCGATGGCGTCGCTGGCATAGCCGAGCACCGGGGTGCCGCTGCCTTCGAGCGCGCCGTCCTCTATCTCCGCACGAGTGAAATGCGGCACGCAGCGCCCGTCCGGCAGGCGGCGGCTGAGCGGGGCGCGGCCCGTACGCTCGGTTTCGGAAATATCGTCGCGCCAGCAGCGTTCGAGATCGGCGGGCACGCCGTAAACGGGCACGTCGGTGGCCGAGCGGCGCGTGCGATCGCCGCGAATTTCAGGCTCGAAATAGCCGGTCGCAAAGGCCGCACCGTCGCCGACGCGAACGGGCGTAAAGAATGTCTCGAAGAAGCCGTTCGCGTTGCTGCGCGGCCAAGCGGCGGCGGCATCGCAGGGTGCGCCCCAATCAGAGGTCTGCGTGAGGCCGGAGACGTCCTCCCGCGTGCGGGCGATACGGCAGCTGTCGCTAAAGGCTTCGAGCGCCCCGCTCGCATCCTGAGTAGCGACTTGCAGCCGCTGGGCGCGCAGGACGGTCGCGCCGAGCGCCGACGCACTCTCGGCAACCGGCGCGGGGCCTTGCGGAACGCGCGAGTCAGGAATGATCGGCCCGCAACCAGCGAGCAGCACGGTGGCGATGAAGGGAAAGGCGAAGCGGCGCGAAACAGTCACGCCGTGATGGCTATCAGCCCGCGTCGGTCTCGTCGAGAAGCCAGTTCGGATCGTCGCTGCGTGTATCGCGCATGAATGTCCAGACATCGCGGCTCTCGATCGCATCGTCGAGCGAACCGGCAACGACATTCCCGTCCGTGTCGCGGGTAACCGTGGCGATATCGGCGACGAAGCGAACCGCGATGCGCGCCATATGCCCGTCGAGCATGGCGGAATGCACGGTCTCGTCCTCGATCCGGATCAGCTTGTTGTCGAGCGTGAGCCCGTTAGCCTCCCGATCGTCGATAGCGGCGGCGAAGCTGCGATAGACATCGTCGTCGCACAGTTCCTTCAGCTCATCCTTGTCGCCGCGCCAGAACGCTTCGAGGATGACTTCGTATGCACCCTTCGCGCCCTCGAGGAAGGGCAGCAGCTCGAACGTGCGGTCCGCGGTCGAAATATCGCGCAGGCCCGATTCGATAGCGGGCGAGAAACCGGAAAGCCCGCGCTCTGCAACCGCGTCCGCTGGCTTGGCAGCGGACTGCGCCGGCCGCGCCTCGGCCTCTTCCTGATCCTGCCGCGCGCGTTCGAGACGATGGGTGATCACCTCTTCCTCGTGCTCGCTCTTGCGACCGAGTATCGAATAGAGCCGCATACCGAGGAAGGCGGCGATCATGGCGAGGATGACGATTTGCCAAATCACGAGTTAAAATTCCCAACTGCCGGGTCAGAAACGGTTCGCATCCCGGCCTTGCGCTGTTCCCGATAGCACATAGTGACTTATAGCCAATGAACAACCGGGTCTTAAGTGCCGCCACACCCGCCCGCGCCGTTGCGGCTGGCTGCCAAGGGTGATAGGCGCGCGGGCAATTTGCAACAGGGCAGGCGCGACCAGCCGCGCGCCCCAAAAGCCACAACGAAAGACGATATCTATCATGGCCGATGAAAACGACGTGCTCACCGATCTTGACTCGATGAACCCGCAAGGCGGCGCGGGCGCAGGCGACGGGATGCAGCCCAATGGTGCGGACAACCAGCCGGTGGCGGGCGTCGTCTCGCAATATGTGAAAGACCTGTCGGTAGAGAATCCGAAGGCACCCGAAAGCTTCCAGTGGCGCGACAGGCCGGAAATGGATGTGCAGTTCAATATCGGCGCGCGCCAGATCGATGCCGAACTGTCGGAAATCGAGCTGAAGATCACCGCCACCAGCAAGACGGCGCAGGGCACAGCCTATATCGTGGATCTCAGCTATTGCGGCCTCATCGGCATGCGCAACATGCCCGAGGACCAGCAGCATGCCTTCATGTATGCGGAGGCACCGCGCCTGCTGTTTCCCTTCGCCCGCGCGGTGATCGCCGATGCGGTGCGCGATGCGGGCTTCGCGCCGCTGATGCTCGATCCGATCGATTTCAACGGCCTTTATATCCAGCAGCTGAGCCAGAAGCGCGCGCAGGATGCGGCGGCGGTGGACACCCCGGCGGCTCCGGGTAGCGACAGCTGACCTTGTAACTGGGCGGACGGGCGATGAGCCTGCTCAAACATGTCGGGACGATCGGCGGGTTGACGATGGTCAGCCGCGTTGCCGGCATGGCGCGCGAGATGATCTTCTCCCGCGTGCTCGGCGCGAATGCCGTCACCGATGCGTGGTTCCAGGCGTTCATCATCCCCAACGTCTTCCGCCGCCTGTTCGCCGAAGGCGCATTCAGCGCGGCTTTCGTGCCGATGTTTTCCAAACGCCTGCACGGTGATGGCGGGCTGACCGACGCGCGCAGCTTTTCCGACGATGTGCTGAGCGTGTTCCTGCCGGTGCTGATCGCGCTGTGCGCTTTGATGATGCTGACCATGCCGCTCGTCATTCGCCTGTTGAGCGACGGCGACAGCCCGCCTGCCGACTTCGCGATGGAAGTCGATTTCGCGCGGATCATGTTCCCCTATATCGCGCTGGTCAGCCTCGTGACGCTTTTCACCGGCATGCTCAATTCGGTGAGCCGCTTCGCGCCCGGCGCAAGCTTTCCGATCATCCTCAACCTGACGCTGATCGCCGCGCTTCTGTTCGGCGATTATGCGATGGCAGAGCTTGGCTGGAGCACGCGGCAGGTCGGCTACAGCCAGGCATGGGCGGTGACCGTGGGCGGTGTGATGCAGCTCGCCTGGCTCTATATCTGGACGCGGGTGGAGGGATTCCGCCCGAAACTGCTCTGGCCGCGCATCACGCCGGAGGTGAAGCGCCTGTCGATCATCGCGCTGCCGGCGGCCATTGGTGGCGGGGCGTACCAGATCAACACGCTGGTGCAGCTCTACTTCCTCAACCAGTTCGACAGCGGCTCCATCAGTTACATGAATTATGCCGACCGGCTGAACCAGTTGCCGCTCGGCATTATCGGCATCGCACTTTCGACCGCCATCCTGCCGACCTTGTCGCGGTTCGTCGGGGCAAAGAACAAGGAAGGCACGGACCGGGTGCAGTCGGACGCGATCGAGATCGCCATGCTCCTGACGATCCCCGCCGCCGTGGCGCTGGCGATCTGTGCGGTGCCTTTCGTGACAATGATCTTCCAGGGCGGCGCCTTCTCGCTCGCGCAGGCGGAAGTGACCGGACAGGTGCTCGGCATGCTGGTGCTCGGCCTGCCGGCCTATGTGCTGGTAAAGGTGCTGGTGCCCAATTTCTATGCCCGCTCCGACACCCGCACGCCCGTTTATGCGGCCTTTATCTCGCTTGTCGTCTTCGTCGTGGCCTGTATCGCCAATACCGGGCTGGACATGGGCGGAGGGGTAGGGATCTTCGGTCTGGCGTTCGAACTTCCGCCCCTGCAGTTCGCCGGCCTCGGCTACGGCGTCCCCGGCATCGCGGCGGCCAGCGTTGTGGGCGCATGGATCAATGTGGGCTATCTCTACGCCGTGCTGCTGAAGCGCGGTTATTACGCCATTCCGCTGGCGCTGGTCGGCCGGATCGCGCGCCAGCTGGTCGCCGCCACCGCGATGGGCGCTGCCTTGTGGTATGCCCGCGACATGCTAACGGGCTGGTACGATGCCGGGCTGTTCGCACGGGCGGGCGCGCTTCTCGTGCTCGTCGGCTGCGCGGCGGCTGTCTATTTCGGCATCGCCTTCGCTATCGGCGCGATAGACCGGCAGCGCATCGCCACCCTCACGAAGAAAAGAGAGCCCACCACGCCATGATCGTCGTTTCCGGCATCCAGCCCACCGGCAAGCCGCATCTCGGCAATTATCTCGGCGCAATCCGCAATTACGTAAAATTGCAGGACGAGGCGCATGAACAGGGCGGACAGTGCTTCATCTTCCTCGCCGACCTTCACGCGCTGTCCATGCCGCATATGCCGCAGGATCTGCATGCCAGCACACTGGAAATGGTCGCCACGCTGGTCGCCTGCGGGCTCGATCCGGCAAAGTCAGTGCTTTTCAATCAAGCGCAGGTCCCGGCCCATGCGGAGCTGCAATGGCTGCTGATGGGCACGGCGCGGATGGGCTGGCTGAACCGCATGACACAGTGGAAGGACAAGGCCGGCAAGAATCGCGAGGGCCAGTCGGTCGCGCTGTTCGGTTATCCCGTGCTGCAGGCCGCCGACGTGCTGCTATACCAGGCGACGCATGTACCGGTGGGCGAAGACCAGAAACAGCATCTGGAGCTGGCGCGCGACATCGCGCAGAAATTCAACAACGATTTCGCTTCGGAAGATAAGCCGGTCTTCACCCTGCCCGAGCCGTTCATTCCCGAAGAAGCGGCGCGGATTATGTCCTTGCGCGACGGAACGCGGAAAATGTCTAAATCCGAACCCTCCGACATGAGCCGCATCAACCTGACTGACAGCGCCGACGAGATGGCAACCAAAGTGAAGAAGGCGAAAACCGATCCCGAACCGCTGCCAAGCGACATGACCGGGCTGGAAGGGCGTGCGGAAGCGGCGAATCTCGTCAGCATCTACGCCGCGCTGGCAGAAACCTCGCCCGAGGCGGTGCTGCGCGATTACGGCGGCGAGGGCTTCGGCAAGTTCAAGCCTGCGCTGGCGGAATTGCTCGTCTCTGTGCTTGAACCGATCCGCAGCCGTTTCGTCGAACTGAAGGAAGACCGCGAAGCGCTCGACGCCATACTCGCTCGCGGCGCGGCACAGGCGCGCGAGGCGGGCCGGCCGACGCTGGATGCGGCCTACACCGCGCTGGGGCTGGTGCGGGGCTAAGCTCTGCGCACCACTTTGCGACCGAAGCCTCCGTCACGCGTGGTTAGCGCAGAAGCAGGCTATGCAGGGTTTCCGACGAAGGAGCCGGTGCGACGGCAATTCTCCAGCGCCCTCGCGATCGCGTCGTCCATCGCATCGCTGTCTCCTGCGACGCTTGGTGGCGGGGTCATCATCGTCGACTGCTGAACCGGCGCGACACGCTGCTTCGGGGCGGCGCGGCTTTGCAGCTCGCCCCTACCGAAGACCTCGCCGTAATTGACTGCGCCCGCCCGTCGCGACAGCCGATGTCGCGGCATCGGCGTATCTTGATGACGCGGTGATACAGGCCATCGTGCGCGATCAGGAGGATCGCCGGAATCGCCATCAGCCAGCTGCCCGCGCGGGCGCGCCAATGGCGATCATGCCCAGCGCCGCGATCGCCACGAAATGCGCGACGAACCGCATCCAGTAACCCTGTTTGCCGATGCGACCCGATCCGCTCGTCGGAAATGCCTTTAAGTCTCCTTGTCGGCGCCGCCATGCCGCAGGAATTAAAACGCCGCAGATAGGCGCGCTTCCCACTGATTTGCCGACATAAACTGCCGAATCCGGTTAAAGCGAGGTTCACTCCGCCCTTGCTAATGCACGACTCATCACCGAACTTTTGCGCGCCGGAATGAGGGCCGATCGTGCGTGCATTTCACTTATCGAGGGACAAATCATGACCAAATCCAACACGATCAAGCGAGGGGCAAGGCTTGCGACGGTCGCTGCCATGGCACTTTCGCTGGCCGCCTGCGCCTCGCCTTTCCGCGCCGATGTCTCGCGGTTCGAAAGCCAGCTGCCCGCACCGCAAGGCCAGAGCTTCTTTGTCGTCGCCGACGATCCCGCGCTTGCCGGCGGGCTCGAATTCTCGCTTTATGCCGACCAGGTCGAGCGGGAGATGGCGCAGCTCGGCTATGTCCAGGCCGTCTCGCCCGAAGATGCGACCATGCTGGTCCGTTTCGATTACGGCGTGTCAGACGGGCGCGAGCGCGTGCGCTCGACAGGTTTCGGCCGCGATCCCTTCTTCGATCCGTGGTACGGCTATGGCCGCCGCGTCGCTTATCGCGACCGTGCGGGCCGCCTGCGCGTTGCGTACCTGCCCGGTAGCCGCTGGGGCTATGGCTACCACGATCCGTTCTTCCGCAGTGGCCGCGACGTCACCAGTTACACCGTCTTTACCAGCGATATCGCGATGAAGATCGACGATGTGGCGTCTGGCGAGCGGCTGTTCGAAGGCCGCGCCGAAGCGGTGTCGCAGTCGAACCGTTTGCAATATCTCGTGCCGAACCTTGTCGAGGCGATGTTTACCGATTTCCCGGGCATTTCGGGGGAGACGGTGCGCATCTCGGTCGCACCGGAAGATCAGCCGGTCCGCCGCGCCTCGCGCTGATTAAAAGCCGATGACGCAAAATGGGCGGTCATCCTGCGGGACGGTCGCCCTTTTTGTTGTACGGTTCCTGCAAAACGAAATAGCAGGCGCGATGCGCTCGTCTCTTATCTCCATCGCCCTTGTTGCAAGCGCTTTGATTCCTCGACTCGCCGCCGGACAGGACCTTTCGGCCGGATGAACGCTTGAAGCGGACACAGGGCAGTGCAGTCTGTCCAGCCCCGGAGGGACCGGGTATCCATTGATGCAAATTCTGCGCACCACCTATGGTCTCGACGATTTCGGGGTCGGGCTTCCAGCTCCACTCGACATGACGTTGCCACCTGGCAGCGTGGTGGTGCGTGTCGGCGATTTCACCCACGCCATGGCGCTGACGATGGCCGGGCAGCGATTGCTCACTACCGGCTATAACTGGGAGGAATTTATTGCCGCCTTTGGCGAAAGCGACAGGTTCGAGATTCTCGTCGCGGGAGAACTGCATTCGATTGTTCCGCTGACAGGAAGCGCGGCAGCCCTGGTACGGCTCGATGAATGCGTCGCACGCGCCTATGACGGTCCGGTCGCGCCGACCGTTCCGTCGCTCCGCAAGCCGAAGGGTTAGCGCCTGGCGGCAAGCATCGCTCCTGCCAGCGCCGTCACGAACACCGCGCCCTCGACCACCGTTGCAACGAAATGCGCAGGCGTTTCCCAACCGGCATCGGTTAGCGCCAGCCCGATCCGCCCGAGCGCCAGCTGTGTATCGGGTAGACCGTGGTGCAGGCTGACCAGCGACCCGGCAAGTAGCGTCCCTCCGGCCAAGCGGATTGCCACGCCCGTCGCGCTGCCGATCAGCATGGCCGCACCAATCGTTAGTGGCTGTGAGAATGGTCTTAACGCGAGCCACGCAGTAACACCTGTCGCCAGCCCGATAAGCGCGCCTTCGGTCGGGCCCGTCACATCCCAGATCTGCTGGCCGGTGAGCAAACGCACCCCTTCGCGCCCCAGCGTATTGCCCAGCGCACCAACCGTCAGTCCGCCC
>JBARVT010000119.1:0-2949 GCA_049646405.1 Alteraurantiacibacter sp.
GTGACGATCGGTGGCGCGCTTTCCAGCTGGCCGAGCAACGCCGGGTATTCCGGCATGTCGTGAAAGACATAGCGCGCGCCAGTCTTGCGCGCGGCGGCGACCTCGCGCTCGATCCGGTCACGCGCGGCGGGCGTGTAATTGCGTTTCGCCCCGCGCGCGGCGAGATCGGGCAGCGCTTCGATCGCCTCTGCCGCCGTGCCGAAGCGTCGCAGCAGCTGGTAATAGCTGACCGGCCCGATATTGGCCGAGCGCAGCAGGCGGATGCGGGCGAACGCCTCGTCTTGCGATAGCTTCGTACCGCTCACTTCTTGTTGTCAACCCTCGGCTCATCGCCGCGCAGCAGCCGTCCGATATTCGCGCGGTGCAGCCAGATGATGAGAATGGCAATCACAGCGAGCACCGGCACGAAGTGTGCGTAGCCGAGAACGAAGGCAGCGATGGTGGCGGCAACGACCGCGCTCATGCCTGCGACCGAACTGATCCGCAGCAACGCCAGCACCGCGATCCAGACGACTGCGTAAGCAAGGCCGATGGGCCAGGCGAGGCCGAAGCTGACCCCCGCGTTGGTGGCGACGCCCTTACCGCCCTTGAACCTTAGCCAGACCGGGAAGCAATGACCGAGTACCGCACCTAGCGCCGCCAGCGGCACGGGATCGAGCGGCGCGTAGGCTGCGCCATAGATAGCTTGCACGACCAGCACCGGCACCAGCCCCTTGGCGAAATCGAGCAGCAAGGTCGCCGCCGCCAGCCCCTTGCTGCCGGTGCGCAGCACATTGGTTGCGCCGATATTGCCACTGCCGATGGAGCGTATGTCACCCTTGCCCGCCGCCATTGCGAGCAGAAGGCCGAAGGGGATCGAGCCGGAGAGGTATCCGATGACGAAGGCGATTAACAAATCCACGAATGCCCCATTTCCGTCTGCCCTGAGCTTGTCGGACGCGCAAAAGGCACGAAGTGCCAACGGCTGCTTTTCCTTCGATAGGGCATAAAGCGAAAGGCAGGGCTTCGACAAGCTCAGCCCGAACGGTAATGGAGAGAACGTGCAAGCCGATTCCCCCATCCTGCTGTTCGATTCCGGCTTCGGCGGGCTGTCCGTGCTCGCCGAACTGCGCAAGGTGCTTCCGCAAGCGCCGGTGATCTACGCCGCCGACCTCGCAGGGCTACCCTATGGCGAGAAGACCGAGGCGGAGATTGCCGCGCGCGTGTCCGGCCTGCTCGGGCGGATGAGCGAACGCTACGCACCGCGTCTCGCCTGCATCGCCTGCAATACGGCGAGTACTTGCGCGCTTGGCATGGTGCGCGACGTGCTGGAAATTCCAATTGTCGGCACTGTGCCCGCGATCAAGCCTGCAGCGGAGATGACGCTGACGGGCACGATCGGGCTGCTCGGCACGGCCGCGACGATCCGGCAGCGTTACGTCGACGATCTTGAAGCCAAGTTCGCGAATGGCCATCGCCTGCTGCGCCATGCCGCGCCCGAACTTGTGCTGGCTGCCGAGGCTCAGCTGCGCGGCGACGACGTCGACTCCGCCATCTACGCCGCCGCCATCGACGGCTTGCGCAGCGAGCCGGGCGGAGAGAAGATCGACACCATCGTCCTCGCCTGTACCCATTTCCCGCTTGTTAAAAAGCAGCTGCGCGAGGCAGCCGGCCCGGACATCACCTTCATCCACGGGGCAACCGGAATCGCGCGGCAGGTCGCACGCTTGACCGATGGGCAGGCATTCGTCCGCAGTGTCCCGGACCGCGCCATCGTCACCGGCGACTCCCCCGCCCCGTCGCTCGAAAGACTCGCAGAATACGGCCTCCTCGGGATTGACGTCTTCTAAACCGAACGGTCAGGCCCGATAGTGGATAGTCGCGCGCGCCACGCTGCGTTACCCATTCCTTCGACGGGATTGAAGCATTCGCGAATGTGGCTATAGGCGGGGCAGGCATGAATTACGGACAGGTTTTCGACGAAGCGATCGCGCGCCTTCATTCCGAGGGCCGGTACCGCGTGTTCATTGACATTCTGCGCAACAAGGGCGCGTTTCCCAACGCTCGGTGCTTCGCCGGACATAACGGGCCAAAGCCGATCACCGTGTGGTGCAGCAATGATTACCTCGCCATGGGCCAGCACCCGAAAGTAATTGCCGCCATGGAAGAGGCGATGCACGATGTCGGTGCGGGCAGCGGCGGCACGCGCAATATCGGCGGCAACACGCATTATCATATCGAGCTGGAAGCGGAACTTGCCCAGTTGCACGGCAAGGAAGCCGCGCTGCTGTTCACCAGCGGATACGTTTCCAACGACGCGACACTCTCCACGCTGGCCAAGCTGTTACCGGGCTGCGTGATTTTTTCAGACGAGCTGAACCACGCGAGCATGATTGCTGGCATTCGCAATTCGGGCTGCGAGAAGCGAGTGTTCCGGCACAACGACCTTGCCCATCTCGAGGAATTGCTGGCCGCCGAGGACGAAGCGGCGCCCAAGGTCATAGCGTTTGAAAGCGTCTATTCGATGGAAGGCGATGTCGCGCCCGTCCATGCGATCTGCGACCTCGCGGAGAAATACAACGCGCTCACCTATATCGACGAGGTCCACGCGGTGGGCATGTATGGCGAGCATGGCGGCGGCATCTCGGAACGGGACGAGGCGGCGCATCGCATCGACCTGATCGAAGGGACATTGGGAAAGGCCTTCGGGGTAATGGGCGGATATGTCGCGTCAAGCCGCAAGGTGATCGATTGCATTCGCTCCTATGCGCCGGGCTTCATCTTCACCACCTCGCTCAGCCCTGTGCTGGTCGCGGGCGTGCTGGCGTCGGTGAAGCACCTCAAGCACTCTTCGGCGGAGCGCGACGCGCAGCAGGCGGCTGCCGCCTCGCTCAAGCGCCAATTCCGCGAGGCCGGGCTGCCGGTGATGGATTCGACAACACATATCGTCCCGTTGATGGTGGGCGACCC
>JBARVT010000120.1:0-3441 GCA_049646405.1 Alteraurantiacibacter sp.
AGCGCCCAGCCGATCAGCCGTGCCTCGCTGATCCGCCGCCGCCCGCCCTCCGCCAAGGCCTTGTCGATCCCGAACGCGGCAAAGGCGACGAGGTTGATGGCGATGAGATAGTAGGCGAGGAGTTCGACTAGTTGCATTTTTCGAGACGGTCGCTGAGCGGCCCAATCGACCGAGTTAATTAATGTGATTGGCCGCTCTTAGGAGGGCCCGCTCATGTTTTGACTTAGGAAAGTAGGACATGAATTCGCGAGAACCGAATTTGAGCCCCAAAGCCCGCATAAGCTCACCGTCGTTCTCGGAATACAGAATGGCGATGCCTTTTGGCGCCAAAATATCCCGTGCGCCGCTGTTTCGCCTGATGCGCTTCATGAAATCGTCCTGCGCCGCGACCGCTTCGATCTGCACACGAGAGATCGGGGTTTCGGGAAACATTTCGAACAGGGTTGCCAGCCGCTGTGTCCCGCCGCCTTGCATTATGGCTTGCCGCTGTTCCGCATCGGTGAGCGACCAAAAGTTCGGAGTGTAGTTGAAGTCTTTCGCCATCCACCAAATGTTTGCCATTCCAGCCGATGAAAAGCTCGTCTTCGCATCGCGATTTTGGCTGCCGCGTAAATAATCCGATCGCGCCCGGACAATGCCGAAATCGCATAGGGCCGCGACCTCCCGGACCTTGATGAGGATGCAAAGTTCCGACACGGCTTCGGGCGGGATCATCCACCCTCCGCGCGCAGAGGAAGATGAGGATTTCACATCGACCTCCTCGCCGCCGATGAGCAGGTCGAGCTTCATACCTTTTGGCACGCCGAGCCAGTCTCTCAGAACGATCTCGAATTTCGTCCCAAGGTAGGTTTTCTCGGTCTTCTCGAGCTCGGAAAAGAAAAAACGTCCCGTCCGAGCTGTATCGATCACTTCGTCGATCGCAGATCGAAAGAAGCCTCGCAGCTTTTCGATGAAATTCTGCCAACCTCCAATTGCGTCGATAAGATCACGCTCGAGCTTCTCAAGCGTAACAAAATCAGTATGCGACTGGCCGAGCGGAATCCGCTGGAAATCGTCGAACAAGCTCATGCGGCAGCGAGCGAAAAGGCCCTGTCGGCTTTCAGGGCCACGCGCAGATTATGCGCCACCGCACGGGCAACCGGCGGCGGAAAGGCATTGCCGATCTGCCTATATTGCGTCGTCTTGGTGCCATAGAACTGCCAATTGTCCGGGAAGCCCTGTATCCTAGCGGCCATGCGCAAAGTCAGGCGCGGCATTCCGACGAAATCGCGATTTGGTGCTTGGTTCGCAAGGCTCTTGCCTTCGATACCCAGCATGGCCCAAGCCTTTCTGGCCCGTGTCGGACCGAGGTCGGGGCCGCCATGCTTTTTGGACCCCCCGACAAGTGTGGGAGCAATCTCGTCGGCGTGCTCCGCCCACCGATTTACGCCAAGCCAGCCGTTGGCTCCCATTAAATCGCGCAGACACTGCCCTACGCTTGGTGGATTGTGCGGTGCGACATCGGGCCAGTCGAACGCCTCGACGAGATCCTTTCGCAACGCGACAATGACCACACGCGGACGCAGTTGGGGTACCCCGAAGTCCGATGCATTCAGCAAGCGCCAATCGACATGATAGCCGAGTTTGCCGAGCTGCTTTTTGAGTTGACCGCGATAGTCCTCAAACACGGCGGAGAGAAAGCCCCTGACATTCTCGATCATGACGGCCTTCGGTCTGATCTCGTCCACGAGCCGTATCGCGGCCGGAAACAGGTTGCGCTCGTCCTTCTCGCCCAACTGCTTTCCCGCAACAGAGAACGGAGGACACGGCAAACCAGCCGTCATAAGTTCGATGCCGCGGAATTCCGTGCCTTCGAATTCGGCCATGTCGGCCGCCCGCACATCCCACAAAGGACGGTTGAGCTTCAAAGTCTTGGCGAAATCGCTTTCGATCTCGACCAGCGCGGCATGACGGAAGCCCGCCTGTTCCAAGCCAAGCGCCTGACCTCCAGCTCCGGCACAAAATTCAATCGATTGCATGCGATACTCCTTCGAACGTATCGCTATGTTCCACGTTTGTTCGCGTCAAGCCCACGTATCCTAAATGGTCCCATTATTCCGCCGCCACGCTCCCCTTACCGCTTGTCTCTCCAAACATATCCGGACCCTCGTCCTCCGCCTCGTTCGCGGCGACGGTCTTCGCCTTCTGGCGCGAGTCGAAGCTGGACCAGACGTCCTGCCAGTTGCCCTTGGTCGCGCCCTTGGAATATTCCGTCGCGCGCGTTTCGAAGAAGTTGGCGTGTTCCACGCCGTTCAGCAGCGGGGCGAGCCACGGGAGCGGGTGGTCTTCCACCATGTAGATGCTCGGCAGGCCAAGCTGGCCCAGCCGCCAGTCGGCGATGTAGCGGATGTACTTCTTGATTTCCTTCGCTGTCATGCCGGGCACAGGGCCATCTTCGAACGCCAGGTCGATGAAGGCATCTTCTAGCCGCACCGTCTTCTGGCACATGTCCATGATGTCTTCCTTCACCGATTTGGTGAGGCAGTCGCGCTCTGCGCAGAAGGCGTGGAACAGGCGGGTGATGCCTTCGCAATGCAGGCTCTCGTCGCGCACGGACCAGCTGACGATCTGGCCCATTCCCTTCATCTTGTTGAAGCGCGGGAAGTTCATCAGCATGGCGAAGCTGGCGAACAGCTGCAGCCCTTCGGTGAACCCGCCGAACATCGCCAGCGTGCGGGCGATATCCTCGTCCGTATCGACGCCGAATTCCTGCAGGTAATCGTGCTTGTCCTTCATTTCCTCGTATTCGAGGAACATGCCGTATTCGCTTTCGGGCATGCCGATCGTGTCGAGCAGGTGGGAATAGGCGGCGATATGCACCGTCTCCATGTTGGAGAAGGCGGCCAGCATCATCTTCACCTCGACCGGCTTGAACACCGTGCCGTATTTCTCGTGGTAGCAATCCTGCACCTCGATATCGGCCTGGGTGAAGAAGCGGAAGATCTGCGTGAGCAGGTTACGCTCGTGATCGGTGAGGTTCTGCGCCCAGTCGCGGCAATCCTCGCCCAGCGGCACTTCTTCCGGCATCCAGTGGACCTGCTGCTGGCGTTTCCAGAACTCGTAGGCCCAGGGATATTCGAAGGGCTTGTATGTTTTCCGGGCTTCGAGCAGCGACATGTTGTGGTCCCCATGATTGAAAGCGAACGTCCTATATAGGGAATCATGCCTGCGATTCGATAGCAAGCCCGGCCTTTGGGTCGTGGATAATGGGTGGACGAGGAACGCTGCGCTGCGTGCGTGCGTTGGTTTTGCAACACCCCTTTTCCCGCGAGGAGGCCCCGATGGGCGAATACGAACCGAACGACAGCCGCGACGTCACCCTGAAGCCCGGCACGGAGGCGGGCGGCCTCGAACGGACCGGCCCGCGCGAAGCCGAAGCGCGCCGCGATGCGGAGCGCAAGA
>JBARVT010000121.1:0-1729 GCA_049646405.1 Alteraurantiacibacter sp.
GCCCCGCTTCGTCGTCCTTCGCATGGTAAGTCGCGGAGAGGGAGCAAAAGGTTCAATCGGTCTGCAAACGCCAGCACATCTTCTTGACACGATCTCTTTTTGTTCTCACCATGTTCGCATTATCGCGACTCAGGGGATCACGAATGGAGCAGGCCGATTTCAGCTACGCGATGGCGGCGGATAGCGCCGGATTGCCGCTCTCGGTTTCCATCTTCGCTGATTGCGACCTGGTGCGCGAAGAGATGCGCGGCGATGTCGAGGCTGCCGGGCTTTCGGTGCGGGAGGTCGGCAATCTCGATCAGCTGCTGGCGGGCGATGCGCGCGCGATGGGCGAAATGGTGCTTGTCGATTGCCCCCGGCCCGATGCCGCGGCGATGGCGACGCTGGCCCGTCTTGACAGCCGCGCCGCGCATTCGGGTGCTCGTCTGGTAATATCGACCTCGCTCGATGCGCTCGATGCGGTGTTCGGATGCTGCGCACAATCTGCGGCGCAGATACTCGTAAACGCCCTTAGGGCCGAACGCGTAATTGCCATCGGGCGGGTGCTGGCGGAAATTCCGGCCATGCGAGTTCGCGATCTCTCGGAGGACGATCGGCTGAGCCTGCTGCGGCTGACTGAGCAGGTAGGGCGGATTGCGGAGCGGCTCGACAAGCTGGACCGTGCCGATGGTGGTTGGGGCCAGCGGGCTGGCGGGGGGGCGTTCCGGTTCGAGAGCCCGAAAAGCGGCTATCGCGCCGAGCGCGAGCTGATCCGCAAGCCGCGCCCGCCGCTGCCCGATGCACGGCTGGTGCGCGCGGTGATCGCGCGGCGCCGGGCGCGGGCAAAGTTCCTCGATGCGGACCTGTTCGCCGATCCGGCTTGGGACATGCTGCTCGATCTCACCGCCGCGCGCGTGGAACGGCAGCGCGTTTCGGTGACGTCGCTCTGCATCGCCTCGGGCGTGCCGCCGACGACGGCGCTGCGGTGGATCGGGCAGATGGTCGAGGCAGGCCTGTTCGAGCGGGTGGAGGACGATACCGACCGCCGCCGGGCCTTTATCGAGCTTTCGGACAAGGGCGTCGATGCGATGGCGCGCTATTTCGCCGAAATCGGAGAGAACGCAGTGGCGCTGGTCTGAGGCGAAACGTCAACGCCGGTTGAAAGCGTCCTGCATCGTTTCCTGCGCCGTTACGCCATTTGCCAGCAGGAGTTGCATCAGGATACGCGCCTTGGCCGGGCCGAGAGCTCTTGCGGCGACAAAGCCGTTCTCGGCATCCTCGTGCTCCACTTCGACCACGCCTTTATCCACTCGTGTCGCCCGGACGACCGGCACGCCACCGCGAACCGCTTTGGTCAGTGCCCTGCGCACCGGATCCGGCGAGTTGCCGTTGCCCATGCCAGCCAGAACCAGTCCCTTCGCGCCCGCCGCCAGTTCGCACTCCACGACCTCCCGCTCCATCCCCGCATAGGCATGCAGGATAGGCACGCGCGGGAATGTGTCTGGAAAGGCGAAGCGCGCCGGCTCGCCTTCACGCCATGGCGGTGCGAGCCAGTCGACCGAAGACGGCGTTGCCAGCGCCACCGGTCCGCGCGGAAAGCCTGCAAACGCCCCGGTCGTCCCAAGCCGCGCTTTGCGGGCATCGCGTGCGATCAGCACGCGGTCGTCCATCACCAGCAGCACACCGCGCCCTGGTGCATCTTTATCCGCTGCGACCTGTACCGCATTGGCAAAGTTGCGCAGGCCATCGC
>JBARVT010000122.1:0-7433 GCA_049646405.1 Alteraurantiacibacter sp.
TCGCAAAGTTCTACCAGCAGGATTTCGAGCGCGACCTGGCGCGGCTGAATGTCCAGCCCAAGCAGCATCCGCGCGCGACCGAATATGTCGAGGCGATGATCGCGTGGGGGCAGAAGATCGCCGACAAGCACTGCTACGAACTCGACAGCGGCCTCTATTTCGATGTCTCGACGGTGAAGGAATACGGCCGCCTGGCCCGCGCCGTAACCGAGGACGGTGAAGGCCGTATCGAAACGGTCGAAGGCAAGCACAACCCGCAGGACTTTGCCATCTGGCGCAAGACCCCGGCTGGCGAGACGCGGCAGATGGAATGGGATTCTCCGTGGGGCAGGGGCGCACCGGGATGGCATCTCGAATGCTCGGTCATGAGCGAGAAGCTGCTCGGCTTCCCGTTCGACATCCATACCGGCGGCATTGATCACCGTGAAATCCACCACCCTAACGAAATCGCGCAGAACCAGGCATTCTGTGGCTGTGGCGGGCTTGATGTGGCGACCCACTCGGGCGCGAAGATCTGGATGCACAACAACTTTCTCGTCGAACGGTCGGGCAAGATGAGCAAGTCGGCGGGCGAGTTCCTGCGCCTCCAACTGCTGGTCGACAAGGGCTACCATCCGCTCGCCTACCGCATGATGTGCCTGCAGGCGCATTACCGCAGTGAGCTGGAGTTCAGCTGGGAAGGGCTGGGCGCCGCGCTCACGCGGCTGAAGCGCATCGTGATGGCGACCGAGCGGCTGGCCGATGCCGAGGCGCTGCCCGAAGCGGAACCGCCCAAATTTGCGCCGATCCTCGAGCAATTTTCTGCCGCGATGTCGGACGATCTGAATACCCCCGTGGCGCTTACGGCCCTGGAGGAAGCGCTCGCCGTCAAGAAGGTCGATGCGGGCATCAAGCGAGCGGTGATCGAGGCGATGGACGAAGTGCTCGGCTTCGGCCTGTTCGGCCTTGGCAGGACCGATCTTCGCATTCGTCCGAAATCCGCCATAATTGACGAGGCTGAGATCGAAGACGCGCTCGCCCGCCGCAAGGAAGCGCGTGCCGCCAAGGATTTCGCCACGTCCGACGCCCTGCGCGACGAACTCGCCGCAAAGGGCGTCGAAGTGATGGATGGCGATCCGCTGGGCTGGGAATGGAAGCTGGGCTGACTTGCAATGCCGGTCTACCCAGAATAACTGGTTTCATGTTGCAACGCATTCTCTGGATGGTCCTCGCGCTGATCCATCTCGCGCCTGCCTTCGCATTTTTCAGGCCGTCGATATTGACCACGCTTTACGGCGTTGTTGCCGACAGTCCGCTCTTTCTTCTGTTGCATCACCGCGCCGCGCTGTTTTTCGCCGTTTTTGCCGCGTGCCTCATTGCAGCATTCATGCCGGAAGCGCGGAGACTGGCGACAATCGTCACCGGCATCAGCATGGTCAGCTTTCTGGTTCTTCATGTGACTTACGGATCACCGCAGGAGTATCGGACAATCGCCATTGTCGATCTCGCAGGCTTGCCGATATTGCTGGCGGTGACCTTATCTGCCTGGCGTAGCTGAGCCTCCGGAATTCGCTTCGCAAGGGGCGAGCGGGCTTGCCGACCTGCCCGCTTGCAGCCCCAAAGTTCACTCAAAGTTCACGCGAAAATCAGCTTTCCTCCAACAACAGCAGCTCACACACTACCGTCAGCCGCGCGGGCTCGACCACCGACGCCACCTCCACCACCGCCGCATCGGCGACCAGCTGGCCGGGGATCGCGAATTCGTGTTCGGGGAGAAAGGCGATGAAGCATTCGCCTGCCTCCACAGCCTCGTCGCCGGCGAAGGCCAGTTCCACGCGGTGGCGCGTTCCCGCGAAGGTGATACTTGCCCAGCCTTTCTCCGAATGGCTGGCGATGCGCGCCTTGTCGTTCGCCAGCGTCAGCAGCGCTTTGACGAGGCGTTCGCGCGGGCCGTGGCGGGCGGGTCGAGGGGCCTTTCGCGCCGGCTTACTGTCAATATGCATGAGTCGTCTCGCGGTAGGTGTTCATGAAATGTTCCACTCGCTCTTCCATCTGCGGGCGCGGCATGCGCCCATTGCGCATGTCTAGCACGAGGCGCGGATCGCGCGCGGCGAGTCGGCCGAACTTGGTGGGGGGCATCCGTGTATGGCGGAGGAAGACCTCGATCTTGCGAATGAGCATGCGCCGTTTCCCTTTTGGCTGTGATCAGGTGGCGAGGCAGCCCGCGGGGCGACTCGACAGATGTAAAACAGCGCGCGAAATCCTACTTGTCTAGGAAAAATACATCGCGTAGGAAGATTTGCTTAATCAAGATGGGAAAAGCCTATGGATGCCCGCGAGACACTGGTCGCCGCCGCACGCGAAAAGGGAACGAGCCTTGCCGCGCTTTCTCGTATGATCGGGCGTAATGCGACGTATCTTCAGCAATACATCGCCAAGGGAAGTCCACGTAAGCTGGAGGAACAGGACCGGCGCAAGCTGGCGCAATTCCTGGCGCTGGACGAGGCGCAGCTCGGTGCGCCGAAGGATAATTCCTATCGCCGCAAGTCGAGCGGCGACTGGGTCGATGTCCCGCGCCTTGCGGTGGACGTATCCGCCGGGCCGGGTGCGTCGACGGCAGAGGAACTGCCGTTCGATGCCTTCCGATTCTCCCGCCGCTGGCTCGCCGAGCAGGGGCTGGAAGGCGCGGCGCTATCCTCCATCCGTGTCGTCGGCGACTCGATGGAGCCGTTGCTCCGCGACGGCGACGAAGTCGTCGTCCACCGCCGCGACCGCCCGTTCCGCGACGGCATCCACGTCGTCCGCTTCGATGACACGTTGTTGGTGAAACGCGTCGCCGGGCAGGGCGCCGGCCGGTTCAAGCTGGTGAGCGAGAATACCGTGTATCCGCCCGTCGATGTCGCGGCGGACGAATTCGCGATCGTGGGCCGGGTGGTGTGGAAGAGCGGGCGAGTATGATTGCGATGGCCGGGTGAGGTGGTCTTTTTCAGGGTAAGACGCTGAAGGTTTCCTGCGGATCGCGGTCAACGCGCTTGACCGCCCCGAACAGTGCGTGAACATCGCACGATGGCCAGGCCTGCGCGGATGTGATCACCGGGCCTTCGGGAAGCGGCTGGTCCTCGCTCGCTTTCGACACGATCCATGCCGAGGAGCAGCGGCGCCATGTCGCGGGCCTGTCCGCCTGATCGCGGCAGGCTCAATCAATTAGGATACAGGCGGCCTTACCGGTATTCGGGCGGAAACTCGCGTCCGACCTAAAGCATGAAATCGCCTGACAGCAGGTTGAGCGTACCATCGACGCGGATAGCGTAATCGGCCGCAGCATCCCCATTAACGTCCATAAAAAGCATCGTGTAGCCGTCGACGAATTCGTAGCGCAGCTCACCTGCGGTGCCGGAAAAGGTATCCTTGCCGACAAACGCAAAAGCATCATCCGTGCCGCCCTCGATTGCATCGATCGCGCTAAGATCGATCAGATCGCCATCTCCGCGGCGCAGGTCGACGATGCGATCGGCCGTCGCGCCGTCGAGCCCGGCGAAATCGCCGTCGCGAAACACGAAGCGATCCGTGCCGGTGCCGCCTTCCATCACATCCATGCCCGCGCCGCCGGTCAGCACGTCGCGCCCTTCGCCGCCGAGAAGATCGTCGTTGCCTTCACCGCCGTCCAGCGTGTCGTGGCCTTTCTGACCCTTCAGGAAATCGTTGCCTTCCCCGCCGAAGATTTCGTCCCAGCCATTGCCGCCCTGAAGATTGTCTTGGCCCCCGCCGCCATGGATGACGTCGGATTTCCCGCCGCCGAAGATCGCGTCGTTGCCATCGCCGCCGTAGATCAGGTCGAACCCGGAATAGCCGTAGATCGTGTCATCGCCTTCGCCGCCATGAACGGTGTCGCTCTGCTTGCTGGCGAAAATCACGTCCGCGCCGCCGCCGCCGTCGAGTGTGGCGCCGGTACGCGGATCGGCGGTAATGACATTGGCAAGGCCGTTGCCGGTACCGGCATTGCCGCCGTCGACCAATGTCAGATTCTCCAGATTGTCGCCTAGCGTGATGCCGATCGAGGAATAGACCGTGTCCACGCCTTCGTCCGCCAGTTCGGTGACGGTGTCGCCCGCATCATCGACCCAGTAAGTATCGCTTCCCGAGCCGCCGTGCATGTCGTCCGCACCCGTGCCGCCGTTCAGGCTGTCATTGCCCGAACCGCCCATCAGCACGTCGTTTCCGTCACCGCCATACAGCATGTCGTCGTCGTTGCCGCCGTCCAGAATGTCATCGCCGCCGAAACCGTACAGGGCATCGTAACCGCCATAGCCATTGATGGTGTCGTCATAGGCCGTGCCGCCAAGCGTTTCGGGGGTGTCGGTGCCTTCACGCAGCGCGCCGGCGAATTTGAACCGCTGGGAAAGAATCTCGCTGTCGGGGTCGTAATCGCCATAACCCCAGCCGGCATTGTCCTGCCAGACGATGACGAAGCTGCCGTCGGTCAGCATGGCGAGACCGGGGTGCTGATCCTGCTCACCTGCTGTCTGGTCGACCTGGAACGGATCGCCGACCGGCTGGCCATTGGCATCGAGGACTTGCGCGTGGACCGTGTGCGGGACGTAGGTTTCGGTCGTCACTGTCCGGTATTCGTCCCAGAAATAATCGTATTCGGTGGTAGTTTCGACGACGATCTCGCCTTCGGTCCACAGCGCCATGAAGCCGCCTTGTGCAAGCGCGTACACCTTGACCAGTCGCCCCGCTTCAGGAATTGCGAGAGACAGCTCGAACTCGGTTCCGATGCGGTTCCCTCCATCATCGAATTGCTGAGCCTTGACCGAACCTGTCTCCGAATGGGTGCTGCCAAAAACGACAAGGAAACCTCCGGCATCGAGCTGGATGACGTCATAGGAAAACTGATTGCCCTCGGTCGTGGTGTTGACGAGGAATTCCCCGCCCACCGCGTTAGTCGACGCGTCGAAGATCTGCGCTCTCGTGGCAGTACCGCTTGGGTCGTCCGCAGAGCGGCTATCATCGCGCCAAATCGCTATGAAACCGCCATCGTCGGTAGCTACCAGGTTCGCAATCGTCTGAAAGGCTGTTTGTGTGGAGTTGATGCGAAATTCTCCGCCCAGGCGGGCGCCAGTGGCAGAATAATGCTGGGCGAATATATCGAGATGGTCGAGGGCGTAATTATCCGCAACCGCGCTCCACGCTAATATGAAGCTACCATCGTTGAGACCCACCGCCCTGAGCCCGCCCTGATTCGACCGGCCGCTGGAAGACACCGTGAACTCGCCGCCAACCTTTGATCCGTCTGCAGCGAAGATTTGCGCGCGGCCCGTCGTCCTGCCGTCAGACCAGCCAACGTTGGGGTAATCCATCCAGGTCACCACGAAACCGCCGCCGGCAAGCGGGGCTATCGAGGGATATTGCTGATCACCGCGAACGGTCGAGTTGACCGATATTTCGCCGCCATACTTCGTGCCATCGGTGTTGAAGATCTGCGCCTTCAGGTCGGTGCCGTTCTCCCACACGCCCGACCCGCTGCGGTCGTTCCACAAGACGACGTAGCGGCCATCCGACAACACGACCACTAGCGGCGCATACTGGTCGCGAAAGGTCGACGTGTTGACCTGCGATGCATCCCCGACGCGCTTCACGCCGCCGATTCCGTCGATAACCATGTCTGTTCCGCCCCATTCCCGAAATGGTGGCGACACGCCCCCCGTATCGCCTGCGGTGTTTCATACAGTCAGCAAAACGCCCGCGCATCACCCGAACGGGTTATGCCATCGAAATGGCACTGTTTTTGGACAAGGCACCAAGAGCACGAACGGTCGCGGCGATTTCCGCCTGGCGCGAGATGCCGAGTTTGTCTGCCACATCGCGCACCTGCACGCGCACGGTTTCGCGGGAGACGCCGCGCAGGGTTGCAAGCGTCTCGATCGTTTCGCCGCGCGCAATGCCGACCGCCACGTCGGCCTGCGCCGCCGTCAGGCCGAAAGATTGGCGCAGGCGCTGATGCGTGTCGGGGGCCATGGCGACCGGATCGCGCACCAGCAGCAGCGCACCGCGCGAGGTTTCGCTAAAAGACATCGGCACGATCTCCAGCGAAAGTGGCATGGTGCCCGCGCGCGGAAGCGCCATCGTTATCGCTGCCGGGCTGGCACCCAGCGCATCGGCAATAGCCCGGTCGATATCACTGGCATTGGAGCCCGTTAGTTTGAGGCGCCCATCGCGGATGGACAGCGCGCCGCCCGCTGCCAGCAAGGTCTCGGCCCCGGCATTGGCCTCGACCAGCCTACGCGCATGATCGATCGCCAGCGCCGCAATCGGGGAGTGGTCCGCCATGGTGCGAGTGATGCTTTCGCGCAGCGCCGCGGCATCATAACGGGCGCGCAGGGCCAGCACGCGCGCAACATGCGGCGCGAGGCTTGCAAGTTGGCCCAGACCCGCCGGATCGAATTCGCGCGACGACTTGCCGCGGTGGATCGCCAACGACCCCATGCCATACGCCGTGGCGGAGGAGACGGAGAGCGCCCGGAACGTATCGTCACCTATCGAGCGAAAGAAACGCGCCAGCCTGCTCGCTTCGAATTCCTCGTCCGAAACATGATCGCGCATGTCGACCAAGATGTCGGGTTTGAAATCGGCAAGCATGGCGAGTGTCCACGGATCGTCCGCTGCGTAATCGCGCAGGTAGATTTCTATATGGTCGTCGCGAAAATAGCCGTTGGTGGCTAGGAAACGCTGCGCGCCGTCGGCGAACACCCAGCCTGCGATGACTGACCGGCCGCCCGCCAGATCGGCCAGCCGCTGGGGCAAGGTAGTGAAGGAGGCCTCGTCAAATAGGCTGTCGTAGAGATCCTCGCTGCGCAACCCGACACCCCGATGCCCCGTGCAGGATCTGCACCAGTATGGGAAAACCACCGCACTTTCAGCAAGTCAAGCGCATTCGCCGAGGTGTTCGGGGCGGCGCGGTTTTTACAGAACGAAATCGGTCGCCAACAGATTGAGCGTGCCGTCCACGCGGATGGCGAAATCAGCAGCCAAGTCGCCGTCGATGTCCATGAACACCATCGTGTAGCCGTCGACGAACTCGTAGCGCAGCTCGCCACCAGCGCCGGAAAAGGCATCGCTGTCGATAAAGGTGAAAGCGTCGTCCTCGCCACCGAAGATCGCATCGATCGCGCTAAGATCGATCAGATCGCCTTCGCCTCGCGAGAAATCGGTGATCCGGTCAGCGGTAGAACCAGTCAGGCCGGTGTCGGTAAAGTCGCTTTCGTCGAACACGAAATCGTCCTGACCGATGCCGCCCGTCATGGTATCGAGCCCGGTGCCACCCTGCAATTCGTCCTTGCCATCATTGCCGATGAGTGTGTCGCGCCCATCGCCGCCGAAGAGTCGGTCGTTGCCTTTCTGACCGCGCACCAGATCGTTGCCGGTTCCCCCATCGACAATATCGTGGCCATTGC
>JBARVT010000123.1:0-1561 GCA_049646405.1 Alteraurantiacibacter sp.
GTCCTCGGCAGCCGTCGCGGCTTCCGCTGTCGCAGCCACGCTGGCGGCTGAGGCAGGCGCGACCCCGCCATCGAAGACGAGCGTCGGCGAGTTGTAGGGATTGGCCACCGGTCCTGCCGACACGACGGCATCGGGCGAGCGCGACAGGATCGGCATGGGCGCGGGATCGGGTTGCGGTGCCATGACCGAGGACGCATTGGCGCTGGGGAGACCTTCGGTCGGCGAAATCGCAACAGGCATCGCGGTATTCGGGTTGGGATTGGCGACGGCTACGGCATCCGCCGCGTCGCCATCCTCGTTGGCGGAGCCGCCCGCATTGAGCCCCCAGAGCGTCGCCGCGCCGAGCAGGCCGACAAACGCAATACCCGCCATCAGGCCAAGCGCGTCGTTCTTGTTCCGCCGGTTCGCGACCGCCGGATAGGAGGTCCGGCTGGCGAGATCGATAATCTCCGTATCCTCGGTGTCGCGCGGATCGGTATCGTTTGCTCCGACCAAGTTTTTTTCCGGATGGCGCATGGCGAGTTTCATGGCTTCGTCTCCGTTCAGTTCCGCTCGCGGGCCGGGCGCGATGTCCCGTCGGCAAGGAATGCCCCGGCAATACCGGTGTTCACGAGTCGCGCCTCATTGTCGCCGGAGCGCAGGATGATTTCGGCGGGCACGAGGTCCAGCACGATCGTGTCGCCGCGCACGGCGTAGTTGACCGGGCCTTCGTTACCCTCATGATCTTTCAGCAATATGGCAGGCATGGCGCGGCCTTCGGGCCAGGCGAGGAAGGTCGCCTCACCATTGTCGTAGACCTCGCTCGGCAGAACCCCGGCGCTGCCGGTGCTGGTCCACCCGAAATTGACCTGCGCCGGATCGAGCACGGCGAGATCGTCGTTCGCCGCCGCCATCTCGACCGCGCTGGCGCGTCCGGTTGCGTCGTTCGTGGCGAGCTCCTCGCCATCATCGACCGGCTGCAGCTCGATCGGATAGGTGAAGGCAAGCATGTAAAGCGGATTACGCGCATTGGGATTGGCGACGAGATCGAACAGATACGTATGACGGTTCGTCACCACCGTCATGTTCGTGCTGGCGCGCGGGGCGAGCGGCTTCACGAACAGCAGGTTCGCGCGGCGATTGGGTGTCACCTGCCATGTTTGCGAATCGCCGACCGCGACATTCTCGATCCGCTCGTCGTCGCCGAACTGGATCGTGGTCTGCACATTGGTCTGCCCGGTGACGCGCACGACCGTGCCGGGATCGTAAAGCCGTTCAACAAGGCGCGGATCGTCCTGCGCCGGGGCGGTGGTGGCGAGGCAAGCCGTGGCGAGCGCGAGGGCTGCGAGGCTGGGGCGTATCATCGCACTTTCTCCGTGGAGCGAATGGGGGCCGATTTGAACCGGCTGCCGATCCCGCGCGTTCGGGACGGTTTCGCATCGCTACCGGCGGCCGCATGAGTTGCGGCTGAACCGGTGACAATGCGCGTTTCGCGGCTGCTTGTCGCATGTCCGGCATCGTTCGCGGCGACCGGCGTGGCGGCGGCGACGCGAATGTCGCGCGTGGCCGCGGGCGCGATCTG
>JBARVT010000124.1:0-4840 GCA_049646405.1 Alteraurantiacibacter sp.
TCGCAAAGGCGTGCCGAATGGTGCGCATGGGGCGGGAAAGCGCCTATCGGCTGCGCAAGCGCGAAGGGGCGGCGGGGTTCGCGGCGGCGTGGGATGCTGCGCTCGGAAAGCCACAAGTGCCCGTGGACTTGGGGTCCGCGAAGTCCACAGGGCTGTCTGCCGGGTACCGCCGCCTCGCCGGGCGCATGCAGGTGGTGATGCAGGACGGGCGGCCCGTCGCGATCCGGCGGATTCCCGACGATACAGCGCTGCTCCAGCACCTCGCCCAGCTCGACCGGACGTGCGCCGAGGTGGACCGGCAGGAAGAAAAGTCACACTTGTCAGAACCGCCATGAGCGTAACGCCTCGCCTCTATCTGGACGCCCGCTCGCCGCTCTCACCAGCCCCACGCACTGGGTGGGAGCCAACATCGGTTCGCTAGCATCGAACTCCACGCGGAACAGCCGCGTCGGGTCGTTCACCCGTGTCAGCTGGTATGCGAAACGCTGCATCCATGCCGCTTTCCTCACCGTCCGCTCCCAATTCGCACCGAACCTGCCGCGACCCCGAGCCACTTTGCGCGTGATAAATCCTGAAAAGCGGAACCTTCGCGCTGTTAACCCGCTGTTCACCCTATAGGACGCGGCGCTGTCGTAAGGGGCGGCAGGTCGCGCGTTCGAAACGGAGAGAGAACGATGGCCGAAATTCCCGTAGAGAAAAAATCCTCGATGGCATGGCTTTGGTGGCTGTTGCTGCTGGCCGGCATCGTCGCGCTGGTATGGTGGCTCGTCGCTTCCAACGATGACGATGCGGATGTCGATCTGGATGATGGCACCGTCGTGGAAGGCGATGCCGATTATGCTGACTCCAATGCCATGAACGATACCGGCATGGATACATCCGGCGATGTCGCCGCCATTACCGGCGTTGCCGGGCTTGCCGGCCTGGCCGACATGATCGGCCGCAATGTCGAACTCAGCGGCGTCGCCGTGAACGAGGTGGTGGGCGACGAAGCCTTTACCGTCGGCGAAGGCGATAACGAGACGCTGATCATGTTCGACGAAGAACGCACGCCCAATACGCCGATGGAAGGCAATGTCGATGTGAACCCCGGTTCCAACGTCACCATCACCGGCGAAGTGCGAGAGTTCCCCGGCGATCTGCCGCAAAGCGTGACGGAAGAAGTCGATACGACTGCCACCGCCATGATCTTCGCCAGCAGCGTTGAAACAGTAGACTAAGGACACGAGCCATGAAACATGACGACAAGTTCGCCGAACTCGATACGCTGTCCGACTGGCAGCTGGAAAACGAAGACCAGGACATTCGCGGTTATCCCGTACGCTCCGCCTCTGGCGAGGAGTATGGCAAGATCGACGACATGCTGGTCGACAAGAACGAAAAGCACGTGCTCGCCGTTCGGATGGGCGATGGCCGCCTCGTGGCTGTCGAGCATCTCGATATCAAGGATGACCACGTCATCTATAACGATACCCGCGCTGCCTCCGGGACGCATTACACCAGGGTTCGCGCACGCTGATCCGACGGCAATGCCGTTATCGAAAAAGGCTCCGAAGCAATACGGGGCCTTTTTCATGTGCGGGTCGTGCGGCTGATCTTCGCGGTTTGCCGGATTTCACCAGCCCCACGCGCCGGGTGGAGCCAACACCGTTTCGCTCGCATCGAACTCCACGCGGAACAGCCGCGTCGGATCGTTTACCCGTGTCAGCTGGTATGCGAAACGCGCGCCTTGCGCGCCAGCCGGGTCGGCTTCCAGCCGCCAGACATTGGTAAGCGAGACGTTGAGCCGCTCGCGGTTTTCGGGCCGGAGGAACAGCGCCACCGTCTCCGCGTCGATCGGGAAGTCCTGCGCCCGCGCCGTGCTCGCAAAGGCGGGGTCGACCGCAAGCGTGTTGCCGCCGTACTGGGTGATGGCATCCTCGCCGCCGTCCGCGTGGCGATGATCGTGCTTCAGCCGCAAGCCGCCGGAAATGCGCGTCACCACCCAGGTCCGACTGCGGTCCCAACCGCCGTCCAGGTCCGGATCCTCGATGTGGAACGCAATAGCGGTGCGATCCTCGCTGCAATCGGCCCAGTGAGCGACCATGCGTCGACCGCGAAAATCCGCGTCGCGCGCGTCCTCGCTCACCAGCGCGCCCGAATATGCATTGCCGCAATGGCTCTGCAGCGTGTTCCAGAACTGCTCGACGGGCATCGGCGGAGGAGCAGGCACGCTGGCACACCCGGCCAGAGACACCGGGGCCGCGCAGACGAGGAAGCGCAGGAACGGGCGCACCATGCCCCTCAGAACATCCATGTGCGCGGACTGGGCATCGGCTCGCGCCGCCCGCTCTTCACCATGGACAGCACGCAGCGCACCACGAACCAGACCGTGGCCAGCAACCACAGCACCATCGCGCCGAAGAACGTGACGAAGAAGCCAATCGGCGGTCTGCCCATTCTGGCGCCGCCCATCTCGCCCACGATCGCGCCGGCAACCATGCCGCCGATAAACAGCGTCATGAACAGTATGCTGATCCCCAGCCCGATCCAGAAGGTGCGGATGAGGTAGGTATAGTGTGTCTGCTCCCAAGGCTGCGCCTCCGGCTCGCCCCGCCAGATGTAGGCGAGGATCACGCCGACGATCGCCGTCACGCCGGTGACGATGGCGAGCAGGTAGAGCAGCCCCACGATCAGGGGGCGCTGCATGGCGACGCTGGTGTCGAAACGGTGTGGCGGTGGCGGCGCGGCGTCGGTCTGGTTCATGCGATGCTCTCCGGTTTGCGAAGTGCAGGCTAGCCAAGCTGGCGGAATTGCGGAAGCCCCCCCGCTCAAGATGCGAGAGCAGAGAGGATCCAGCCGCGATGGTGCAAATGGCGGAACGATTAGACCCATCCCCCCAATTCGCGCCGCACGACCGCCTCGACCATGTCCATCCCGACGTGGCGCGCATTGAGGCATTCGAGTGTCGCGAACCGCTCTCCGCCTGCCTCCAGGAATGCGTCGCGTCCCTGCATCGCGAGCTCTTCCAGCGTTTCGAGGCAGTCGGCGGAGAAGCCTGGCGCGACAATGGCGAGGCGCTTGGTGCCCACCGCCGCCTGATCGAGGATCGTCGCATCGGTTGCCGGTTCGAGCCATTTTGCAGGGCCGAAGCGGCTCTGGAACGTCGCTTTCACCCGTGTTTCGGGCAGCGCCAGCGCCTCGGTGAGCAGCCGTGCAGTTTTCTGGCAATGGCAGTGATACGGGTCGCCCAGTTCGAGCGTGCGCAGCGGCATGCCGTGGAAGCTGAGCAGCAGCACTTCGGGCACGAAATCGAACGCGTCCAGCTGCGCGCGGATGTCCGTCGCCAACGCTTCTATGTAAAGCGGATCGTCGTGATAGGGCGGCATGGTGCGCATGGCGGGCTGCCAGCGTTGCCCACTCAGCCAGTCGCCCGCCTTGTCCACCACAGTGGCCGAGGTCGCGGCGCAATATTGCGGGTACATGGGAGCGAGCAGGATGCGCTCGCACCCCTTCGCTTTCAGCGCATCGAGCCGCTCGTCGATGGGGCGCGTCCCATAGCGCATCGCCCAGTCTACCAGCACAGCTTCGCCCAGACGCTGCTGCAGGCACGCCGCTTGATCTTCGGTGATCACCGCTAAAGGAGAGCCGCGCTCGGTCCATACCTGTTTGTACGCGTGCGCACTTTTCCTTGGCCGGGTGTTGAGGATGATGCCACGCAGGATCGGCTGCCACGCGATCTGCGGGATTTCGATTACGCGCCTGTCGGACAGGAACTCGGCCAGATAGCGGCGCACCGGCCCAGTCTCCGGCGCATCGGGCGTGCCGAGATTGACGAGCAGCACGCCGATCCGGCCCGTGGCGACGGGCCGGTGATCTTGGGGGAGATGCGTCGGTTTTCCGGCGAAATTCTTGCTCATGCGAAGGCCGATAGCAGCGGGAGGCGGCGAAGGCGAAGGCCCGTTGCGCTGAAGAATGCATTGGCGACCGCGGGGGCAATAGCAGGCAAGCCGATTTCGCCCGGATCGAAGGGCATGGCAGTACTATCGACCAGATCCACGCGGATGTCCGGGCAGTCCTCCAGCGTCGGCAGGCCGAGCGCGGAGAGTCGCTGGAAGGTGGGCAGTCCGTCGGCGTAGTCGGTTGCGCCGCCCAGCGCCTGCGCCAACCCGAAGACGATCCCTCCCTCGATTTGCTGGAGTGCGATGTCGCGATTGACGACGCGCCCGACATCGACCGCTGCCGAGAGCCTGCGCACCCGGACGCCGCCCTCGCCCGCGCTCGCCTCGGCAATGACTGCGATACGTCCCGCGCCGCCGAAGCCCTCCATCCGGTGGCAGGCAAGCCCTTGCCCGCTGCCCGCCGCGCCGCCGTCCCAGTTGGCAAGCCGCGCGGCGCGTTGCAGCAGTTCCGCCATCGGCGCGTCCTGGCCGAGCATGGCGATGCGGTATGACAGAGGCTCGCGCTCGTGGCGCGCCGCGACCTCGTCGATGAAGCATTCGCGGAAGAATGCGGTGTAGCCGTCCGCACCGCCGCGCATCCGCGCCGTCGGCAAGTCGAGTTCGATGGGCACATGGCGCACCTCGGCATCGGGGATGGTGTAGGCTTGCAGGAAGCCTGTCGCCATCAACGGATCGCCTTTCTCCGCCCCGTCGCGAGTCGCGGCCCAGTCGGCCGTGTTCGAGAAGAGCCGCTCGCCAAACTGGCGCATGGTCGCGGGCGAGGCGATCTGCGCGCGCAGTTTCGCGATACTGCCTTCCTGCCGCAATTTTGCGCCGACCAGCGCGGCGACGGGCGCCCGCGGGTAAGCGGCGACATGCTCCTGCCAGCGCGACCAGGTGAGCTGTACCGGTCTTCCCGC
>JBARVT010000125.1:0-4591 GCA_049646405.1 Alteraurantiacibacter sp.
CGGTCAGAAAGTCGGCGGCGTTGGGGCGCGTCTGGCTCATCGTCATGTCGAGCGGACCGTCGGCGCTGAAGGCGAAACCGCGCGTCGCCTGGTCGAGCTGCATGGAGGAGACGCCAATATCCATCGCGATGCCGTCAACCTGCTCAATGCCCGCCTCCGCCATCGCCTCGACCATTTCGGAAAAGCGCCGGGGATGAAGAACGAGGCGCGGCTCGTCCCCACGTGTTTCTGCCCAGCGTTCACCACCCGCGATGGCGTCGGGATCGCGGTCGAAGGCATGCACGGTTGCGCCCGCATCGAGAAGAGCGCGGGTGTATCCGCCCGCGCCGAAGGTCGCGTCGACGATGACGTCGTTCGGTTGCGGCGCGAGCACCTGCATGACTTCATCGAGCAGGACGGGGATGTGGGGCGCGCCGCTCACTTCTTTTTCGCCTTCGCCTTGGCGGCAGCGTCGTCGGCAAGCGCGCGGCAGGCGGCAAAGGGACCGGCAAAGGGCGCACCCATTCCGCCGAGCGTGTCGAGGTTCCACAGCGTGATGAACTGCCCGGCGCCGAGGAAGCAGATATTCGCGTCGATATTTGCCAGCCCCGCAAGGTGATCGGGCAGAATGAAGCGGCCGCTCGCATCGAAAGGGACTTCCGCGAACCCGTAAAGCTGCATCGAGCGCAGGTCGCGGTCGTAATGCTCGCCGCGGCGCACGGCGTTGTCTTCTTCCTTGTCGAGCAACGCCTCGAAATCCTCGGCGCGGGACAGGCCGAACGCGGAAAGGCAGGGGAAGCGGTCGTGCTGGACGAGGCACAGCACGCGCTCGTCATTGTTGTCGGCGAAAACCTTGCGGAAGGAAGGTGGCAGCACAAAGCGGTTCTTTTCGCCGCGAAGCGAAAAGCCCTGTCCTCTGTAAACTGTCGGCCGCTGCGCCACGTCCAGATACCCCGTCTAGCATTCCCCGCCGGATACAACCTCTCCCCGCCGGGCCGCGCGAAGGCGCGACCGGTCCGCCCCAGAAAAGGCGCAGGCACGGCTGTGTTGTCCGATGGAACCGGGAAATAACGCGCCTTGACGCGGGATGGAAGGGGAAATTGCGGGAAAGTGTGGGAGAAGAGAATAAGTCGTTGTTTTTATTCATCCCCTGATCGCACCTGATCAGCAGCCCTGTCAGCATCTCCTGTCGTAGCAACCGGCGCATTCCCCGGCGACTCACCGATCTCGATGGGGATTTCCCGTTCCCGTCCCGCACCATCCCCGATATCCGGGAAAATGTGCGCGGTGAGCATCACCAGCGCCTGTCGAGCGCCCTCGTGCGGCCCTTCGAGATCGAGAACTGCGGCATCTGCCAGCAGCAGGACTTCGCCCGAACCGATGCGGCAGCGGGCGAGCAGCCCGTCCGCTTCGAGAGAGCAGCTGTCGCCCGCAACCTGCGTGTCGAGGACAACGAATTGCCCCGGCATATTCAACGGCACCAACTGTCCCGCAATTTCCCGCAGCGTCACGCCATAGGCCTGGCCCGCGTCGAAATGCAGTTCGACACCCCAGCGCGCGAGGATGGGCGAGAGCAGAACGCTGTCCTGGGGGCGGCGACGATCGCCGATATGAAAGACGCTTTCCCCCGTCATCATCGGATCGGCAAGGACGAGCACCCGCCCGCCGCTGCGCACGTAGCTGTCGAGCGCGACATTCTCCTCGCCCGTCAACCCGCGTGGCTGTGCGAGAAACAAGGCGTCGTAATGGCGCAGTTCTTCCGCGGCAAGGTAATCGAGCGGCGCGACGGCATAGCGGGCGCCGAGCGCATCGAGCGCCCAGTGTTGCGACCGTAGCCCGCCCCAGAAATCGTCACCAGCTTCCTCTGCAGGCTCGCCCCAGAAGATCGGGATGGTCGTCATCACCCCGACATGCGGGCGCGTATCCGTGTCCGGCTCCGCCTCCTGCGCACCGGCAGGAAACGCTGCGCAGGCGAGCGACAATGCGCAGATAAACTTACTGAAGCGGCGCATTCTGGACTGGGGACGGCGGAGGCACGTCCTGCGTCGAGGGCGAAGCGCCGGTAGTCGGCGTCGGCTCGGCCGGCAGTTCGGGCACCACGCCAGCTTCAGCGAGAGGGTCGGTGGCAGCAGGTGTTTCGCTCGGTTCGGTCGTCGGCGCGGCTTCGGGCACCGCCGTCGCCTCGGTCTGCTGCACGCGGCTGCTGACGACATCGGCCAGTGCGATCAGCAGCACCATGCCCACGATGCCGAGAAAGCCGATCTGGAGGCGATGCATCGCCTCCGCGCGTGACCCGGCCAGCGGCGCAGCGGGTATCGGCTCGCTCGCGTCGCGGCCTTTCAGGAATTCTCGCGGATCCAGTGCCATGGCAGCGATCCTAAAGGATCAGGATGAACCTAACCAGTCGAAAACCGGCAGGTTCTTCGCGCGCAGCCACTCCGCATTGTAAAGGGTGGAAAGGTAGCGGAAGCCGGTATCGCACAGGATCGTAGCCACCCGCGCATCCTCGCGTCCCTCCGCGACCAGATGCTGCCCCAACGCGACCGCGCCCGCGACGTTGATTCCCGACGAAAGACCAAGGCACAGCCCCTCCTCGCGCAGCAGTCGCGAGACCCATTCCAGACCTTCGCTATCGGGGATGCGGAACTGCGTGTCGATCGGCGCGCCTTCGAGATTGGCGGTGATGCGCCCCTGACCGATACCCTCGGCGACCGACGAGCCTTCCGACTGCAATTCGCCTGTTGCATAATAGGAATAGAGCGCCGCGCCGTGCGGGTCGGTCAGCGCAATGCGAACGTTTTCGTCCTTCGCCTTCAAGCCCATGCCCACGCCTGCCAGCGTGCCGCCCGTGCCGACTGCGCAGGTGAAACCGTCGACACGCCCGCCCAGCTGTTCCCAGATTTCGGGCGCGGTGCTGTCAATATGCGCGCGGCGATTGGCGACATTGTCGAACTGGTTGGCCCATATCGCATTGTCCATGTCCTCCGCGATGCGGCGGCTGGTGTGGACGAAATGATTGGGGTCGGCGAACTTGGTTGGCGGAACGGTAACGAGCTCCGCACCCAGAGCGCGCAGCGTGTCCATCTTTTCGCGGCTCTGGTTGTCTGGCATGACGATGACGGTCTGGTAGCCCAATGCATTGGCGACGAGTGCGATTCCGATGCCGGTATTGCCCGCCGTGCCTTCCACCACCGTGCCGCCCGGCGCAAGTTCGCCCCGCGCCTCCGCATCGCGCACGATCCACAGCGCCGCGCGATCCTTGACGCTTGCGCCCGGATTGGCGAATTCGCACTTGCCCCAGATCTCGCAACCCGCTGCCTCCGACGGGCCGGAGAGCAGGACGAGCGGGGTGTTGCCGATCAGGTCGAGCGTGTCGGTGCGGGCCGGGGGTGCTATCATGCGCTGGAGGTAGGGCGGCGCGCCGCCAAGCGCAACGCGCGCATACCTTGCCCCGCGAAACTCAGTCTTCCTCCGCGATTCGTACCTTCAGGCCGTCGAGATCGTCAGTGAAAGGAATTTGGCACGACAAGCGCGACGCGGCGTCGCGGTAGTCGCTGGAATCGAGCAGGTCGTCCTCGTCCTCGCTCATCACGGGCAATTTGTCCGCAAAGCTCTCGGCGACATGGACATGGCACGTCGCGCACGAACAGCATCCGCCGCACAGCGCCAGCAATTCGTCGAACCCGTTGTCCCGGATCGCTTCCATCACTGTCAGGCCACTGGTAACGTCGATAGTGGATTCCTCGCCAGCGCGGTTGACGACGGTAAGCTTGGGCATGGGCTTGCTTTTCCTGCGGTGAAAGACAAGGCGGTGGGCTAGGCAATCGGCGGCGATATGGCAAGCGGGCAAGGATGGGACTGACGGCGGAGCAGATCGAGGCGTCGCTGGACGAGGTGGCGCGGCGCGAACCGGCCATCGCAGTCGCGCTTGCCAAGGCCGGCTATCCCGAACCGCGCATTCGCCCGACGGGATACAAGACGTTGCTGCGCACGATCGTCGGCCAGCAGGTGAGCGTCGCGGCGGCATCGAGCATGTGGAACAAGCTGGAAGCGGAACTGGGCGACGACTTTATGCCCGCCTGCCTGCTCGAGCGCGATTTCGATACGCTGCGCGCCTGCGGGCTTTCACGGCAGAAGCAGGGCTATGCGCGCAGCCTGTGCGAGCTGGTCGAGGCGGGCGAAGTGGATTTCGATGCCCTCCCCGCCAACGACGAGGAAGCCATTGCCGAACTGACGAAGATCAAGGGCGTGGGTCGCTGGTCGGCGGAAATCTACCTGCTTTTCGCTGAGGGCCGCCCTGACATATGGCCGGCCGGAGACCTCGCGGTGATGGCCGGCCTCGGAAAAATCCTCGGCTTGCCCGAGCGCCCCGACGAAAAAGCCACCCGCGCGCTGGCTGAACCATGGCGACCTCACAGGGGCGCGGCAGCCATTTTCACCTGGCACTGCTACAACAATCCGGCGTTATAGCTGAATAACACACCCCCTTGATTGCCGCTTCCTGAAAGCGCATGCTCCGCGCAGGAGATTCGGTTTAAGGGACACGGAACATGAAATTCAGCGCAAGCCTGCTCGCAACGATCGCACTGGCCGCCATGACGGGGGCCTGCAC
>JBARVT010000126.1:0-7979 GCA_049646405.1 Alteraurantiacibacter sp.
CCGATGCAGGACGTGGCTATCGAGAACGTCTTTATCGGCAGCTGCACCAACAGCCGCATCGAGGATTTGCGCGCCGCTGCCGAGGTGCTGCGCGGGCGGAGCAAGGCGGTCGGGGTCAAATGGGCCATCGTCGTGCCGGGCAGCGGCCTCGTAAAAGCGCAGGCCGAAGCCGAAGGGCTGGACCGCATTTTCATCGACGCGGGGCTCGAATGGCGCGAGCCGGGCTGCTCCGCCTGCCTCGGCATGAACCCCGACAAAGTGCCCGCCGGGGAACGCTGTGCTTCCACCAGCAACCGCAATTTCGTCGGGCGGCAGGGGCCGGGGAGCCGGACGCACCTCGTCTCGCCTGCGATGGCGGCTGCGGCGGCGGTTACGGGGAGGCTGACGGATGTGAGGGAATTGACCTGATGTTGCGTTTCTGGACTTTCGCCCTTGCCTTGGCTTTTGCCTTGCCTGCAACCGCGCAGGAGGCGCCCGAAATCTCGCTGACCCGGCCGGATTGTGGCCGTGCGAGCGAACCCTGGCCGCTCGCCTCCTTCGACGTCGGTGAGTTACGAAAGCGTGGGAGTCCCGACATTCAACGATGACCGCGCGGATACACTCGCCTCTTTCAACAGGTTCAAGCGGATGGCCACTAATTACGGGGCAACCGTCATCTTCCAGCAAAAGCCTGACGATGTCGGGACGCTGCCGTCATTCCCGGCGGGGGCGCGTTGAATGTGCTTCGTAATTGCCTTTCCGCTACGCTCGGTTCGGTCGACGAGGCCGTGATCGCCTATTTCGTCACCTCCGAATTGCGTTCCCGAGAAAACCGCATTCGTGATCGAAGGAAGGGCGGGTGCCCGGCACGCGCTTTCCGAAAAACTGGTGCAAGCTGGATATGGTTTTGTCGCCAAAACCGATCGGCCCTCCATGCTAAAGTGATCGACGCTGCGTAAGACTTCCTTCCCGCTGCAGGTCGCGCCCGATTGTCGCGTGCTCGTTCTCGGCAGTCTGCCCGGGGAGCGGTCGCTGGCGGAGCGGCAGTATTACGCGCATCCGCAGAACCGGTTCTGGCACCTCGTCGGAGTGGCTCTGGAGCGAGACCTCGCCGTGCTCGATTACGGAGGTAGGCTCGCCGCCCTGAAGACGCATCGCATCGGCCTGTGGGACGTGGTCGCCTCCGCCCGGCGAGAAGGATCGCTCGATGCTTCGATCCGCGATGCAGAACATAACGCGCTGGCGGAGCTTGTCGCCGCATTGCCGGACCTGCAAGCCGTCGCGTTCAACGGACGCACCTCCGAGAAAATCGGCCGCGCGCAACTCGCCGATAGCGCCGTCTCGCAGATCGGCCTGCCATCCTCCAGCCCCGCTTATGCCGCCATGCCGCTTGTCGAAAAGGAAAAGCACTGGCAGCGATTGCGGGACTTTCTTGAAACGCCGCGTGGCAAGGCGCATTGAGAGAGGATGACAGACAAGTTCAAAGGCAAGGCCGCGATGGCGGCGGGCGCGATCGGATCGGCGGCGGTGGCTGCCGCGCTACTCTATGTCACGAAGCGCAAGAAGAAGAACGAGCCGACGCAGCCCGGACCGATTCCCAGCGGCGAGAAGCCGGAAACCGACTGATGGAGCCGCTGCGCGAAGTCGAAGGCCGCGCGATTCCGTTCGGCCGCAAAAACGTCGATACCGACCTCATCATCCCCGCGCGCTGGCTGAAGACGATCAGCCGCGAAGGGCTTGGCGCTGGCGCGTTCGAAGCGGTGCGGGCGGACGATCCGGGCAATGTGTTCGACGATCCGCGCTTCGCCAGGGCGCCGATCCTGATCGCGGGCGACAATTTTGGCTGCGGCTCCAGTCGCGAGCATGCCGCCTGGGCACTGCTCGACATGGGCATTCGCGCCGTAGTCGCGCCAGGCTTCTCGGACATCTTCGCGGGCAACGCCTTCAAGAACGGCATCCTCGCGGTCGAACTGCCGCAGGAGGCTGTGGACCGGCTGCTCAGGGTGGCGGAGAGCGATGACATCACCATCGATCTCGATGCGCAGACCGTAACGACGCCGTTCCAGGATCGTTATGGTTTCGACATAGACCCGTTTCGCAAGCGCTGCCTGATGGAAGGGCTGGACGAGGTCGGGCTGACGCTGGAGCAGGACGATGTAATTGGGGGTTACGAAGCGCGCATGGCGAAGCACAAGCCATGGCTCGCACACGGGACGGGGATTGCGGGTTGAGGCCGCACGCCGTAACGCGTGTTCGACGAACTCAATCTAGCGAGAGCACCAGAGCGATGACCGATTTCAAGGACCGCGAACGCGGCGAGGAAGCCAAATATGCCTTCGACGAGGAGACCGCCTTCAAGGTGGCCGCGCGGCGCAACCGGCTGCTCGGCGAATGGGCGGCAGGACTGATGAATCTCACCGACGAGGAAACCGACGCTTACAAGAAGGCGGTCGTGCAGGCCGATTTCGAGGAAGCGGGAGACGAGGATGTGATCCGCAAGGTCCTGGGCGACCTGACGCAGGCTGGTTGCGACGTCGAGGAGGCGACCGTGCGCGCCAAGGTTGAAGAATGTGCCGTGGAGGCGCGCCGCCAGTTCATGAGCGAGTCCTGACGCCATGCCCATGCCCGCCGAACAGATCGAGGCGCTGATCAAGCAAGCGCTGCCGGATGCGAGCGTCGAGATGGAAGCGCTGGTCGACGATAACGATCACTGGCTGGCGCGCGTCACCTCCGCTGCATTTGCGGGCAAGAGCCGCGTGCAGCAGCATAAGATGGTGTTCGAGGCGCTAGGCGGGCGGATGGGCGGCGAACTGCACGCCTTGCAACTGCACACCTCGGTTCCCAACTGAGTCCCCGACTATTAGCAACCGGGTGGGACCGAAAACCGCGATGAATACCGAAACCAAAACCCGCATCGACTCAATCGTTTCCGATGCCGATGTCGTGCTGTTCATGAAGGGCACGCCGCTCTTCCCGCAATGCGGCTTTTCCAACCGCGCCATCTCCATCCTCGATCATTGCGGCGTCGCATATGACAGCGTCGACGTGCTGCAGGACATGGAAATCCGCCAGGGGATCAAGGCCTATTCAGACTGGCCGACCATTCCGCAGCTTTACGTGAAAGGCGAATTCGTCGGCGGCAGCGACATTATGATGGAGATGTTCGAAGCGGGCGAATTGCAGCAGCTGATGACCGAGAAACAGGTTGCGAAAGCCGAAGACTGAGCGGGTTCGCTCAGGATGGGTTTAGCTTTCTCCTCCTAACTTTCCGATTGCCCTGAGCCTCTCGAAAGGCTGCTCTTCCTTCGGAAATTGCTCTCCGTTGCAAACATGGGCAGCCCCTTTTACGAGCTCAGGACGAGCGGATGGGGGTTAGCTTGGGAGTTTTCGATGTTCCGCTACGCTGGTGCCTTTGCCCTTAGCCTCGCCCTTCCTGCTTCGCTACAGGCGCAGGAAGTAGACGAGGTCCTCCAGCAAACCGACCTTGCGGAAGCAAGCATCAAAGGCACCCTCATGGCGCAAATTCAGCGCGCCACGGCACTCGCCCAGCGGCAATATGCGGGTATGGTCGCCGAAGCAGTTACCGAAAACTATCGCGGCGCCGTCGCTCTCCCGGCACAGGGAGAGGACCAATGGCTCGCGCTGATAGTCGGCGAGCGGGGCGAGGAGCTGGTGGCGCTCGCCGAATACGAGATCGATGCCGGTCGCATCGTCTCCGAAACCATCCACACGCTCGCCGAAGCGCCCGCGCTCGACGGCACCGCGTCCGCGATGGCGCAAGCCCTCGGCTTCGCGCCGCGCGCGGTGCTGGCGGCTGGCTTCCGCGATTTCTGCACGAGCGGCGAGGAGGACATCCTGAACCTCGTCACCATCGTGCTGCCACCGGATGAGGACGGGCGCTTCGATGCCTGGGTACTCAACGGACCCATTGAGGAAAATACCATTCCGCTTGGAAAGCATTTCCGCGTCGGCTTCGACGAATTCGGCCTCGACGGGGAGCCCGAGCAGGTGACCGAGACCTGCGAGGTCGTGACGTGGACCGACGCGGCGATTGTGGATGCCATCTACCCGGTCGAATTTCCCGGCCACGCCGCGCCGAGTGCGGTGCATGTCTTCCTCTCCACGCTGATGCCGATGCAGCTCGGCATCGCGACCGATGCGGGGTTTCATCCAATCGCAAATGGCGTTGTCGGGAGCGCCGCACCTTTGCCGACGCAATAGCTTAGAGGTTCGGCCGTACGCAGACGAATTCGTCCGCGCCGATCCGCAGGATCACGTCGTCGTAAAGCGGCTCGATCCACAGATCGTCCATGCCGTCGCGCACCGCGATAACGGGCGTGTCTTTCATGAAAAAGGCTTCGACGAAACCGATAGCGTGGTCGTGGCCGAGAACCGCGCCGTCCGCCAGCAGGTCCATGTTCCCGCTCCACGCCTGTACGCGTAGCCCGTCGGGCCGCTCGGCGGCGGGGCGCTCGGTAAAGGAGCAATTCTCTTTGTTCGTCGGGTCAAGCTGCTGCAACCAGCTGCCCCTTTCGGGCGTCGGGTTGCGCCGCTCGGCGAAGGGCAAGTCTGACAGGTCGGCGAGTTCCTGCGTCGGGGCGGGCGGTTCCACCGCACTCTCGAAAGGCCTTTCCGGAGCGGGCATGGGCGGCTGCTCGTCCTGCTCCGTGCAAGCCGCGAGACCAAGCGCAGCAATCGCCATCCACACCGCCGAAACTCGCATATTGCTTTCCTCCGATTGCGCGCCTACATAGCCACCCATCCCGACATTGTCGCGACAACGAAGGGGCTGGCGCCGCAAGGGGCCGGCGCGAAACCCGCTTGTCGCAATGGCGGACTGAACGGAGACCGAATGGCCGATATCGAACGCCTCGAATCAGTGATCGAACCCGAAGCGCAGGCGCTTGGGTTCGAACTCGTGCGTGTGAAGATGACCGGCTCCAGCGATGAACGTACCTTGCAGGTGATGGCGGAAGACCCGGCGACGGGGCAACTTGTTGTCGAACAATGCGCGCAGTTTTCGCGACGCATTTCAGACAGGCTGGACGCGCTGGAAGAGGAGGGCACCGTCCTCGTCGAAGGCGCCTACAACCTCGAAGTCAGCAGCCCCGGCATTGACCGCCCGCTTACCCGTGCGAAAGATTTTGCCAATTGGGCCGGGCACGAAGCGAAACTGTCGCTTTCCGAAAAGGTCCACGGCCAGCGCAACCTTACCGGCGAGCTTGTCGGCATCGAAGGCGACATGATCACCATCGAGGACAAGAAGGCGGGGCGTATCGACGTGCCTCGCGGGATAGTTCATTCGGCCCAGCTCGTCTTCACCGACAAGCTGATGGCCGCGACTCAGCCGCTCGACATGAGTGGTGTCGAAGACGTAGAAGAAACGGAAGAAGAAGAGGTCCAGGACTGATGGCCAGCCCCATTTCGGCAAACAAGGCGGAACTTCTCGCCATCGCGAACTCGGTCGCATCGGAAAAGATGATCGACAAGGGCATCGTGATCGAGGCGATGGAGGAAGCGATCCAGAAGGCGGCGCGTGCGCGTTTCGGCCAGGAAAACGACATCCGCGCCAAGCTCGATCCCATGACCGGCGACCTGCGCCTTTGGCGCGTCGTCGAGGTGGTCGAGGAAGTCGAGGACTATTTCAAGCAGGTCGATCTCGCCCAGGCGCAGAAGCTGGAAGAGGGCGCGAGCGTCGGCGATTTCATCGTCGATCCGCTGCCCGCGATGGACGATCTGGGCCGCATCGACGCGCAGAGCGCCAAGCAGGTGATTTTCCAGAAGGTCCGCGATGCGGAGCGTGAGCGCCAGTTCGAGGAATTCAAGGACCGCGCGGGCGAAGTCATTACCGGGGTCATCAAGTCGGTCGAATTCGGTCATGTGATCGTCAATCTCGGCCGGGCCGAGGGTGTCATCCGCCGCGATCAGCAGATACCGCGCGAAGCCGCCCGCGTCGGTGAGCGTGTGCGCGCGCTGATCAGCAAGGTCGAGCGCAACAATCGCGGCCCGCAGATCTTCCTCAGCCGCGCGCATCCCGATTTCATGCGCAAGCTGTTCGCGCAGGAAGTGCCCGAAATCTACGACGGCATCATCGAGATCAAGGCCGCCGCGCGCGATCCGGGAAGCCGCGCCAAGATCGGCGTCATCAGCCACGATTCCTCCATCGATCCTGTCGGCGCCTGCGTCGGCATGAAGGGCAGCCGCGTGCAGGCCGTCGTGCAGGAATTGCAGGGCGAAAAGATCGACATCATTCCCTGGAGCGAGGACACCGCGACTTTCGTCGTCAACGCGCTCCAACCCGCCACCGTCAGCCGCGTCGTGCTGGACGAGGAGGAAAGCCGCATCGAAGTCGTCGTTCCGGACGACCAGCTTTCGCTCGCCATCGGCCGCCGCGGCCAGAACGTGCGCCTCGCCAGCCAGCTGACCGACAGCCAGATCGACATCATGACCGAGGAAGAAGCCTCGGAAAAGCGCAGCAAGGAATTTGCCGAGCGCTCCAAGATGTTCGAGGAAGAGCTGGACGTGGACGAAACGCTATCGCAGCTGCTCGTGGCCGAAGGCTTCGTGGAGCTGGAAGAGGTCGCCTATGTCGAGCTGGAAGAGCTTGCCAGCATCGAAGGCTTCGACGAGGAACTCGCCGAAGAGCTTCAGTCCCGTGCGCAGGAAGCGCTCGAACGGCAGGAAGCCGCGCATCGCGAAACGCGTCGCGAACTCGGTGTCGAGGACGATCTTGCCGAACTGCCGCATCTCACCGAAGAAATGCTGGTGGTGCTGGGCAGGGCCGGGATCAAGGATCTCGACGATCTCGCCGATCTCGCCACGGACGAGTTGATCGCCAAGAAGCGCGAGGCGCCGCGTCGTCGCAAGACCGAAGACGGACCGCCGCTGCGCCGCGATCGCCCGCAGCGTACCGAGGATAAGGGCGGGGTGCTTGGCGCGTTCGGCCTGTCGGAAGAGCAGGGCAACGAGATCATCATGGCCGCCCGTGCGCACTGGTTCGAAGACGAGGAAGAGGCCGCTCCGGCAGCCAACCCCGCGTCCGAAGCCCAAGCAGAGGAGGCCGCCGATGCGGAATCCTCGCAATGACACATTAGGTTCGCCTGAAACCGAAGGCGCCGCGCCTCCCGTCGATACCGGCGGGAGCGAGCGGCGCTGTATCCTGACGGGCCGCCATGGCGCGCGCGACGACTTTGTGCGTCTCGCGGTGTCGCCGGATGGAGACGTGCTTCCCGATCCACTCGCCAAGGCTCCCGGCCGCGGCGCGTGGCTGGGCACCGATCGCGCCGCGCTGGAAGAAGCGATAACCTCGGGCAAGCTCAAAGGCGCGCTTGCCCGCGCGTTCAAGACAGGCAGGCTAAGCGTGCCAGACGACTTGCCGCAACGCATCGCCGACGGCCTCGAAAAGGCGCTGTCGCAGCGGTTGGGGCTGGAAATGCGCGCCGGACGCATCATCTTGGGATCGGACCGGATCGCGCAGGACGCGCGGATGGGCAAGGCTGCTGCACTCTATCATGCCGCCGATGCCAGTGAGGATGGTCGCAAGAAGCTCGACCAGGCGTGGCGCGTCGGGATGGAAGCCGAAGGGTCGGGCCTTCGCGGCGGTGTTCTGCCTCTGGACCGGGAGGCACTGTCTGTGGCATTGGGCCGCGACAATGTCGTCCATCTGGCGCTTGCCGATGCGAAATCGGCGCAGCGGGTTTCTGTCCCGCTGGGGCGTTTGCAGACCTTTCTGGGGGCCGGGGTGCCGGCCGGGACAAGCGCGGGAGCTGCCTCGGCGGTTCGCGCGAGTGACTGATTTTGAAGGAATAGTACGAGCACATGAGCGAAGAGAACGACACACCGAAGCGCACTCGCAAGCCGCTTGGCCTGAAGCGTTCGGTCGATAGCGGGGAGGTCAAGCAGACCTTCAGCCACGGCCGCACCAACAAGGTTGCGGTGGAGGTGAAGCGTCGCCGCAAGCTCGTGAAGCCCGGCGAGGCCGCGCCGCCGCCGCCCCCTCC
>JBARVT010000127.1:0-9035 GCA_049646405.1 Alteraurantiacibacter sp.
GGCTCGCATCGACACGCCGCATCAGCACTTCGCGGCCCTGCACGTCGGCGACTTCGTTGCCCTCGTCGAGCGAGAGTTCGTCCAGACCCTCGTCTCCCGAAACGATGAAGGTCCGCTCCGTTCCGAGCCGCGCCATCGCATCCGCATAGATCGGGACATAGGCGGGTCGCGCGATGCCGATCAGCTGGCGGCGCACCCGCGCGGGGTTGGAGAGCGGGCCCATCAGGTTGAAGATCGTGCGCTTGCCGAGCTTCTGCCGGATGGGCTGGATGCGCGCCATCGCGGGATGGTGATTTTTTGCGAACAGGAAGCAAATGCCGATTTCGCGCAGCGTGTGCTGCGCCGTGCGACCCGCCGCGTCCATGTCCAGCCCCAGCGCCTCCAGCGTATCCGCCGCGCCCGCCTTGCTCGAAGCGGCGCGGTTGCCGTGTTTGGCAACCGGCACGCCGCAGGCTGCGACGACGAGGCTGACTGCGGTGGACACGTTGAGCGTGTGATGCCCATCGCCGCCCGTGCCGCATACGTCGATGGCGTTTTCCGGCGCGTCGATGGGGATCAGCCGCTTGCGCATGGCAAAGGCTGCGCCCGCAATCTCTTCGGACCGCTCGCCGCGATCGGAGAGGTCGGAGAGGAATCGCGCGATCTCGTCTTCCGATGGCTTGCCATCGAGCATGTCGCCGAACGCCTGCTCCGCCTCGGCTTCACTGAGCGGGTGGTTCACCGGAGGCAGCACGCTCATGCCAGAACCTTTGTGTCCACGCCGCAGAAACGCAGGAAATTGCCCAGCAAAGCATGCCCGTGTTCGGTGGCGATGCTTTCAGGGTGGAACTGCACTCCGTGGATGGGCAGCTCGGTGTGACGGAAGCCCATCACGCTGGTGCCGTCGAGCCCCGGCGTCTCGCTAGTGGCGTTGACGAGCAGCGCATCGGGAATATCCTCGACTATCAGCGAGTGATAGCGGGTCGCGGTAAAAGGCGAGGGCACGCCCGCGAAAACGCCGCTGCCGTCATGCTCCACAGGCGAGGTCTTGCCGTGCATCAGGCCGCCGCGCGCTACGCGCCCGCCGAAATACTGCCCGATCGCCTGGTGACCAAGGCACACGCCGAGCAATGGCTTCGCGCTGTCGGCGCAAGCGGCGACAAGGTCAAGCGACACGCCCGCCTCGTTCGGGGTGCAAGGGCCGGGCGAGATCAGCACCCCTCGCGCACCCTTCGCCAGCGCCTCGTTCGCCGAGAGCGCATCGTTGCGTACCACCTCCACCGCCGCGCCCAGTTCCATGAGATAATGGACGAGGTTGAAGGTGAAGCTGTCGTAATTGTCGATAACGAGAATGTCGGGCGCGTGCATGGCGGCACGCGATACGGAACGCGCCCCCGCCTGCCAAGCGCCTATTGCGCCATATAGCGCCGCACCCAGCCATTGGCCTGACTGCGCTCGATACCGGTAACCGCCCCGTCTGCGCCGCGCAGGAATCGAAAACGTTCGAGGGGCCAGTCGGCACGGGCGAAGAGGTCGGTAGCGACGGGCAAAAGGCGGACGGGATGCCGCTCATCGATCTGCAAGGCTAGGCCATCCGTATCGCAGGTGACGACGATGTCGCCGTAAATTCCTGCATAGTGGCCTTCACCCGTCGCCATGGCGGTGAGCGTTTCGCGCATCCATTCGAGGTCGATCCGGTGCGCCTCCGGGATGCTGTCTTCCACCGCGTCGTACGCGAGCAGCTGCGCGGTGCGCAGTTCGTCGCCCGCAGTGGTGACGACATCGGGCTGCACGCCGTCGCCTTCCCAGTTCGTGCCAGTAAAGGGATTGCGCGGGCTGCCGGTGGAGACGAACAGCTCGAAGCCTTGGCCAAGGTCGGTCCCGCCACCGGGATTGGCCGCCCCGGCGCTAGCCTGCCCGATCACCGTGCCGCGGCCTGTCGCCTGCAACGTGTAGGCGAGGCTCTCCGCCGCAGAGCCGGTGCGGGGGCTGATAAGCATATAGAGCGGGGTGTCCGTCATTGGCGCAGAGAATTCGACACCGGGTGCCTCGCTTTCCATCCCTTCACGTGAAAGGAATGTGTTGTAGACGTCGCTGCCATGCGGGACAAAAGCGCTCGTCATGTAGCCAACCATATGCGGTGCGCCGCCGCCATTGTCGCGCAGGTCGACGATGACGGCATCGGCTTGCCCGACATAACCAAGCACCGCATCGGCGCTGGCTTTCACCGGGTCAGCCGGATCGTCGAAGTCTATCGTGGCAAACCCGTCCATCGTGACGAGGCCGATATTGCCGGGCAGAATTTCGACCGCGCTGAACCCGCCGCCGCGCCTGCCGAGCTCTTCCATGTAGCCATAGCCCTGCGGCGGAGTGGCTTCGTCGGCATCAGTGGCAGGCGAGGACGGGCGGTAGGTCACACCGAAATGTCCGTCGAAGGGACTGAGCAGACCAGTGAGCATTTCGGCCAGCGCAAAAGCGTCTGCGGCGGCGATCTGCGCGGCATTCGCCCTGGCATAAGCGCGCACTTCGCTTGCAATTTCGGAGCCGCGCTCGGCATCGTAGAAATATTCTTCCACCGCGTCGGCCGTAGCGTCGACGACGGCGGCAGGGTCGTAGTCCTGAGCAAAGAGAGGCGCGGCGGGCAGGGCTAGCGCGGCTGCGATTACAATTGTTTTCATTGGCACGGTCATACCGCGAAGACCTGCCGAGGCCAGCACGCCCATGGCACCGCGTCAGCCCTTCGTCGAAAACTCATCAGTCGCCCTGACAAGCCCGTCGATGATCCCCGGTTCGCCTGCCGAATGGCCTGCGTCATGCACGATCCGCAAATCCGCTTCGGGCCACGCCTTTTTCAGCGCCCAGGCCGAAGTCGGCGGGGTGCAGATGTCGTGGCGGCCTTGGACGATGATGCCGGGAATGTCCCTAAGCCGGTCCGCATTCGCAAGCAGCTGTGCTTCCTCGAGATAGAAATCCTCGAGGAAGAACTTCGCGCAGATGCGGGCGAAAGGCACGGCCTTGGCCGGATCGGCAAAGTCGCCCAGCAATTTCTCGTCGGGCAGAAGCGTCGCGACATTGCCTTCCCACAGCGACCATTCGCGCGCGGCGGCGAGACGGGTCGGCTCGTCGTCGCTTGTGAGCCGGTCGTAATAGGCCTGCACGAGATCGCCGCGTTCCTCTTGAGGGATCAGTCCGCAGAAATCGTCCCACTGCTCGGCCATCACCTCGCTCGCGCCGTAGGTGTAGAGCCAATCCTTCTCCTTTTGCCGCGCAAGGAAGACGCCGCGCAGCACCAGCTCACTCACCTGCTCGGGATACCTCTGGGCATAGGCGAGCGCGAGCGTCGCGCCCCAGCTGCCGCCGAACACCTGCCAGCGTTCGAACCCGCACATTTCGCGCAAGCGTTCCATGTCGGCGACGATACGCCAGGTGTCGTTGTGCTCGATCTCCGCGAAGGGCAGCGATTTGCCACAGCCGCGCTGGTCGAACAGCAACACGTCGTATTTTTCCGGGTTCCACTGCCCGCGATGCTTGGGGGAAATACCGCCGCCCGGGCCGCCATGCAGCATGACGGCAGACTTCGCGCCTTTCGTACCGACCCGCTCCCAGTAGAGCGAGTGTCCCTCGCCGACATCGAGCATGCCGCTCTCGAAAGGCTCGGTGATCGGATAGAGCTCGCGGTATTCGGGCATCATTTGCTCTCCATTTGCCGAACGACGACGATGGGTCCGATATCCGGCCCGGTATCGAGCCTGTCACGCGGCGGGTCCCATAATTGCGACACACTGCCATCGAGGAACAGCGCATTGTCGACATTGAGCACGTCGCGGTAGTAGCGCGCCAGCCTGCCGAAGCTGACCGGCGCCTCTGTAATAACGAAATGCGCGCGCCCCGCCGCATCGACGCCGACGGCATTGCGCGTTTTGTGCGAATCCCCGTCTGGGTCGATGGCAGGATGCAATTCGCCCCGGATCACCAGCATCGGGCCTGATTGCGTGGCGAAGGCGGGGCGTTCGACCACCTCATCGGCAAACCGCTCGGTATCGCGCACGCGCCACGGTCCTTGTTCGGTCTCGCCATAAAACACGCCGTTCGGCAATAGATGGAAGTTGCCCGGCCCGTCATTCTGGTTGAGCACGGTCAGCCGCCGCCCGTCCTCCACATAATATCCGATGGGCAGCCCCTCGCCGTCATACATGCCGCCATTCATGGCCATCACGGTCTCGGACGAGGCGGCGCGCGAATAATCGCGCAAGGTGCGATACGGCGTGTCGCTGCCTTCGGGCGCGAGTGCCATGGCGATGGACTGCTCGCCCGGCACAGCGATGCAGTGTGTGAGCGGCGAATCCTCGAAGATCACCGGTTCGCAGATCGAGGCGAGCGTTTCGTCGGTCTCGCCTTCGAAGTGCAGCTCGCAGGCGGAAAGGGTCAGGGCGGCCAGCGCAGCTAGGCTCGCCCGCCGCATCACTGCCCGAACCCCGCCTCGCTCGCCTGTGCCAACGCCTCGCGCGCGGCCGCCGCAAGCGCGCCGGCTTTGTGGCGGCATTCTGCAGCTTCGTAGGAGGGGTCGCTGTCGGCGACGATGCCTGCGCCTGCCTGCACATGCATGGTGCCGTCCTTCACCACGGCGGTGCGCAGGACGATGCAGCTGTCAACCGAACCGTCCGGCGCGAAATAGCCGACTCCGCCGGCATAGGCGCCGCGCGTCTCCGGCTCGAGCTCGGCGATGATCTCGCATGCGCGGATCTTGGGCGCGCCGCTGACCGTCCCTGCCGGAAAGCCCGCGAACAGCGCGTCGAGCGCGTCCTTCTCGTCTGCCAGTTCGCCGACGACATTGCTGACGAGATGCATGACGTGGCTGTAGCGTTCGACGGTAAAGCTGTCGCTAACGGTCACACTGCCGCGATGCGCCACTCGGCCGACATCGTTGCGCCCGAGGTCGAGCAGCATCAAGTGTTCGGCGCATTCCTTCGGATCGGCGAGCAGGCTGGCTTCGTTCGCCTTGTCCTCCCACTCGGTCGCGCCGCGCGGGCGAGTGCCGGCGATGGGGCGGATCGTCACCTCACCGTCGCGGACGCGCACGAGGATCTCGGGCGAGGAGCCGACGACCGCGAAGCCGGGCATGTCGAGGAAGTAGAGGAAAGGTGAAGGGTTCACTCTTCGAAGCGCACGATAGAGCGCAAGCGGCGGCAGCGGGAAGGGGCAGGTGAAGCGCTGGGCGAGCACGACCTGGAAGATGTCGCCTGCGGTGATGTACTCCTTCGCGCTGGCGACCATCGCGGCGTAATCGCTCTCGGCAAGAACTGGCGACAGTTCGGCTTCGGGCGCTTGCGAGAGACGCGCTGCGAACGGGACCGGCCCGCCAAGGCGGCGCTGCGCTTCGTCGATCCGCTCTTCGGCGCGGGCGATCTTGTCCCCGGGCACGCCCTCGTCGGCCCAGAGCGGGGCGATGAGGTAGAGCGCATCGGTCAGCCGGTCGAACACCAGCACCAGCGCGGGGCGGGCGAACAGCATGTCGGGCAGCGCCAGTTCGCTCTGCGGCGCGCGGGGGAGTTTTTCGACAAGGCCGATGGTTTCGTAGCCAAAATATCCAACGAGGCAGGCGAGGGCGGGGGGTAATTCGCCAGGCACGTCATCTATACGGCACGCCTCCACCAATGCGCGCAGTTCGGCCATGGCATCGCCGGGGAGTGGCTCAAATGCCTCGCGGTCGTACCGCCAGCGGCGGTTGACCTCGGCGAGGGCGCCGCTGGCGCGGAACAGCAGGTCCGGATCGAGGCCCAGCAGGCTATAGCGCCCGCGTATCTCGCCGCCCTCGACCGATTCGAGCAGGAAGTCGCCGCGGCCTTCCTCGATCAGCTTGAGCGCGCCGCCGATGGGCGTTTCGGTGTCGGCCACCACGCGCCGCCAGACGAGCGTGTTGCGGCCCCCGGCAAGCGCCGCACGCGCCTCTGCGCGATATTCGAGCGGGGCGGGCAGCAGACCGCCCGCCTCAGTTGCGGGTCGCGCCGGTCAGCTGGCCGCGCACCGCCTCGATCCCGGCCTCGTTGCGCTCGATGGTCAGCGAATTCTCTGCCGCCGTCACGAATTGCGCGACATATTCCTCGCCCATTACCTGCGACAGCGACTGGACGGTATTCTGCACTTCCTGCGCGTCGGCTGCGAGCTCGGGCGTGTCAATCTCGTCAAGCTCCACCACGAACCAGCGTGCCGCATCGGGGACTGCAACCCGCTTCACCGTGCCTTCCGCCATGGAGAAGAACAGAATCGTCGCGCGGGTGATCTGCTGCGCATTGGCGAGCGCGCGGCGGTTGAGGTTGAGCTCGCGCGGGGCGGGGAGGTCGGCCTCTTCGCGGCGCACCGCATCGGCAAAGGACATGCCGCTTTCGACACGCTGCAACACGCGCTGCGCGGCTTGTCCGGCGGCGGCCATGCCCTGCTCGCGCACCCATGCGGCCTCCACTTGCTCGCGAATTTCGGCAAGCGGCGGGGCAGCGCTTTGCTGGATGGCGGCGACCTCGAAGATCATGAACGCTTGCCCGGGCACCAGTTCGATGATTTGGGGCTCATTCTCGTCCAGCTCGAAGGCGAATTGCACGACACGCGCCAGCTCCTGTGGGGGCTGTGCAGCCTGGCCATAAACCTGCCCGCTGGCGAGCAGTTCGGGTGTGGTGTCGAGTTCGGCATCCAGCTCCTGCGCCGCCTGCAGCAGTGTCTTGCCACGCCGGAACTCTGTCTCAAGCGTCTCGGAAAAGTCGTCGAGCGCCTGCTGCTGACGTTCGGCGAGCAGCGTCGCACGGATGTCGTCGGAGGCGTCGGCAAGACTGCGGGCGCCTATCTCGCTTACACTGTCGACGCGCAGAACATACCAGCCGAGGCTGCCGCGCGTCGGCGTTGCGATCTCGCCCGTGTCTCCCGCAAAGGCGGCGCGCGCCACGGCCTGAGAGGCGGTGCTGGCGAAGTCTGCCTGTTCGACTTCGCTGACCGTCGTCGTGGCGAGGCCAGCACGCTGCGCCGCCTGTTCCAGCGACGCTCCGCCGTTCACGGCCTGCACCAGTTCCTGCGCGGCGGACTGCGTCTGTGTGACGACTTGCGTAAAGGTCCGCTCCTCGCGCGCCTGATACAGCGTCGGGGCGTCCTGCCGGTATCGCGCGGCGACCTGCGCGTTGGTGACAGGCGGGATATTCGGCAGTTCGTTCGGACCGAAGCTGGCATAGCGTATGCGGCGCCGTTCGGGCCGGATGTAGCGCGCACGGTTCTCCGTGTAATAGGCCTGCAGCTGCGCATCGCTCGGCCCGCCTTCGGGCGCAAACGCCTCAGCCGGGAACACCGCAGCCGTGCCGCGCCGCGTCTCGTTGAGAAGCTGCGCATAGGTGCGCGCGAATCCGGTAGGCATGCGCGCCTGGTAGCTGATCGGCACGACCATCTGCTGCGCGAGCAGGCTCATCCCGATATCGTCGCGCACGGTCGCCTCGGTCAGCCCGCGCTGGCGCAGCGAGGCGCGGAACGCCTCGTCGTCGAACTGCCCGTCCAGCCCCATGAAGCCGCCGCCATTGACGATTTCGCTATCGACGAGGCGCGATCCGGCGCGCAGGCCAAGATTTTCCGCAAACTCGGCGATTGCCGAGCGGCTGATGATAGCATCGAGGATCTCGTCGAAGCCCCCGCCCGCAATGAACCCTTCCATCGAGAGCGTCGGATCCTGTTCGCGCGCGCGCTGGAACTGGTTGGTGACATTCTGGTTCAGGTCCGCCGTGCTTATCGTGCGCTCGCCCACATTTGCGACACGGTCCCCGCCCGCGACCCCGCCGAACATGCCGGTATTCGTCACGTCCGACGCAGCAAAGGCTATGGCAATCAGACCGAGGAAGGCGAGGGTGATCCCCACGCCCAGTTTCGACTGGAAGAAATTGCGGAAGAAGGAGATCATTTGAATGGACTTCGATCGTTGCAGGACAGGTGCAGGGCCAGTGGATAGCCATGCAAGATTGCCGGGCGCTGTATCGCCCCTGCGACCCTCCCGCAACAGGCTGCGAGCGGTTTCGCCCGATTGTGGACGCGGCCCTTTGACAAGCGCGGGGCACGGCTTTAGCGCGCTTCAAAACGCGTCAGGCCGGTAGGGATCGTCCCGGCCTGTTGCGAACTGTCAATTCGATTGGAATTTCCCGGATGACCACCCGTCCCTTCGTCGTCGGCAACTGGAAGATGCACGGCACCCGCGCCATGCTGTCCGAAGCGCGCGCGATCGATCGTGCCGCCGAACGGCTTATGAAAGTGGAAGTGGCGCTCGCGCCGCCTTTCACGCTGCTCCATGCGACCCACAGGGAAGCGAACATCATCGGCATCGGCGCGCAGGATTGTCATGCCGACGAAGGCGGCGCGCATACGGGCGACATCTCTGCGGCGATGCTGAAAGATGCGGGTGCAAGCTTCTGCATCGTGGGCCATAGCGAGCGCCGCGCCAACCATGGCGAGAGCGATGCGCTGGTCAAGGCCAAGGCCGAAGCCGCGATCGAAGCGGGCATGAACGTCATCGTCTGCATTGGCGAGACGGCGGCACAGCGCGATGCGGGCGATGCCGAGAGCGTCGTCGGCGCAATGCTCGACGGCTCGCTGCCGTCGGGCGAGGACGTGGCGGAGAAGGTCACGGTGGCTTACGAGCCGGTCTGGGCCATCGGCACCGGCAATGCGGCGACACCAAATGATATCAAGGCGATGCACCGGCTTGTGCGCGCCAGGCTCGATGCGCTGTATGGTGATGCCGGCGCGGATATTCGCATTCTCTATGGTGGCTCCGTCAATGCCGACAATGCCGCCGAGCTGATGGCCGTGCCCGAAGTGGGCGGCGCGCTCGTCGGCGGCGCGAGCCTGTCGGCGGAGAGCTTCCTCGGCATCATCGTCGCCGCCGCCGAGCGCGAGGACGCTTGATCCGCTCCCCTTGTGAGAATTGCTCGGGCGCTCTACATGCGGCCCCGCACGCTCAGATGCATTCGCATTTTTCAAGAACGACCGACTGACACGCCATGACGCTCTTCATCTTTCTCACCGTGATCCAGGCT